>NZ_LT840184.1:5355188-5607884 GCF_900177425.1 Paenibacillus uliginis N3/975 | reverse complement strand
AAGGGAATCGAGTGCCTTCGGCGTAAGATGACGGTAGTCGATGGAACCGTCTGCAATTTTTGCTCCTGTAATGCTGTCATCTTGTACGGCGAGGGAGTCTAGCGCCCCTGGCGTGAGATGACGGTAGTCGATGGAACTGTCCGCGATCTTGTTCCCCGTAATGCTGTCATCTTGTACGGCAAGGGAGTCTAGCGCCTCCGGTGTGAGATGACGGTAGTCGATGGAACTGTCCGCGATCTTGTTCCCCGTAATGCTGTCATCCTGTACGGCAAGGGAATCTAGTGCCTCCGGCGTGAGATGACGGTAGTCGATGGAACTGTCCGCGATCTTGATCCCATTAATGCTACCATCCTGTACGGCAAGGGAATCTAATGCTTCCGGTGTGAGATGACGGCAGTCGATGGAACTGTCCGCGATCTTGATCCCATTAATGCTGCCATCCTGTACGGCAAGGGAATCTAATGCTTCCGGTGTGAGATGACGGTAGTCTATGGAGCCATCTACAAGATGCTTGCCGGAGAGGGAACCTGAGGCGATTTTGCTGCCCGGTATGCTGTGAGCTGCGAATTTGTCACCCGTCAGACTCCCTTTCTGTAAGAGGTCAGATGTGATAGCGCCCTTTTCAATATGACTGGAAGCGATGCTACGCTCCTGTAAATGATGGGGGAGAACCGCTCCTTCTGCTAAATGGCGGGACTGTACGACACCAAGCTGCAGATGATCGGAGCCTACACTCTCTTCCTGCAGGTGATTGTAGGACACGGATTGACTTTGCAAATGTTCAGTCGTGATGGAAGAAGCTGCAATATGACGATCTTTTATAGCGGAATCATCAATATGATGTGAGGCTATGCTGCCTTCTGCGATGTGGGAGCGGTTGACAGCTTCCAATTGAATGTGGGAGGAGCCGACGGATCCTTCCATGATGTGTCTGGAGGTTATCACCTCATCCTGCAGATGATTCTGGCCTACCGACTCCGGAGCGATATGGCTTTCTCCGATAACTCCGTTCTGGAGGTGGCGGGAGTGGATAACATTATCGCTGAGATGATTCGGCTGAATGATACCAGACTGCAAGTGATCTGCGGAAATCGAGGCGTTCTGGATTTTGTTGCCGCTGACCGCGTTATCTTGTATGACGGCTTCAGATACAGCCGAAGGACTGAGATGAGTCTCTATAATAAGCCCAGGCTGAAGCTTGTGACCAGGTATGCTTTCGTCTGCAAAAATTTCAACAGAACGAACTTCGTCGGACAGATGATCCAGCGTAATAATATTTTTTTTGAGATGATATCCGTAGATGGATTCTTGTGTCAAATGTTTTCCGTGAATGGATTCGAGTGCCAGATGCTGGGCAGAAACCGAATGAGGAGCGATTTTCTCAGTTGTAACAGAGTTCTTTTGCAAGGCATCAGCCGATACCGATTCAACGGATAAATGAATGCCCTTAATTGCATTTTCTTTAATTTTAGAGGAGCTTACGCTTCCTTCTGCCAGCTTGGCGGTAGTGACCGCCAGGTCGGTTAATTTATCAGTCGACACGCTTTCCGGGGAAAGCTTAAGCGAGGTTACCGCATGATCCGACAGATGCTGCGGGAATACAGCTCCAGGAGCGATGAAAGAGTCCGTAATGGCACCCAGTGCAAGCTTCTCTGTCGTTATCGAGCCGTTAGCAATAGCATCCGATACAACGGAGGATGGTGCGATATGCTTGCTTGTAACGGAGCCGATGGCAAGATGATCCTGACCGACCGCACCGGTCTGCAGAGATACAGAGCCAACACTTCCTGCTGCAAGATGTGCCTGTCGTATCGCTCCTTTCGCAATGTTCGAGGAATTGACGCCTTCCTTCGCAATGATTTCTCCGTTGACGGAACCAGCTGCCAGCTTGCTGCTTGTTACACAGCCTAGTGAAAGTTTATCTTCCGTCACAGATTCTGTCTGAAGATGAAATGAGGTAACCGATCCACCAGACAAATGGCGCTCTGTAATCGCTTGGGACGCTATAGCAGCCGGATGGACAGCATTATCGTTAAAGTGGTGGGGCTGCAAACTACCTTCCGTAATATGCTCGCTCTGGATAGCGCTATTACCGATATGTTGGGAACGCACTGCTTTGGTAGCGAGCTGTTCAGAATCGACGGACCCTTTACCCAAATGGCGGGTGTGGATAGCTTCATCGGAAATCTTGCTGGACAAAATACTTTGGTCGGCAATTTTTGATGCTGTAACAGATTGCTCCACCAGTTTTGCGGTGCCTACTGACTGATTTGCCAGCTTTGTGTTTGTAATGCTGAAATCGCTAATGTGACGAGATTGAATTTCTTGGCTCCCGATCTGATCCTTACCCACAGCGGCAGTTCGGATTTGATCTGACCCGATTGCGCCTTGCGCCAGGTGGACAGTAGTAATAGCGCCTTTCTGAATATGCTTCCCACTGACCGTGCTCTCAGCCAACTGATCAGATCCGATCACCTCATGCTCCAGGTGATTCCGGGCAACAACTCCATCAGCCAAGTGAAGACCGGTAATGGAATGATTCTGGATGTGAGTTCCATCAACGGCGCCGGACTCAATCTTACTGGCGCTGACTGCCCCTTCCCTGAGCTTGGATGTGGAGACAGATTGATCCGCCAGCTTGGAGGTGTGCACGGATTCATTGGCCAGATGCCGTGTTTCCACAGCGCTTGAGGCAATCTTGTTACTGGTGACGGCAGCATCATCAAGCAGTCCGCCTGAAATGCTTAGACCACTAAGGTGGCGGGAGAGTACCGCTCCGTTCGCAAGTTTATCCGAGGTGATGCTATGATCGGCCAGCTTATGAGAGGTTACACTGCCATCCTTGATTTTATCTCCACTGATCGTACCAACTACAATCTTCCGGTCAGTGATGGAACTATCGGCCAGATGATCACTGGTGACTACCGAACCTGCAAGCTTGGCGGAGGTGATGCTGCCGTCGGCAATTTGAAGACCTGTTATAGCGTAATCCTGCAATGCATCGCTTCCGACTGATCCGGTAGCCAGCTTGGAGGCGGTGATGGCACGAGAAGCGATCCGGCTCTCCGTGACTGCACCTTCACTGATATCTTCAGTATAGATAAAAGGCCCCTTTAGGCCGGGCATTTGTTTCTCAGTCAGCAGGTGCTCCCGGTGATCGGTGGTGTTGAATAATTCCAAGGTGTCTGGAGGGAGGGGGCTGTCTTCCTCTTCAAAAGCTTCTTTCATTACCTCCTCTTCCGGTACATCGGTGCTTTCCTCAGGCAGCAGACCTTCGAATTCTAAGGCGTCGATGCCTTCTTCTTCCGGAGCAGCTGCCGCCGGAGCCGAAAGAACCCGGGCCTCCCTATCTGCTGCTGCACGGTTTTTTGCTTCGTTACGTCCTGCCCAATCAATTTCTCTTGTATTAGGGTCCACCACATAGCGCTGGGTTGGATTTTTACCCGTTGTATGCTTCCCTCGTTTTTTCAAGACTGCACGCTCCTTCCGAAAAGTGGTTCGTCTTCGGCATCATATGCAGGGGACTAGGCGTCTGTCACAATTTTACTGGTATTTTCAGAGCAGCAATTGGAGAAAATTTTCGTTATGCATATTTGAAGGGAAGTAAAAGGGGCTTAAAGACAAAAAAGGGACTGTCAACTTGGTCGTGGGTAGACCAAAGGACAGCCCTCAAGATGTGCTGATGGTTATAGTTATTCTATGTGTTTCACTCGTGTGATCAGGATATTGTTGTAACCTCTGCTGGACATGATGTGACTTGATTACCAATATTGGATGGCATGTTTCTTGGGAGTTAGTTGCAGTTTATATCTACAACGGTCACTTTTGTGATTTGCCCGGGAGTCACAATTGTAATTTGGCTGTCTTTGGCAGCCATAAGAAGCTGGGAGCCAAGCGGAGAGACGATGGATATGCAGCCATTATCCGGATCAGAATCCTCCGGCAGACACAATGCATAGGATTCACAGTGATTGCTGTCGTCATATTGCACGGTTACCGTACTCCCGAGAAATACAAAATCGGGGCACGGGATGTCATCACCATCGATGTGATTGTTCAGATACTGCTCCACCTTGAACATATAGCGTTCGATAAACGCTTTGGTATTTTTTCGTTCCCGCACGATACGGACGTCGTCAGCGGCAGGGAGGTACCGATCAAGAAAAAGAGTGAGCTGTTCATCAAAAAAAGTTAATTGGGAAACAAGCGTTTCTCTTATATTGATCTTTTGCAAATTCATGGTCATATCTCCTCCTCGTGCTATGGCTCATTATAGATTGAGCTGCAACCTAAATTTATTGTGATGTACAATCCAGTCCATTTCATACATGATCCTCCTTGCTATCGAATACGTTCATTTCAGTGTTCCAAACATGGTCCTCAGGATAATCTCAACGATAATGAATACGAGAATCGCGGTCGAGATGCAGGAGATCGCAAATATGAAGATACCTGCCCGATCTTTCGGCTTCTTCCCTTGCTTGGTTTTTGGAATATTCATATAAACATCCTCCGCTTCCGAATTCTTGTATGAAAGAACGTCTACAGAGATGTATACCGATCGCCTCAACCTCCCTTAATGGAGCAGCCGATTGAAGAAGGTTACATTTAATGTAAAAATCATGTTGATAAACAGGAAGGCATCTCGTTTGTAAACAAACGAAATGCCCTCCATTTAGCTGCCCAATCTATGCCTCCATTATGCCATAAAGGCAGGTAATCGACAACATAAATGGTATGATATGTATTTTAAAGGCTGGTGTAACAATTAATTACTTTTCTGGATCTTGTGGATATAGACGTACCCTGCAGAATGGTCTGCAGGGTACTTTTATGAGCGCTGAAGCGCCAATATAATTTAACCCCTGACGGCCTGATCGGCTGTACAGTCGGTTCCTTGTGTTTGAAGTTCAATTTCGGGATCATTACTTCCAAAACAACAAAAGCCCTGCCTCTCTTTCGTCCTTGCGGCTCCGATGACCGCTCCAGTGTGAATCAGAAAACCAACATCCTTAAACTCTTACTTTTGGGTTAGAAAATAGGAATTCTCAACTTCATCTGAGTTAGAAAATATAAAATTTGCGAGGAACTTACGGGGTTAAACTTCGCCTAACAATTTATGATTATATCACACTTGATACACTTTAGCAAAGATCTTGATTTTTTTGTCGATTCCAACGATATTCTATACATAGGTAATTTATTCCTAATGGATTGAAGTATAATTCCAGTCAACGGTGCATAAACAAATATAATATGACTAATTGCGACGAAAGTAGGCATTTCATGCAACTATACAGGTCCTTCTTAAATCAGCTTATCCGTAATTATGTTATCGGTTCCCTTATTGCTGTACTCGTAGTAGGCGGCGTGCTGCTCATAACCACATTTGAAATTTCTTACATTGAAGGTATGCGTCTGTTGAGCATTATTGGAATCTCGTTTCTCATTATGATTACTGTAGAAATCTTTGTATTTTTGAGGCATATGCGATTGATCCGGCAAACCTTGCATACTTCAAATGCAGATCTGGCAACTCTGGAGGCTGCCTACCTTCAGGTACACCGTATGCCGAAGCAGGCGGTGTACCGTATATATGGTCCACATTTGTTCGGCCTGTCTGTGCCGGCGATCTTGATTACGATTTGGATGCTGAATCGTGGGCTGCTCAGCATACCGTCTTTCTATATTTGGCTGGCTTCACTAGGTGCGGTGCTCATTGCAAGCTGTCATGCGATGATCGAATTTTTCCTTACCGTAGCTGCCATTCGTCCTGTGGTAAAAGAGCTCCGCCGACAGGCGCTGTTCCGGTTTGGCGTTGACTTTTCGCTGGAGGGACATGTGTTTACTGCCATTCGTACGAAGTTCCTGCTCAGCACGATGCTGATCGGAACTTTTCCGCTCTTTTTATTCAGTCTGGCAGCCCAGATCCGACTTGAGGAGTTTGACAAGATCATTTCCCAGCAATATTGGGGCTGGGCTGGTGTCATTCTGTTGATTGGAGTAACTTTCGCCTATATTGGCGCACTTCTGTTGACACAAGATGTGCATCGTCCCATTCGTCAGTTATACCGGGCAATGAATGAGGTTAAGGAAGGGCGTCTGATTCAGACTTCGAATCTGTATTCAGATGAATTTTCCACACTGATCGCTGGATTTAATATGATGGTTCGGGGGTTGCAGGTGAGAGAAGAACGGAACCGGAAGCTACTAGACAGTTATTTTGCGGCTCTGGCTGCTGCACTGGATGCACGTGACCCTTATACGGCAGGACACTCATTACGTGTGGCGGAATACTCGGTTCTTCTTGGTGAACTGGCAGGACTGAATGAAAGTGAGATCGACCTCCTGCATAAGACTGCGCTGCTTCATGACATTGGGAAAATCGGAGTCCGGGATAATGTTCTGTTGAAAGAGGGAAGATTGACAGAGGAAGAGTTTTCTCAGGTGAAAGCCCATCCGGAGCAGGGGGAGAACATCCTACGGCAGATCGAGCCAGCTGATGCGATGGCTCCATATCTGGAAGGGGTACGTTCCCATCATGAGCGCTATGACGGAAAAGGTTATCCTGACGGCTTGAAGGGCTGTGATATCCCGCTGTTCGGGCGGATTATTGCGGTTGCGGACGCATATGACGCGATGACCTCTGATCGGCCTTACCGCAGTGGGATGAGATCCATCGAGGCTCTGAATATTCTGGAAGAAGGCCAGGGAACACAGTGGGATCCCGATTTTGCGGGCATGTTCGTGAAATATATGAGGGCCCAGCAGGAAACTGCTTAACACGGCTGCAGACCAGTTGGTAGACTCGGTGCTCTGTGCCGAATGAGTTAGCGGGAATAACCACAAACATAAGAAGAGCAGGGCACCTTTCCCGAAAGGAAGAGATGTCCTGCTCTCTTTTGTGCTATTCGTTCATTAACGTGTAGCTGTCGTTGGTCATAGCCAGAACCTCAGCCATACCTGACGTAATGTACACTTTTTTATCCTTGGTTATAAATAAGGCCTCTGCCTTATCCAGTTGCTCCGCGAATTCGAGTCCCTTTTCTAATCCCATGGAGAAGATCGAGGTGGACAGCGCGTCCGCATCGATGGAGCTGTCTGTCAGAATCGTGACACTGTTCAGATTGTTGTCGACAGGATATCCTGTATCCGAATCCAGAATATGGTGGTACACTTTTCCATCTTCCTCGAAAAAGCGCTCGTATACGCCCGATGTGACGATAGTCTGGTTCTCCACCTTTAGGTTGCCGATCGGATTGCCCCGAGAAAGGTCAGGATCCTGAATACCGATGGTCCATTTGTGGCCGCCCGGCTTTTGTCCCAAGGCAAGCACGTTACCGCCCAGATCAATGATGGCGCTCTTGAAGCCGTTGTCGGTCAAATATTTGGCAATGACGTCAGCCGAATAACCTTTGGCAATGCCGCCAAGGTCCATTTCCATGCCCTTTTCTTTCAAGTATACTTCACGGGTGTCCGGGTTCAGTTCAACCTGGTTATATTGACTATGCGGTATAAGTTCATCAATTTTAGACTGATCAGGAACATGCGCGCCTTCATTTCCGATATTCCACAGCGTGACGAGAGGGCCAATCGCCAGATTGAAGCGGCCTTCCGTTTGCTTAGTGTAGTCATATGCTTTTTGAACAACATTGAAGGTTTGGTCGGACACTTGCACAGGTTTGATCCCGGCATTATCGTTCACCTTGGCCAGCTCACTCTTGTCATTCGTGCGGCTCATTTCAGCGTCGATCGTTTTAAGTAGTTCTTCGATTTCATTAAAATGACGGTCCGTGATCCGGCTGTCATACACCTTTACTTGCACAATGGTATCAAAAATATAGTAAGACTTCTTGATTGGATCGGTTATTTCCGTCTTCTGGCCGGAGTCGGGCGTCTTTTCATTGAGATCTGCAGGAGCCGCGCCGGAGTTCATGCAGCCTCCAATGATAAGCAGGGCGGACAGAAGCAGAAGCAGTGATGAGCGCTTAATTATTTTCATGAGGATTCCTCTTTTCCACCAGGTTTCGACTGGATTATAGCAGAGCCCGTCAGAGGGGGGATGTGAGACTTCTCATAATTTATTTAAATTTTTGAATAAAATTTTGGATTTAGTGATGATTTTGTGAAATCATTCTCAAACTGGCCGGATTGGGTGTTTCCTTCATTGAAGGATAGGTGGGGAGTAGGTATAATGAGGACGTCTAAGATTTATATAATCAAAAAATAAGGAAGATGCTTATGAAACGCGGAGACTTGGTACTGATCTCAGTTGTGCTGGCAGCAGCACTGATATTTCTTGTTCCGAGATGGTTGGACGGAAAAGATAGTGAAAAAAATCACAATAATCCATTAACGGCAACCATTACGGTGGATGGTCAATTGTTTAAGACTGTGGAATTGACGGAAGAAGAACAGATTATTGAAATTAAGACGGATCATGGTGTGAATATTCTTAAGGTATATGATTACGGGATCGAAATGATTGAGGCGGACTGCCCGGATGAAGTGTGCCTCAGCTTCGGATTCGTTGACAAGAAAAATCAAAGCATCGTCTGCTTGCCTCATAAAGTATTGGTTGAGGTAGAGGGTGCCTCGGGAGGAGAGAGTCAGGATGAAGTCGACGCCGTTGTCAATTAACGAATCTGCCATGCTGCTTAAAAAGACGGTCATTATTGCCATTTTTGCAGCAGTTGCTGTTGTGCTAAGCATTGTGGAATCCCTTATTCCGGTGAACCTGTCAGTACCGGGCGCAAAGCTGGGGCTGGCTAACATTATGGTGCTGACCTGCTTGTTTTTTTTGCGGGGAAGAGACGCGATGACGTTAATCGTTCTAAAGACGGTTCTGACCGCGATGATCTTCGGAACCTTTTCCAGCTTTTTGTTCAGTTTGTTCGGCGCGCTATTCAGTTTTGTTGTCATGTATGGCCTGCTTAAAATTAGCGGAAAAAGACTCAGTCTGATCGGAATCAGCATTGCCGGCGGGGTAGCGCACAATATCGGTCAGCTGACGGCTGCTTCGATTATTTTCAAAACCTCTTCGATCTTTTACTATTTGCCAGCGCTTCTGCTGACCGGTATTGTGACCGGTGTCCTTATCGGTATTGCCGTAAGATATTTGGTGCCATCGCTTTCCAAGCTGTCATTGTTTGCTGGTTTTACAGATTAAGAGGTTGCACGGGAGACCGTAAACAGGCAGATTTCAGCTGAGAGGACGGCAGAAGGGAGGAACTTGCTATGAACAGAGCGGGATTATATAACAGGCCTAAGTCGCATGAATCGGAAAAGTGCGCGTCTGGAGAACAGCATCAGCCCCCAGCACTAACCCTTAAGGAGGTTAGCTTTTCGTATAACGGGCAGTCGAACAACATCCGCTCTGTCAGCTTTACGGTTCCCCAAGGACAGTGGGTGACTGTTGTGGGGAGTAATGGGAGTGGGAAATCTACGCTTGCCAGACTGTTTAACGGACTGTTGGCGCCTAATGAAGGTCTTATAGAGACAGCGGGCTTGGAGCTTGTACCAGATAACCTGATCGCAATCCGCCGTAAGGTAGGGATGGTATTTCAGAATCCGGACAATCAATTTGTTGGCAGCACGGTGGAGGAGGATATTGCCTTTGGACTTGAGGGCATGTGTATGCCGAGGCGGCAGATGAGAGAGCAGATCGACCGGTATGCTGAACGATTTGGCGTTAGCCATCTGCTTAAAAGACATCCCTCCGAGCTGTCCGGTGGACAGAAGCAGCGGGTTGCGTTAGCCTCAGTGCTTGCCATGGAGCCAGAAATATTGGTGCTGGACGAAGCCTCCTCCATGCTGGATGAACAGGCAAGGCGCGACTTGACCCATATCCTTAGGGATATGCACCGGGAGGGGCGGTATACCATTGTGTCCATTACGCATGACGCGGATGAAATTATGGCCTCTGAAAGGGTGCTTGCTCTGCGGGACGGTGCTGTTATTGCAGATGTGTCACCTGATGACCTGTTTGAGGATAGGGAGCTAATGTTGCTGTGCAGACTGGAAGCGCCTTTTGCTCGGAAGCTTGTACAGGAATTGGAGTCTCGGGGAGTTGCAAAAGGACAATCCGGTGATGAACAGGAGCTGATGGATTTCTTATGGTCATTCAATTAGAGAAGGTGTGCTTCGATTATGATGCCCGTACCCCTTGGGCCAGCGCTGCACTTCGTCATATCGATCTCGGAATTGGTTCAGGAGAATTCATTGGCGTGGCCGGAACGACTGGATCAGGTAAATCCACGCTGCTTCAGCTGTTCAACGGTATTATCAAACCGACAGCTGGCACAGTATCTGTGCTCGATGTCATGATTGCAGCAGGGGAGAAGGCACCTAAAATGCGAGAGCTCCGACGACGTGTCGGATTGGTGTTTCAGTTCCCGGAGCAGCAGATGTTCGAGGAAACGGTGGAAAAGGATATTTGTTTCGGGCCGATGAATTTCGGTGCAAGTCAGGAGGAAGCTAAACAGAAGGCACTGCAGGCATTTGTTAAAATGGGTCTGGATCCGGCCCTGCTGCAGCGCAGCCCGTTTCAGCTGAGCGGCGGGCAGATGCGAAAGGCCGCCATCGCCTCAGTGCTTGCCATGGAGCCGGACATTCTCGTTCTGGACGAACCGACGGCTACACTGGACCCCGTCAGCAGGATGGAACTGATTGGGATGCTGCAGACCCTATGTCGTGAAGAAGGCAGAACGATCATTATCGTTACACACCGTATGGATGAATTACTGGAAGCGGCTGACCGATGGGTTCTTCTTCATAAGGGGGAGTGTGCCTTTCAAGGTACTCCCCGCGAGCTGGCAGGCCGGGTGGAAGTCATGGAAGAGTGTGGTATGGCAGTTCCGCTACCGCTTCGCTGCTGGAGTATTCTGTCGGAACGCTTCAATCTGGGGCACGAAGAGCCCTGTTTCACGGCAGAATCACTGGCAGAGCGTATAGCAGCTCTGCGAAACACAAAGGCTGAGATGTTTACGGCAAACACCGGAGAGGAATGAGGGAGGATTATGCGCGACAAGCTGATAATCGGGAGGAGCATTGATACCGGCTCTTGGATACACGGTCTGGATCCGCGGGCGAAGCTTGCGGCCATGCTGTTGTACGTTGCGGTCATTGTCATGGTATCCTCATGGCCGGGCATGGCGCTAACGGCGCTCTTTTCCATTCTGATTATGCATAGCACACGAATTTCGTTCCGTTATTACCTCAAGGCGATGAAGCCGCTGCGATTCCTAATGGTGTTTATATTTGTCATTCAGGTGCTCACGGTCAAAAGCGGGGAGGCCTTGCTTACTCTGGGATCGTTCACTCTCTTTAGCGGCGGATTGGAAGTTGGCCTGCTCAGCGTAATGCGGATGGCTCTTCTGGTATCGTTCACGGCCATACTGACGTTTACAACGACACCTGGCAAGCTGAATCTGGGTCTGGAAGGTGTGCTCAAGCCGTTAAAAAAAGTCGGGATGCACCCGGAGCGGCTCAGTCTGATGATCAGCATAGCACTCCGGTTCATTCCGACAATATTGGATGAGACGCATAAAATTTTGAAAGCTCAGGCATCCCGTGGAGCAGATCTGAAGGAATTGCCGTGGAAGGATAAGGCCAAAATGCTCGTCGCTTTGCTCGTGCCTGTTACGGTCAGTGCCTTTCGCCGGGCGCAGGATCTCATTCATTCCATGGAGTCCAGGGGATTTGTGATGAACGAGCCGCGGACCAGCCTCCATAGCCTGTCATGGGAAGCAAGAGATACGGGCTTTTTGCTGCTGTTCGTCATGCTGGGTGCAGCCATACTGGTGGTTTGACCGTAGCTCACGACCGGCGTAAGCGTCTCCTGACGTGGTCAGTGGGGTTTAGAGGATGCAAAGAGTTGATGCTGTGAATGATTTATAGGATAAAATATTAAGAGATTGTTCTATAAGTAAAAACAGGCCGGGGGTGTCCCAAAAGGTTCATTGAGCTGGGACGTCCCCATTGTCTGTTGTTAGACGGCTGCCTGTACGAATCGTTCGCTAATTCATTGTGCAGGTTTGTCGAATAGTTGCGAAGACCCGACATGACGATTCACATTATTTCACAGAGCTTTGACTAACAATTTGGTTCAAAGCCTCGTTTATTGGTGTAGCAGGGCGACCAAGTAATTTTTCTAAATCGTTACTTTCTATCTCTAATCCACCATCTCGAATACCTTTTTGTGTGTTTACGAGCATAGGAAGGTAGGCTTCTGGTACCCCTGCACCTTTCATCATGTTCGCATAAGTAGTATCATCGACTTGCTGTACAGGTACTTCTTTCCCTAATACATCTCCAAGGGCAGATGTTAATTCCTTGAGTCATTAGCTTACCGGAAAGTTCGTAAATCGTGTTTTCGTGTCCTTCTCCGGTCAATACATTTGCTGTTGCCTCCGCTAAATCTTGTCGAAGTACCCAGCCTATTTTTCCTGTTCCTGCTGATGTAACCCAAGGTGCTCCTGCCATCGCGCCTTGTATGCTTCTAATTTCATTTTCCAAATACCAATTGTTTCTTAAAAACGAGTATGGAATACCTGTTTTCAAAATAGCTTCTTCTCTAGCTCGATGAAGTGGGGCGAGGAAAAATTTGCTTTCACTTGCGTTTGTTACACTAGTATAAGCAATAAATTTTACTTGAGCACGCCCGGCAGCAGCTACAGCATTCGTATGCTGTCTCATTAATGTTTCATGATTCCCAAATGTAGATATAATTAAAAGTCGATCAATTCCTGAAAAAGCAGAATCTAATGTTTCTGGTTTATCAAAGTCTCCGTGTCGAACTTCTACTCCGCGAGCTCGCAATCCTTTTGCTTTCTCTGGGTTTCGAACACTAACAGCTAACTCGTTTGCTGGTATTATTTTTAATAATGCTTCTACAACCTTTGCCCCTAATTGTCCTGTTGCACCTGTCACTAATATTTTCATTTTCTTTTCCTCCAATTAAATGTTTTTTTGATAAGCCTCCAGCATTTGAACAGTGATATTTAAAAGCTTTTGAGCATTTTCTTTATCAAAAGTTTTCATCGCAAGACTTACTTCTTTTCGCTGTTTATAAGCAGATAGAGAAGGTTTAGGTGGATTCTCTAACAATTCGATGATAGGAAAAATTGCTTCTTCTACCGGTTTACCTATTGTTTTATAAATTAGCTTCATGATACTCTTCGTCACAGGGTTTTCATAAGCTTCAAAAGTTCCAGTGGTTTGGACAGCCCAAGGGTTAAAGAGAATATATTTTATTTTTCCAATAGTATCATTGTGGGCAAAGGCAACACCTAGTAAATCGTTTAATCGGCTGCCATGATACCTAGCTTTTGCACCGTTATAATTATTCTTGTTTTGGATATCATCCAAGTTAACCGTACCATTCATTCCTGGAGCACAAACATTAAGAATAACAGGGTTATCAGAGTTTTCCAAAAGCTCTTTTAAGCCATAACTAAGAGCGAATCTGCTCAAATAAGATAACCCAAAACTAAATTCAAATCCCTCTGGTGTTTCCGAATATTCTTTTCTGGGCTTATGATTGGTTGCACAAAAAACGACCCTATCTAAAGAATGGAACCGGCTTTTTACTTCTTCAATAATGCGCTTGTTTTCATTTACCAAACTCAAATTTGCTTGAAGAAAAATGGCCCTTCCCTCTGCTCCTAACTGTCTAGCTTCATTTAAGAAAAGATCGCCTTTAGCAGACGAACTGCCGACCACTATTACACGGTCGTCTTTTTTTAAGAAGTGAGTAGCAACCCCTTTTCCAATTCCATCTGTTCCGCCTGTTACAAGTATTGTTTTCATTCGGATTCTCCTCATTCGTGATCGATACTGGGATGTTCTTTTCGAGTCGCATGAAATCCGGCAGCGATATTCATCTTTCATAAACTTCTTATGAGTGATATATTAAACAAACATGTGTTGCTTTAATAAAAATACAACCAATATCTAAACAGAACAACCAACAATAAGGGAGGAAATGTTGCTATAGCAACAAAACTGAAAAATTGTCAGGTTAGGAGTTACTTTGAGCTCCGCTCAAAATTCTGATGTAAGGAGTGAATGAAGTGGGGACAAAAGTAAGGAATATACGAATGACTCGAACAAAGCAGTCTTTGATTAACGCTTTTGTTAATTTAGTGAATGAAAAGGATTTTGAAAAAATTACAGTTGCTGATTTAACAAAAGGGGCTCAAGTGAATCGTGCTACTTTCTACGCGCATTTCAATGATAAGTACGAATTATTGGACTACATTGTTGATGAGTCTGCTTCGGCTGTCATTGAAAAACACACATCAGGAGTCGTGAAATTCGATAAAGAAAGCATATATCAGCTCGTTCTAGCGGTATGCGACTATCATCAACAACCGAATATTCAATGTCGCCAAAGTTATTTAGGTTTAATCCCGCTATTGAAAGAAAAAATATTAATTGAGTTGAAAAAATATTTAACGAAAAGTTTAGATATCAAATATACAGACATGGAGAAGAGTTTTTATGTACCGATTTATTCAAACATCATACTTGAGGCTGGTTACTTATGGGCTTCTGGAAAAGTATCTTTTGACAAAGAGACAATAGCCAAGAAAGTCTCATTATTAGTATTAGAGGATAACAGTCTTCCGAGAAATTAGTTTACGCTAACGGGAAACTATAGTTAAATAATTAACTAAAATGCGGCTGTCGGCATAGATCGGCAGCCGCGTTGTGCTAATGGGCAGTTTTGTTAATACAGGAGTTAATTCTGTCCCTGCCGAATTATGTAGAGGAAATAATGCCAACTTACTTGTGCATAAAAAGTTGCGATACAAAGTCGCTGTTACTCTATACTTCGATTGAGAGGAGGGAAAGAAATGGATTGGCTTACGAGGATGAATCGGGCATTGGATTATATCGAAATGAATATATCCGGAGAAATCGACCTGACGGAGATAGCAAGTCAAGCCTGCTGTTCGTCTTATCAGTTTCAAAGAATGTTCTCCTTCATTACGGATGTTACACTGGCGGAATATATACGACGCAGACGGCTTACTCTTGCAGCGATTGATTTGTTGAATAGCGATGCGAAAGTGATTGATATTGCCATTAAGTACGGTTACGATTCACCGGTTTCTTTCGCAAGAGCTTTTCAATCGATGCATGGTGTCAATCCAACTACGGCTCGTCAAGAAGGCGTCGCGTTGAAAGCATATCCACGGCTTTCCTTTCTTATTTCAATCAAAGGGGTTGAGGCGATGAATTATCGGATCGAAACCAAGGAATCTTTCCAAGTATTTGGCATTGAAAGAGTGTTTCAAACAAGCGGAGATGGCGATGGACCGACTACACCGGGGGGGTTATGGCAGCAATGCCATGCCAATGGCGAGGTAGAGAGACTCACTTCCAATGCGGGTGAATTGCCTGTATATCTGAGTAGGGATTTGTATAAAGTGCATGCAGTGTGCAGCTATCGAAAAACCGAAAATGATACGTTTCCATATATGCTGTGTTCATTTAAGAGCGATTCCAGTAAAACGGATGGATATTTGGAAATCACGATCCCTTCACACACGTGGGCTATATTCCCATCAGAACTGTTTACATGGGATCAATTTAATGATTCCATCGAGTCGTTATACCACCGCTTTTATTCAGAATGGCTTCCAACAGCAGGATACGAGCAGGTCGATGGGATGGAATTCGAAGTCTATGGAGGCAGAAATGGCCTTAATTATGTTGAATTGTGGTTCGCGGTACGAAAAACTTCCTGAATGATTAAGACAAAACAGAGCGTTGGATCATCAGTAGAGGGATAACTGGGAAAGAGAAATCAATATAGAGGATGAGCTGATACAGGCTCGTCCTTTTTTGTTGGGGATGATGATGGTGCAGCATAGCTAGGGTACGCGAAGAAAACATCGTACAACAAAAAAAAGAAGGGAAAGGCAGCGGAGGTGTGGGAGGATGGCTGACAAAAGTGGATGGACAAGCTCGGAATAGCGGAGAGGACGAATCAATTCTCGGAATTCGGGGGCAAGAGCGATCGTAGGAATGATTCGTACGCGGAGCGTCTCACAACAGACAAATCGGGATATTGCGACCATTACAACACCAAAAGGGTGCCCCATTGGTCTAATGACCGTGTTGGGACACCCTGTTGTTGTTAGATCAAGCTGCCGAGAAGTAGTGAAGAAGAACCTTCAGATCCTCATGAGCTGGGAAGCCGGATAGCTGCCCGATAATGGCATTAGCACGCTCAAGGTACGAGCGGCTGAACTCCACTGTCTTCTCAAGCGCTCCGCTTTGCCTGATTGCCTCCAGAACCTGCTCGATATCGGGATCAGGAGAGTCCGGACCAATGGAGCGGATCATTCCAGAGAGAGCCGGGTCCTGCAGAGCGAATAGTACGGGTAGGGTAACTTGGCCATGACGGAGATCGCTTCCCGCCGGCTTGCCGAGTGTTGCGGCATCCTGCGTGAAATCCATCAAGTCGTCCTGAATCTGAAAATGCATGCCTAAACATTCTCCAAATTCATAGAGCAGGTCCGCCGTTTGTGATTCGCAGCCTGAGGAGAGAGCTCCGGTTCTCAGGCAGGTAGCCATGAGCAGCGCTGTCTTGTTACGGGATTTCTCCAGATACTGCTCAAGGGTTTGATCGTAGTCGAAAGCATGGGCCATTTGCTGGTATTCCCCAATACACAGCTGGGTGCTTGCGATAGATGATAAATCATGCACATACCGTTCCTGATCCGATGCATATTGGGAGAGAAGTTCAACAATGCGCAGCGACATATAGCTGCCGATATGAACGGCCTGGCTGACGCCGGTCTTCAAATGCATGGCTGGTTGTCCACGGCGTAGGTCTGAACGGTCGATCACATCGTCATGAACTAGCGAAGCTGCGTGTATGAACTCGGCTGCAGCTGCAAGCTGCCACTGTTTACGTCCTACAGACTTCGGTCCAAATCGGGAGCCAACCAGCACCATCAAAGGACGCAGCCGTTTGCCGCCGGATCGAATGAGCTCAAGCACACTTTTGGCTACGACAGATGAACGAGAGAGATCAGGGTCATGCTTGACGATTTGTTCGATTTCCCGGTTCACCCGGTTGATGTCTACATTTAATGCTTCATGAAGCTTCATCCCTGATTCCTCCTCGTTACATCGCTTTTCCAGTCTGTTTCTGCTTATATTCGCCGCATAGAAATTTCTCGAAATGCATCGTAAGATCTTCGTCTATCAATCGCCCTTCTGCCAAAGCAATTTTCTGCTGTTTCAGCACTGGGGCCAGATGGCTTACCAGATTCGTTTCCTGAAATTTGACGGCCATCTGTAAATAAAGGCTGTATAGGTAGTCGCCGTCCAATATGTTTCGAGTCAGATCGGGATCACTGAACGAGCAGTCCCGGTGACGCTCTCGCGCCATGTGGAGCAGGTTGTAGAGTGCTAGCAAAACCGTCTGGCGTTTAGGCTCCAACTGATGATGATCCAGTACCTGAACTAGCCGGTTCATATCGTGACAAGGAATATCCAGGACGATTCCAGCAATCGGGGACCATTCTTCATGCAGTAAACGTACGGTATCGTTCATCAGTCGAGTATTCATTAAGCCCACTCCTTCGAGAAGTTTTGCGGAAGATCATCCTCAAAACGAGATCATATTAACAGGAGTCATACGCAGTAATATGCATATGCCTCCTTGTTTAGACAATGTGATTCAAATTACTAATCGGTATACAGATACCAACGTTTTACAAGAGGAACCTTTTTCCAATGCTTTTTCAGCCAAGGCAGTACATAGTAGTCGAGGCCAAGTGTGCTTCCAGCACCGCCGATTGTAGCGATAGCAGCCGTTACAAACCACAGCATTTCATAAGGGGCCATACCTGATGTCCAGATCATAACACCCATCGCAATTGTACCGATGGAGGCAACAGCTGTGAACAGACCGGCAATGAGCATAAGGCCAAACACAATTTCAGCCCCTACCATACCTACTTGGAATACGGAAGCGAGGGCCGTATAGCCACCGTCTGCAGTGTAGAAGAACATATCCATAAAACCGCTAACCATGCTACTGATGAAGCCGGGCACCGGAAGAGCTTCAATAGCATCCTTCGCGGTTGTTACTGCAGAAGCAGCTGTCTGTGCGTCAACCGTCTGGGAGACTGCTTCCACTGCTTGGGATGCCGCAGTTGTCGCATCTGCCGAAGGAGCAGGGGGAATCAGGAAGATCCGGTTCGGATCATCTATGATTTTAAGTAGCTTCTCCCATCCTTCGGTTAGCCACATGATGCCCAGATATATACGAAGCGGGACGAGCCAGAAATTCGGGGAGCGCTTCGAGAAATGTCCCCCGAGGAAACTTCTGCGGTTATTTACATGGAAAAATTCATGCATCATATAAGACCAAACTTTGTTGAAGCCGGCAACTGTAGACAGGTAGAACATGTTCATGAAATGCTTGGATAGCATTGCGAAAAATCCGGTTAGCATGAACATTTTATTCGGTAGTCCAACATTGGCTACACCATAACGGCTGCCGATGCAGACCATGGTGCCATGGAACGCCGGTTTATACGATTTCTTCGTTCCGTTAGTAATGTCCGCAATCAGGTTGTGTGCGGCCAGCGCTGCAGCCTGCTCAGCGTTCTCTACCATCTGTGGTACGGGACGGGTCTCACCTTCCGGAACATAGAAGATGTTATCGCCTATGACATATACATTTTCATGATCAACACTTTGCAGTTTGTCATTCGTTACAATCCGTTTGCGTCCTTGCTGCTGAACGTCCAGATTTCCGACCAGTTCGGAACCTTCGACACCGGCTGTCCATACGATTGTGTTAGCGATGATTTCCTTGCCTTCTCCGAGAATGACGCGGTCTTCGCCAACGCCGGTAATTTTGGCGCTTGTGATGATTTCAACTCCGATTTTGCGGAGGTATTTCTCAGATTTAGCGATCAGTTTATCCGGCAGGATAGGCAAGATTTTTGGTGCCATATCCGCTACAACGAGCCGGACCTCGGATTTATCAATATAAAACTCTTTGCACAGCTCATCGCGGAATTCAGCCATTTCACCGATGAGTTCAACACCGGTAAAGCCGGCGCCTACTACGACGAAGGAGAGCTTTGATTTACGTACAGCCGGGTCGTGCTCTTTAGCTGCTTCGCGGAAGCTGTGGCGGATTTGCTCCTTCAGACGTACCGCATCTTCAAACGACCAGAGGGTGAACGCATTTTCCTCCGCACCCGGAATGCCGAAGAAGGTTGGTTTACAGCCGGTACCTATGACCAGATAGTCGTATTCATAGACAGCCGTTTCTGAACTCAGCTTTTTGCCGTCAAAGTCGATGTTGTTGATTTCGTCGAGCACGACGTCAACGTTAAGCCCAGCAAATATTTTTTTCAGATCAATCTTGACTGAATCCTCCGGTGTCCGGTTAGCCGCTACCTCATGTAGCTCAGTCAGGAGGGTATGGTAGGGATTGCGGTCAATCAGAGTAATCTGTACATCTTTGTCCTTCTTGAACTTCTTAGCCAGCTTTTTAGCTGCATGAACGCCGCCGTATCCGCCGCCTAGTAAGACAATCTTTTTCACGAAGCTCACCTCATTGGTCTCATTGTGCTGCAAAAGCAGAAGCGGGAGCATGCTCCCGGTCTTCTGCTTGCAGTGCTATTTTCATTTTTGATCGCTTACTTTGCTCCTTCGAGCGCTTTTTCAGCAAGCTGGAAATATTCTTGAACGCCGACGGATACACCGGAAAGTGCATCTGTTTTGCCTTCTTCGTTAAAAGTTAAGCTGCCGACGCCTTGGTTCTCCAGGTAGAACTGCTGAGCTTTCTCAACTTGCTCGTGCCATTCAGCCTGTGCTCCACCTTTTTCCTTCATGCCGTATTTTCCGTCTTTGGAGAAGTCTTGTTTGTCTTCGCCTTTATCGTTCACGCCGCTGAAGTAAGCTGCGATAACTTTACCGTTGGCAACAGTAAGATCAACAGTTGATTTCCAGCCGCTATTGGCATCCATTTCTCCTTCAGCATGGTAGCCTCCATCTTTGTAAGGTCCAGCTTCAGTAGGTCCAGCCTGAATTGCTTTCTGAGCGATTTCTACGAAATCATTTACATGGATCGACACACCGCTGATCGCATCTGTATTGCCTTCTTCGTTATAAGTGATAGCTGCCAGATCCTGCTTCTCAACCAGGAACTGTTCGGCTTTTTCAGCCTGTTCGTGCCACTCGGCTTGAGCACCGGCTTTTTCCTTCATGCCGTACTCACCGGACTCAGAGAGGGTTTTCTTGTCAGGTCCAGCCTTGATATTGGAGCCGTTCCAGTTCACGTCTTTGATCTTTCCGCCTTCAACATGAAGGGTGACATTGTACTGCCAGCCGGATTTTTCGTCCATTTCGCCTTGAGCGAAGTATGCTCCGTCTGTGTATTCGCCAGCTTTTACCTCCGTAGTAGGTGTTTCTGTTGCGGGTGCTTCAGCCGCAGGTTTTTCCGTGTTGGCAGGTTCCTCAGCTTTTTCCCCGCCGCAGCCTGCGAGCAGTCCTCCAAGGACCAGAGTTCCGGACAAAATGATGGACAATTTCTTTTTCATACCAATGACCTCCACTTTTTGTTCAAAATTTGGTGAAAAATATGATATTAAAATGTTGAAACATTTTAACAACGAAAGGTATTGTCGGAATACGGCGTTAGCCGACACTTTATTCCGTCGAAATGATATAAATATGTGGCTTTTTACCCGGTAAAAGCTTGGAAAGGTAAGTCGCAATGACTACCATTCGATGGAATCTTAGCATAAGTAGAAGGAGTTTTATGTGAAAATAATCACTAATTATTTAAAACTTGATTTTTTATATAAAATTTTATTTTTCTTCTGTTGTTTCGTGTCGAAAACTAAAGTTCCCGCATAGGTAAAGGATTCAGATCCGGGATCACCGGGTAATCGGAAAGTATATAACGAGGAGTGATTGAGCATGGACAACAACATATTTAAAGGTAAATGGAATCAGCTGTGACTTTAGCAGGAGGAGTCCATATTAATGAAGCAACGATGGCCGGGCAGGAATTGGGCTCTCGATCACCCGTGATTTAGCTCATCTTTTTGATGGAAACGTAGAGGTCGTAAGCAGTAAGGGCTTGGCAGCAACTTCTCATTACACTTGCCTTTATATCGTACTCGAAGTAACGTCACAATTATTTTTTCAGCCGTATTGACAGGGGGTAATCCGGGTGTAGAATGGGGTCAAAGAGAGAGTTTAATCAGCCATTATAAGTCACCAAAGGAGTGTATCCTCATCAAGGCTGTAAGAGTTATGCACAAGCCGCATTGGCAGCAGTAAGGATTTCAGGCATTCGTTGGCGTTATTATGCTGCTGACCGCTTTGACACTTGGACGAAAAGTGCTTCGTGCGACATACATTCGACGACATACATTCGTACCACTTATAAGAATATAAGTATTAACGAAGAACCCATATCAATTAATACTCGTGAAAAAGGGGGAGCTTCCATGGGGATGACGTCACTCGTTATGGGAGCCACGGGACTGGTAGGACGTCATGTGACGGAGGAGCTGCTGAGTCGTGAAGGTATTGACGAGGTGCGGCTCCTTGTCAGACGTCCGCCAGATATCGTCCATCCCAAACTGACCGTGATACAGACGGATTGGGACAAGCTGGAGCAGTATGAAGACGCGTTTACCGGAGTTCACAGTGTATTCAGCTGTCTGGGAACAACGATCAAAAAAGCTGGCTCGCAAAAACAGTTCCGAAAGGTGGATCTCGAATATGTCCTTGCCGGCGCCAAGCTGGCCAAGGGGGCACAGGTTGGTCAATTTCTGGCCGTAAGCAGCGTTGGTGCCGATCCGAAAGCCAGAACCTTTTACAGCCGAGTTAAGGGAGAAATGGAAGAAGAGCTGTGCAGACTTCGGTTTCAGGGGCTTCATCTCTTCCGTCCATCACTGCTGCTAGGCAACCGGGATGAGAGTCGCTTGGGTGAGGGAGTTGCTTCTGTGCTGATGACAAAGCTGGATTTTGCCTTTAAGGGACGACTCGCTCCGTATCGTGCAGTGCCAGCTGTCAAAGTCGCCAAGTCTATGGTTAATATTTCCATGACCGATACAAGAGGAAATCATATATATCCTAACGAAGTTATCCATGTTCTGGGTGAGTAACAACCCGGTAATTATTACATAGGACCTAGATAGTCTAAAGAGAGGGGAATACATATGACGAAAAATATTCTATCCACCACAAAGGCTCCTGGAGCCATTGGACCCTACAGCCAGGGTGTAGAAATCGGAGGGTTTGTGTATACTTCCGGCCAACTGGGGTTAAACCCGGAGACAGGACAATTTGGCGAAGGAGTTGCTGAACAGACCCGGTACTCCCTCAGTAATGTACGGGCGATTCTGGAAGCCGCAGGCACAACGCTTGATCAGGTCGTTAAGACGACGGTTTTCCTGAAAGACATGAATGATTTTGCCGCGATGAATGAGGTGTACGGAAGCTTTTTTGCAGAGCCGTATCCAGCGCGTAGTGCGGTAGAGGTAGCCCGTCTTCCGAAGGACGGACTTGTAGAAATCGAGGTCATTGCAGTTAAGAAATAAGAACAGTCAGCCGAAAAAAAAGCTGTCCTACTCGAGGATCCCGTAAGGGTCCAAAGAGTGGGGCAGCTTTTTGTTGTAAATTTTACAACAATCCTTAAATCATATGGATTGCTACTATTGTCAAGCGCTGCCTCAATACCAAGGTTAATCCCGTTCTCTATTTCGGGCAAAGAAGAGCCATATCGCGTAAATGAACAGAATGGCAGCCAGAATAAATGAAGAGAGCAAAATCTTATCCACGTCCTTATGCTCGATAGAAATCGCCAAATAAGCCCAGACGAACACCAGCGGAAGAATGCTGTCGCGGTAATGTCGGCTGATCAGTATAGCTAGAACAGCTCCAATACACAGAAGGGTAATGCTCCAGCCGAGCTCGGTTAATCCGATAGGGGACCAGCCGTTTTTATGAATGACAATTCCAACGTTGACCACAAAAGCGGCGCATACCCAGCCAAGATAGATGCTAAACGGCAGCTTTACAAATAGCGTTTCTCCGGTTGTCGGATAATGAATGCTGCGTGTCTTGCGGTATATGACCAAGACCGACAGCACCAACAGCAGCATGATCCCCACCGACCATTCGATGTAGAGGTAATGCCACAGAAAGAGCCAAGCGATATTGAATATACAGCTGAGAATAAACCATATGCCTATATCTTCAACGGAGTCGCGTGTCCCGGTATCTCTGCGCAGCTGATAGAAAATAAACCCGGCTAAAAGTACATAGATCAAGGACCAGATCGTAAACGCGTAACCGGCAGGGGTTATGTAAATATAATATTGGTCTGAAATTTGTTTTGTTGTTTTGCCGCCGAGCGGCAGCAGATGGGAAAGGACATTAACAGTGATGACGGCAGCAAAAGCCAATACGTTCCACCAACGAAAAGGGTTGGTTCGGTACATCCTATCTCCTCCTATACAGCCTCAGATCATTGTATAAATGGATAAACTCTGCAACTCAACATTTCTATCGTTATTATTGAATATACCCAATTCATCTGAAATCAAGCCTGTAACCTGATCGAGAAGCTTACTCTGATGCCCTTTCCTTCCGGTAATCATTAGGGGGTTGCCCTTCAAGCTTCTTGAACACTTTGCTGAAATATTTCTCATCCTGATATCCGACCATCTCGGCAATTTGGGCAATCCGTAGATGAGGATTCAAGAGCAGCATTTTGGCTTTATCGATCCGGATGCGGCCCAGAAAATCGGACAGAGTAACGCCGAATTCCTGTCTGAATTTGCGGGATATGTATTCCCGGCTCAAAAAGAAGCGGGAGGCAATATCCTGCAACGATATTTCCTCATGGTACGAATGCTCCAAATACCTGGCGATATCATGGATGATATGGTTCTCCTTGGCATGAATCTGTGTCATAACCCTCGAAGCAGATTGAATTCGTCCCGTAATCTGCTGTCTCCAAATATCCCAAGAGAGCAGTCCTTCTTTATCCAATGGAAGTGGGGAAGGGAGGTCCTGTGAAATCTCAGCATCCTCCTCAGGTGTTTGTCCTCCGATGACTTCAGGTTCAGTCCAGTGATGCTGGAGCCAATCCCATTCCGAATTCCACCGTGTCAGATGCTCGGGAGATAAAGCCCCCCGCTGACGCACTTCGTTCAGCCATTGATCAGCTGCGGATTCAATCTGTTCTTTACTGCCACTTAGTGCAGCCAGCCGGAATTTCTCCTCATAGGAGGCAAGTCTTAATGTTCTGGCGCCGCTGCTTTCAACACAGCAGCCGCTGTGAATACGGGAATTTCTGTCCAACAGATTGCGGCTCCACAGTGCTTGTTCGGCATCTTGATAGGCCCTTGGAAGTTCTTCAGGGAACTTCATTGTATTTTCGGTGCCGAAATGGACGCGGCGGTGAAGCGTGGCATAAATTCCGTCATTAATCCGGCTAAGGATCGAAGAAAAAGGAACGACCGTATCCCAGCACAGAATGATGATTGTGCCCGGTTTATCCATGTGCCGGAAAGCTGCGCCCTTAAGCTTCAGCAGCTCCGCGCAAATATTAATCAGGGTAAAGGCAAGGAGATCACGCCGGTTGCGGAATTTGGCTAGCAGCTCCTTGTCGAAGTGCATATCACTGATCACGGCTACGGAGCAGGCGTTGACATGAATCGCGAGTGAATTCCGATCTCTAAGCTGTTCCACCAGCTGATATTTGTTTCCTCTACCGGTGATGAGGTTTGTCCAGAGGCGGTCCATATAAAGAGGCTTCATTTGATTCATTTCAATCTCCTGGATTGTACTCAGGCGGCGTTTTTCCTCGTCACGGTGCCAGGCTGTGGCTGCCTTTTCCAGCGCCTCGTTCAAAGCGGCGGGATCCACAGGTTTGAGAATATAATCCATACCCCCATAGCGGATCGTATGGCGAACATATTCAAAGTCGTCATAACCACTGATGACGAGCACTTTAACATCAGGCATATCGGTATACAGCCAGGTCAGCAGTTCAGCGCCGTTCTTTCGTGGCATCCGCATATCGGTCATGACAATCTGGGGCGAATGCTCACGGATTAATTCCACAGCTTCTTCACCGTCAGCGGCTTGGAGTATTTCTGTGATACCGTGTTTTTTCCAATCCGCTAACAGTTGAATGGCTTCCCTGACATGCTTTTCATCATCAACAATTATTGCTTTCATCACTTATTTCACTCCCCATGCGTTGATTTCTAAAGTGACTGCAACGCCGTGCGGCTCCACATTCTCGATGGAGAGCAGCGCGGAATTGTCGGAATACAGATTGAGTCTCATCAGCACGTTGTTTAGTCCGATAGAATAGCCGTTATCTATTTCCTCATGTCCGGCGGCATGTTGGAGCAGCTTCTGGAGCTTTAACAGCTCGTCTGTATCGATAGAAGTTCCTGTGTTTTCTATCCTGATGATTAATCGATGTTCTTCAGTAACCTTCGCAGATACCGACAGGCGTCCGGTATCCGAACGATTGTCCATGCCATGCTTGAAATAATTTTCAACGATAGGCTGCAGGATCATCTTGGGAACGGGAGCGCTCAGGGTATCCGGTTCAATATCCCATACGACTTCGAGCTGGTCACCAAATCTCTCTTTCTGCAGTTCAAGGTATAACTCAAGGTGGTTTAGTTCATCTCTCAGTGTAACCATGGCCTCACTGTTGCGCATGTTATACCTCATGATGTTGGCGAGAGAAGAGAGCAACGAATAGATTCGCGGAACGTTATTTTGAAGGGCCAATGTGCCGATCGATTGCAGGGAATTGTACAAAAAATGAGGATCGATCTGAGCTTGAAGCGCCTTGAGCTGGTTCGTTTTATTGGCAAGTTCGAGTCTGTATTCCTTAAGAATCAGGTTGTTAATGGTATCCATCATCTGACGGAATCGGCGGGCCAATGCACCAATCTCATCCGGGCTCTTCACATCAATCTCAACGTCCAGTCGACCGGTCTGTACCTGATTCATATAGCTTGCAAGTTGTTTAATTGGTTGTGTAATACGTATTGAAATCCACAGTGTTCCGAAAATGACGGTTAGGAGTGCCAGCAAGGCAATGATCAGATTGATACTTGTCAGCTCCGTTGAATTTTTGTACAAGGATTGGTGTGGAATTTGCTTCACCAACGTCCATGGAGCAAAGGTCACATCCAGTTTTTCATAAATGTTCATCGCGTTGCTACCGTCAAAATACCCACCTTTTTTGTCTGAAATCTCATCCATTAAAGCTTGATCTTTTAACGTTGTCCCAATCTCATCGGGATTTCCGCTATATATCACAAGGCCTGTATCATCAATCAAGTAGAATTGTTCCTCTCCTGCAGCATAGAGCTGCTCACAGATCTCCGTTACACTGTCCAGTTTCACATCGATGGCCATCAAGGCTAGCTGTTTGCTAGACGGTATATTGGTAATCGAACGATAGAACGTAAATACCGGAAGACTAGCGAGATCAGCTGGCCGGTAAGAGAAGCCGTAACTGTGGCTCATATGAACAGGCTCAATAGCGGTGTCGCCATGACCGAACTGCTCCAGGCGACGGAACGGCTCTGTACGAAACTCTCGGCGGGGAACGCCGCTCGTAATTTGAGTCGATTGGCCGGAGAGATTGTTGTGCATGTAAATCTGATGAATATCCGAATTCGTGTTTAAGATGGATTGGAGCGTGGTATACAATTCCGCTACCACCCGGTAGTTGTCCGGACTCAGTACCAGATTGAGAAGAAAGTGATTGTCGGAGTATATGGACAGGGAAGCACGGTTGATGTTGTTCAAATAGTTGGTCAGGTTTGTTTTTCCTTGATAAATCAACCGCACATTCTCATTCACAGTCTGTTCCTTGACGGACTCCCGAGTGTGCATCCATGTGATCATTAGCGACAGAAGCAGTGGAATGGTTGTTATGGCAAGCATGAACTGAATAAGACGGGTACGGATACTCCGGACTTTCATAGGGTCACCTCAGACTTTTATGTAGGACAAATGATCAGGTCAATATTTTACTCCTATCGGTTCATGATCCTCTGTGTTTATAGTCTTTCTGTTATCGCATAATTGCATTACATACTACAAAAACGAAAAAGAAAAGGGGGAGATCAGGATGAAACGGAAAAAAGCATCAGGTTGGATTCAACAGCTCATTTTCGTGGGACCCTCCACATTTTTTTTCATCCTTATCATGATCATTCCATTCCTGCTCGGTTTATATTACTCTTTTACGAATTGGAACGGGGTATCCGAACAGGTTGAGTGGGTCGGATTCGACAACTTTATTACGATTTTTACGAATGATCCGAAGTTCCGCGACGCTTTCTGGTTTACAACTCGCTTTACTGTGCTGGGTGTTATCTTTACGAACTTGCTTGGGTTTTCCCTGGCGTACTTGCTTACGAAGCCTTTGAAGACACGTAATGTGCTCCGGACCATCTTTTTTATGCCGAACGTGATCGGCGGTTTGCTTCTCGGTTTCATCTGGCAGTTCATATTTGTGAAAGGGTTTGCAGCTATCGGCAATATGACCGACATTCCCTTCTTTACACTCCCATGGCTCGGTACAAAGGGAACGGCTTTCTGGGCGATTGTCATTGTGTTCGTGTGGCAGACAGCCGGTTACCTTATGGTTATCTACATCTCATCGCTCAACAACGTGCCGAAGGACATTTTGGAAGCGGCCGAGATCGACGGCGCAAGCCGCGGACAAGTGCTCCGGTCTATCATTCTACCGCTCGTTATGCCAGCTGTCACGGTTTGTTTGTTCCTGGCTATTTCCTGGTCCTTCAAAATGTTTGACCTGAACTTGTCCCTGACGAAGGGCGGACCGTTCGGCTCCACCGAATCGGTTGCTATGAATATTTACAATGAAGCCTTTACGAACAATCGTCTTGGACTTGGTACCGCCAAAGCAGTTATCTTCTTCTTGGTAGTAGCCATTATTACAAGTTTGCAGGTTCGATTCACGAAAAGCAAGGAGGTCGAAGCCTGATGGACACGATCAAAAAATACCGTACTGGCACCTTATTTACTGAAATTATGATGATTCTGGTCGGTTTGATCTTTCTGGTTCCGTTCTACTTCCTGTTCGTGAACTCGGTTAAATCGTTCGGCGAGCTGCTAACGGATTCTGCAGGGTTGCCGACGGTTTTTGAATGGACCAACTATTCTCGGGCCTGGACCATTACGAAATTCCCGTCTGCGCTCTGGAACTCGCTCGTTGTTACGGTTGTCAGCAATTTGCTTCTTGCTCTATTCAGCGCCATGACAGCCTATCAGATGGTACGCCGCGATACCCGGTTTAACCGGCTGCTCTTCGCGATGTTTGTAGCGGCGATGGTTATTCCTTTCCAATCTATTATGATTCCACTAGTGAAAGTGACGTCAACGATTGGGCTCAGCAACAGCTTGTATGGACTCATTATATGTTATCTTGGATTTGGCGTACCGCTAAGCGTGTTCCTGTTCCATGGCTTTACAAAATCGATTCCACTCGAAATCGAAGAAGCGGCAACAGTGGATGGGTCAAGTCCTTACGGGGTGTTCTTCCGGGTTGTATTCCCGCTCATGAAGCCGATGTTTGTGACGGTTATCATTCTGAACACACTTTGGATCTGGAATGACTATCTGCTTCCGTCCCTGATCCTGACATCCGCCGAGCTACGGACCATTCCGATTGCAACCTTT
The DNA here is from genome assembly GCF_900177425.1 of Paenibacillus uliginis N3/975. Classification (NCBI taxonomy): domain Bacteria; kingdom Bacillati; phylum Bacillota; class Bacilli; order Caryophanales; family Paenibacillaceae; genus Paenibacillus; species Paenibacillus uliginis. The sequence continues at coordinate 5,579,129 of NZ_LT840184.1, read as the reverse complement.
GCTTTCTTTGGGCAGTATACGAAACAATGGGATCTGGCCCTGCCGGCCCTTGTGCTCGGAATTACGCCAGTCATCATATTTTTCCTTGCAATGCAGAAATATATCATTGAAGGAATCACTGCAGGTGCGGTTAAAGGGTAATTTCAGGACTGGTCAATTCCATCCCCCTCTTATATCAATATCGTACCTGATGATATAAGAAAAGGTTTATTATACTAAGAAAGTAAGCGTTATCATTGATCATCTTCAATTGAGCAAACACAAAAGGGAGGATTCACAAATGAAGAAATACAGTAAGCTCGCGCTGGTGATGGTATTGGCATTTTCAACTCTTCTGGCAGGCTGCGGCGGTGCCAAGGAAGATACCAAGGAGGCTGATGGAGGCCAAAGCGGAACCAAGACGCTGAAAATTTTCCAATTTAAAGTGGAAATTGCTGAAGCCATGAACAAAATGAAGGAAGAATACGAGAAAGAGCATCCAGGCATCAAGCTGGACATTCAGACCGTCGGTGGTGGTTCGGACTACGGCGCTGCATTGAAAGCGAAATTTGCCTCCGGCGATCAGCCTGACGTCTTTAATGTCGCCGGCTACAGAGATCTGAATACCTGGTTTGAGAAGCTTGAAGATTTATCGGACCAGCCATGGGTAAGTGACGTTGTGGATGTTGCGAAGGAGCCTATGACGAAGGATGGCAAGCTTTATGGTCAGCCAATGGCAATCGAAGGTTATGGATTTATTTATAACAAAGACCTGTTTGCCAAGGCAGGGATTACAGAGCTTCCTAAAACGTTGACCGAGTTGGAAGCAGCAGCTCAGAAGCTACAAGCAGCCGGAATCACACCGTTTGTGAACGGATATCAGGAAACATGGATTTTGGCCAACCACCTGCTTAACATCGGGTTTGCCCATCAGAAGGACCCAAATGCATTTGTTACAGGTCTGAACGAAGGCAAAGAGAAAATGGCCGGTAATGCAGTGCTTGACGAGTGGACTAAACTGTTTGATTTGACATTGAAATATGGACAGAAGAACCCGCTGACAACCGACTATAATACCGAAATTACGACATTTGCAAGTGGTGAAGCTGCTATGACGCAAAACGGTAACTGGACACAGGTTCAGATTGACGGCATCAACCCGGAATTGAATATCGGTTTCCTACCGATGCCAATTAACGACAATGCAGAGCAGAACGATAAGCTTCCAATCGGCGTACCTAACAACTGGGTTGTCAATAAGGACTCTAAGATGAAGGATGAAGCAAAAGAATTCCTGAACTGGCTAGTAACTTCTGAGACAGGTAAGAAATATATCGCAGAAGACTTTAAATTCATTCCGGCTTTCAAATCCATTGAAGCGAATAAGGAGCTGCTTGGCGATCTGGGAAGCGATGTTATGAAATACAGCCAGGAAGGTAAAGCACTTTCTTGGGAATTCAACAAATTCCCTGATGGCGGTATGAACGAATTCGGTAGCCAAATGCAGGGGTATGTCGCAGGCAATGTGGACAAAACTCAACTGTTCGAGGCATTGGAACAGTCTTGGGCTAGTCTGAAAACGAAGTAAGAAGTATGGAGTAAGAAGTAAGAAGTTGGAAAAAGTTTGCGCAATTAGCGTAACAGTGTATGTAAATGCGGGTATCCCGCCATATGTTAAAAGAGGTGTCCGCTTGCCGTAACCGGCAGTGGACACCTTTTTTTTGTGCAAATATAGCTCAAATTCAAAGTCAGTGTTTGACTTTGACTTCATAGTACCGATGAAGAAATGGCGATGGTATGCCATAAGCATACCTACATCGATCGCTATAAGACTTTTTATTAACCTGGACAATGAGCAGGTTTGAGAGCTGCGGACACAGGAGACGCTATTTGGGGTGATTTTAGACATTTTGAATGCTAACGGACACAGATGACGCTATAGCAGGTGCAAATGTCTTGTTTCGCTCACTTTTTCCAAAACAAGGTCGCTTGTGTCCGTTAGAACCCAAATCGGATGATTGTTCAGCAAATAAGGGCTGTGGTGTCCGTTAGTCGTGGATTTATATAAGTATCAGTAGCAGTAGGGGCAGGCGTATCGCGTCAGTACTAGTCATTAACATGAGCATAGGTATCAGTCGAGCGCTAGCCGATAGCTGGCCGTCAAGCAATAATTGCTGTTTTTAGTCATAAATATTAGAATTTACCTGTTTCACGTATATATAATCTAATATTTTCTGAAGAAACGCTCTTCATCCTAATGTAGGATGCTGAAGGCGTTTCTTCTTGGGTAACTGACTGTTGAAGGCTCATTCTGTTAATAATCACGTATCAGGAGATACACAATGACGCCGACGACGGGAAAGAACAAGAGGCCCAGAACCACGAGCAGGGCATATTCAGAACTTCTGCCTCTGCGTCTGGCGTCACGGAAGCCCCAGACACAGATGGCGATATGAAGGATGAAGAACATAAAGGGAATAAGTAACGCAAAGATTCCAAAAATACTAATAAAACCGATAGCCATGTAAACCAACCTCCCCGAAACACGTTATAATAAATAGTTACGGTAGAAAAACTAAAAAGTGTCACATGAACGGAAAAATGATGAATATGTAGGATGTCTCATGAACAGGATATCGTTTTGAAATTAGTCCGCTATCGTTTAAGATAAGAATAATATCTGTAAAGCAGGAAAAAAGACAGGAGACAACCATGAATCAACCGCTGTATGGCGTATGGCTAGGAGACGCTTTCTTTTGTTTTTCCGGTGAAGTATCGGAACCCAAAGTGGATGCATGGAGCAGGGTCATAAGAAAGGTTCAGCTTGATGACGGAATCCGTCCATTTGCACATGCCTCGCTCCGGCTGGCAGAAATGAGATACCCTGTTCAATCGGCAGTGGTGAAAAATGTGCGGCGTACGGAACGCAAGACACTGGGAGGGCGAACGATGGAAGGTTTGGCCCTGACCCCGGGAGATGCTTTCACGATGCTGCTTTCACTGGATGCCGGGCTTTATCAGAGCAAGGGTCTTATACTGGGAGAAGAAATGGAATACTGGTCAACGGCAGCCAGGTTTGCGCTGGAGCTGCAGCTCCGCGGCCGGATTGCGCCGGGAACCGCTGAGGTTCCTTCGGCCGGACGGCGAAGGAGCGCCACCATGCACATGGTCAAAGCGGTGTGGAAGCCTCAGCTTACAGGAGAAGACGCGGAGCGATTTTTGCAACTGGCAGCTAATATACCGCCGTTATGTATGGGCGTCCCTGCGGCACTGGCAGGAAGTGAACCGGCGACTCGGGAAGAGGCGGGGGCTGTTGTCCTCTATTCGTTCCTCTGTTCAGTTATCGATGCCGAGGCCAGGGAAGCAGTGCGGGGCATTGAAGGGAAACTTTCTTCTTACTTGCGGGATTACCGTCGAGGACGTTCACCGCTGACAGAGCTGTGGTGGAACAGTTTACTTACCGTAAGCCGTGAACTTGCTGTGCAGGGAGCTGCGGAGGAGGTCTATGATCTAACCCGTGAAGTCGAGTCTGCCGGACACACAGTTCTCCCCTATACAGAGGGTGAAGATCTGCCTCCGGAGAATGGAAATATTCGGCTTGGCCTCCGGCTGGAACCACCGCTTGAGGAGGGGCAGAAGGATTGGCGTTTATCCTTATGGGCCGGAGGCCGGGAGGATGAAGGATTGTGGTTACCGGCGCACAGTATATGGAGCTGCAGAGAGAAGGATCTTCTGGTCCGCGGACGTATATATACATCGATTCAGGAACAGCTGCTTCTAGCGATTGGGGGCGCGGCTGATCAATCTGCTGAGCTGGTAGAAGGTTTGAGGGGACCTGCTCCGGAAGGTGTGGTTCTGCCGCTGGAGAAACTCTCATCTTTCATGAGGGAATCCGTGCCAAGGCTAGCACGTACCGGTGTGACGGTTCAAATGCCATCCAAGTGGAGCCGGGAAGGGAGACGCCGGGTTGGTTTGTCGCTAAAAATGATGCAGGACACGTCTCCAAACGGCGGCGTAGACAACCACTTGCCTATTCTCGGCATGGAGCATCTTGTATCATTTGAGGTATCGGCTGCCGTTGGTGGACAGCAGCTTTCCCGTGAAGAGCTAGCGGCATTGGCGGAGGCCAATATGCCATATGTACAGTTCCGGGGCGAGTGGATTGAGGTGGATCTGAAGGAGATCAATCAGGTGCTTCGCTTCATGAAGCGGCATGAACAGGGTGAAATGGAGCTGTCCGAATGGATGCATCTTACGGCCGAAATGGACGGAGAGCGCATGTGGAAGGGGCTCTTTATTGAAGAAGTGGAGACGACGGGGCTATTATCGGCACTGCTGGACGGGGAAGGAGAGCGCAGGCTTCCTAGCCGCCAGATTCCGTCTTCCCTTCACGGTCAGTTGAGACCCTATCAGGAGCGAGGTTACCAGTGGTTGAGTGTTATGCGTGATCTGGGCTTTGGTGTTTGTCTCGCTGATGACATGGGTCTGGGTAAGACGATTCAGGTCATTACATGTTTGTTAGACCAGAGAAGAGAAGCGCATAGCGGTCCTGTTCTAATCGTCTGTCCAACCTCATTGCTTGGAAACTGGCAGAGGGAACTGCAGCGCTTCGCGCCCGATCTTTCCCTTTATATCCATCATGGTGTCCACCGGCTGAGGGGCGAGTCGTTTCAGCAAGAAGCACTCCAGTATGATATCGTGTTAACCACGTATCACCTGGCTGGACGCGATGGCGGGGATTTATCGTCCGTTAGCTGGTCCAGCGTTGTGCTGGATGAAGCTCAATATATTAAAAATTATCGAACCAAACAGGCGCAAAGCGTGATGAAGCTATCTGCGCCACACCGGATCGCCATGACGGGTACCCCGGTGGAGAATCGGCTGGGAGAGTTATGGTCAATCTTCCACTTCTTGAATCCGGGCTATCTGGGTTCGTTTAATGCCTTCCGCCAGCGTTACGCCCTTGGAGAAGGTCAGGAGGAAAGACTTCATGAGCTGCATCGGTTGGTGTCGCCGTTCATGCTTCGCCGACTCAAGAGCGATCCGGACATCCGTAAGGATCTGCCGGAGAAGCTGGAGATCAAATCTTACTGTCCATTGACAGAGGTCCAGGGGGCTATGTATCAGGCTATCGTGGATGAAATGTTGGGACAGATCGAGAATCGTACGGGCATGGCGCGTAAGGGGTTAGTGCTGTCCTCCCTGACCAAGCTGAAGCAGATTTGTGACCATCCGCAGCTGCTGCGGGGAGAAGACGGTCGTTCACCGAAGATGGAGTCCTCGGGCAAAATGCAGCGGCTGCTCGAAATTCTTGACAGTATAGCAGATGTGGAGGAATCGGCACTCATCTTTACACAGTATGTTGGCATGGGTGAGCTGCTGGTGAAGTTCTTAACCAAGCGCTATGGCAAGGAGCCAGCGTTTCTGCACGGAGGAGTGCCTAAAAAAGAACGGGATGATATGGTTCGTGCTTTTCAGGAAGGCGAAGGCGCATGCTTCTTCGTACTCTCCTTGAAAGCGGGTGGAGTCGGTCTGAACCTAACGCGTGCGAATCATGTGCTTCATTATGACCGCTGGTGGAATCCGGCGGTGGAGAACCAGGCAACAGATCGGGTGTTCCGGATCGGTCAGCATAAGAACGTTCAGGTTCATAAGCTGATCAGCCAGGGAACGCTGGAAGAGCGGATCGATGAATTGATTGAGCAGAAAAAGGCTCTGTCCGAGCAGGTGGTTGGATCGGGTGAGACGTGGCTGACAGAAATGTCCGATGGAGAGCTGCGTCAGCTCATCGAGCTGCAGGGACAGGACTGGATGTGACGTGCAGGGCTTCGTTCTTGGAGTAACTGCACGAGATACGACTGTGGGAAGGGATGGTGAGCGCCGCGATGGTGACGCCGGAGGAACAGGAAAAGATAACGTTGGAGTTTACGCCGGGGCTGCTGTGCGGAACGATAGCCAGCGACAAGGCAGCAAGGGTCAGCATCCCGGTTCAAATGCTTGAACCCGCCGCCAAGGACGGTGTGCTACACCGCCTAAGCGGCGACCCACAGGCACTGTACCGCCTGCTGCAGAGCCGTCCAGCCCCATGGCTGGACGAGTGGGCCCCTTCATCCGTACCGGATGAAGGATCGGCCGCGCGCTGCACCTGCGGGCGCGCAGCCTGCGAACATGCCGCAGCCGTACTGGAAGCCGCACGGGAGCGGCTTGCGGCGGAACCGCTCCAGCGGCTGGCGCTGCTGGGCCTGCCGCGGGAAGCGCTGCTGGCCGGCGTCTTCGGCGCCTGGGCCGAAGCAGCCCCGCCTGCGGCGCGCGGCTCCGCCGAAGAAGCGGCCGCCCGGCCGAAGGAGAAGGCCCTATCGGGCCCTTCTCCAGGCGAGTGGCTGGCCGAGGCTGCGGCCGAGGGCCGGCTGCATCGCCCCGGGCCGCTGCTGCAGGAGGTGGAGGTACGGCTTGCGCCGCCTCCTCCACCGGGTCAGCTCGGACCGGCCGGGGATTGGGCCGGCCTGCTGCCGCAGGTGCGCGGCGCATCGAAGGCGCTGGGGCTTGTGGTCCGCGAGGCGGCCAACAAAGCCGAGCGCCGGCGCCGCGGTCTGAAGAGCAAGTAGACGCGAATGCAGTCGAATCGCGATTGTTTAGATACCGCGTGAAACGCCGAAAAAACGACTTGTTTACCGCAACTTCGGCTCTAATGCCGGGAAACTGTCATTTTCTGTCGTTTCTGGGTTTGTCCCTCCCAAATGGATAGGGTACAATGGACATCTAGGAGACAGAGGACGAAAGGAAGAAGCGGACAATGAGCAAAGATAGAGGGAAAAGAACACGGCGGATAAGCCTGATGCTGTCTTCTCTAATGCTTGCCGGAGCAATGCTGGCCGGCTGTCAATCCGAAGGATCCGGTGAGAAGCAGGAACAAGACCTGAAAGCGCAGGCCGGCGAACAGCAGGGAGGTACCCTGCCGGATAATGGTGGACAAGCTGACCCGGTAATGACAAAACGCAGCGAAAATTCTCTTCAAGCTACAGCACGTGAGGAGAACGGAAAGCAGGTCGTGACGAACGAAAACTCGGTTACGGTAATTGTCAATAAAGAGCGCAGCTTGCCAGATGGTTATGAGCCGAGTGATCTGGTGGAACCGAATGTGCCATTTTCTTTCGATGAGCCGCATGAAAAGCGGAATATGAGAAAAGAAGCGGCAGAGGCGCTGGAGAAGCTGTTCGCAGCGGCTGATGCCGAGGGGATCGAGCTGAGAGCCGTATCCGGATACCGTTCCTTTGCGCGGCAAAAGTCGGTATATGAGAGCCATGTGGCTACCAAGGGTGAAGAGGAAGCGTCCCGTATCAGTGCAGTTCCGGGCACGAGTGAGCATCAGACGGGACTTACCATTGACGTATCCAGCCCAAGCGCAGGCAATGCGCTGGAGCAATCCTTTGGACAGACGAAGGAAGGCATATGGCTGGCAGAGAACGCACCGGAGTACGGTTTTATTATCCGCTATCCGGAAGGCCAAGAAGGAATCACCGGATATGTTTATGAGCCTTGGCATATCCGCTACGTTGGGGAAGATCTTGCTCCTGATATTGCCGAGAGCGGTTTGACACTTGAGGAATACTTTGACGAGGCCAATATCAAGTTGTAAGCATACAGCATGAATAGAACAAAACCCGAAGCCGAAAGCGGCTCCGGGTTTTGTTTCTGTATGTTATTTTTACTACAAATTCATTGGACTCGTTCTGCACATCTTGTATCAGGTTGTGGAGTGTTCCGGATTGCCCCGGGGTTTCATTTATCCTATGTATATACGGTCCGGGGGGCGGTGAATCAGAGGATGAAGAATGGTAAATGCTACCTTTTTCCATCAGGCTAGTAAATTTGGTATGATAGAGTCACATTCCAGGCCAGAAGTGAATGGGAAGGTCCTGCATGGAAGTAACTGCAATAACATAGGATGTTGAGTAAACATTCGGTACAGCCGGTTTTCGGCTGACTAAAATCGTTAAAACAAAGAAGGAACGATTCGCGAAAATAAACCGGATAACCGGAACAACTCGCATGCGGAAATGAGGAGGAGATACGGATGAATATTTTGCAAAGGCTGAAAGACGGGGCAAACAAAGCGACCGAGAAAGCCCAGCATGTTGTTGAAATCAACAAACTGAACAGCCAAATTTCTGACATTGAGCACAAAAAATCTTCTTATTATATGGAAATGGGAAAAGTATTCTATGAGGGCTATCGCTCCAAGGATATGTCCATTGCCGAGAAGGAAATGGTAGATTTGGCTAAATCGTGCGACAGTCTGCAAGAGCAGGTCGACGAACTGCGCAACCGGATTGCCATTTTGAAAAATGAACGGCTTTGCCAATGTGGCCGTACCGTCGCCCTCGACGCGAACTTCTGTCCATATTGCGGTAGCAAGCTGGGGGATCTGACGGCGAAGACAGAGCAATGGAGCGAGCCGAAGGAGAAAGATACACAGCCGGAGCGTAAAGTGCTGTATTCCGAAGAGATTACGGTTACGGAAGAGGACGAGAGTCCTTATATTTACCGTCCGGAGCCTGAGAGTGTTGCGGTGGAAGCTGAAGAGCAGCAGCCCGTATTTGATGAGGAAGATGAGGAACTTCGACGAATTGAGGAGGAGGTACGCGAGAAGGAGCGTCGTCATCTGGAAGAGCTGGAGCGTGAGCGTGAACGTCAGTTAGAGCTGGATCGGCGCATCCGTTTCTGGCAGGAGAACAATCAGAGCCAGGAGAATCTACCTAAAGATGGGGAGTTACGGGATACGGTGAAATGCCAGATCTGCAGTACAGACCTGCCGAAGGGCTCCAAATGGTGCCCGAGGTGCGGTGCTGAACAAATTTAGCAGCATCGCAGCAGAAGCCAGATTGCGCGAGGATCGAGGGACAAGTGGACGATGGTTCGTTCAGGCAGCTTTGGGAGGACAGGAAAATGGAACAGTTACTGAATCATTTGCGCAACTTGGGATTTACAGAGATTGAATCAAAAATTATGGTTGACCTTGCCGAATACGGGCCGGCTGGAGGATATGAGGTCGCGAAGCGTCTAGGCGCTTCACGCTCTAATGTGTATGCTGCCATGCAGCGGCTGGAGCGCCAAGGTGCGCTGCAGCGGGGAACCGGGGAGCCGGTTCGCTACAAGACACTGAAGCCGGAGGAGCTAACCCGGATGATATCGGGCAGGGTGGAAGCTTCGCTCGCCTTTGTGGAGAAAAGTCTGCCGAGACAAGATGGAAATGAGGCTCCTTTTCTGAGTGTGGAGGGCGATAAGGCAGTGCTTGAGCAAGTTACACGCAAACTGGCGCAGGCTGAAAGTGAAATTGTGGTTGACGTGTGGCGAGAAGAAGCAACACTGCTGCGCGAGGAACTTGAGGCTGCAGAGAACCGGGGCGTTCGGGTGCTCTGGGCCTGCGATGGCCCTGATAACGGTCTCGCTCGTACATTGGCTTGGACCGGCTGGAAGGGAATTGAGGAGCGTAAACAGGGCGGACGTAAATTCTCTTTTGTTATCGATAGGGAATGGTGTATGCTCGGCATGCGTGGAGGAGAAATGAAAACCCAAGCTGTCGTTACCGCACATCCAGTTATGGCGGAGCTGCTGCTGCACCATTTCTCACAGGAAATGGTTCTGTTCGAGCTTGAGCAGGATATGGGGCGGCAGCTGGAGAACACATACGGTCCGCATTACGGCCGCATCCAAAGCAAGTACATTGCCTCGGAAGGTGATACGGCAGAGGAACCTGCAAGTGAAGGGGAAGAGGTCGGGTAAGAAACAGGCTTCATTTGATTCTTCATGAAGTTAACTTTATTATTACTTTAAGTAGAAAAAATAGATATACTGGACAGACTAGCAGTGGGATGGCGCCGGGAGACTATCCCGGCTTTTACTGTTTTTAGAAATTGTTTCCCGAAAATACATACATGAAGGCTGTCCCGAATGAATTGCGCAGCAGGTCGGCGGGAAGCCACTGGAGAGGAGATATTGGGAATGGAATGTATCGTTCACTTTACAGTCATGAATGAGGAGGGCCCCAAAAAACTTCGGGGGCTAATCTTTGTAGATAAAGGAAAGCTGCCCGATAGCAGCCAGATCCTGGAGATGTTTCACGATATGGAGTATAAGGTGGCCCAGGACACTGATGACGAGCTGGTATTCAGGCCGGTAGACGCGGGTGAGAAGTACAAATACATCCGGGTCAACGAGCTTGATATGGGGAAGGACAAGTATACGGAGGACCGCAATCTCAAATCGATTGTGACCAATCTGCTCCCGAAAGGGCCAACTGGTTTATAGTTTAGGGTAGATTCTCCTTCTGTTGCATGGGCGGGGATATGGCAAATCCTCCTGATATAATGAATGCACGGAAGGGGATGGCGATGTTTATTGTTATAGGAATTGTAACGCTTTTGATTTACGGTTTGCTGGTCTATTATATCGGCCGGAGCATATGGAAGTGGATGAGTCCGGGGTCTTCCAGACTGCTTAAAATTTTGTACATCGTGGTACTGACTGTTGTATCGACATCTTTCATTTCTGGGCGGTTCTTCAGCAACATCACTGTACTGAATATTATTGGATCCTACTGGATGGCTATATTTTACGTATTGATCATCCTTCTCCCGCTGATGCATGTTGGTCTATGGCTGTTGCGATTGACGTCATTTCGCCGACATTACATGGAGAAAATCGCAGGATATGCCGTGTTGGTGCTAATGCTAGCTTTGATCGGGTATGGAACTTTTAACGCCTATAGTCCGGCCGTCCGGTCATATGATATCAACATAGCTAAGGGAGCTGGCTCACTGGAACAGTTGGATATCGTGATGGCTTCCGATATGCATTTTGGTTTGCTCTCAGGTAAAGATCATGCAGAGCGAATGGTGAAGGAAATCAATGCCTTGAAGCCTGATATAGTATTATTTCCCGGTGACATTATTGATGATGATATGGCCGCCTATTTACGCCAGGGGATTGATGAAATATTAACCAAAATTCAGGCACCATATGGCGTGTATGCATCTCTTGGCAATCATGACCGTTTCGAAGGGGAAATTACGGAATTGATCAGCGTCCTTGAGAATAGTGGAATGACCATACTTTATGATGAGACGTTAACTGTAGATGATCTTACTTTGGTAGGAAGACGGGACAAGCAGGATAAAGATAGAGCTGAGCTATCCTCTATCATGCAAAATGCCGATTTGACCAAACCGGTTATTCTGTTGGATCATCAACCGAATGCGTTGGACGAGGCAGAACAGCAGGGCGTTGATCTGGTCGTTTCTGGTCATACCCATCGCGGACAGGTGTTTCCCGCACATTTGATCACACAAGCTTTGTTTGAGAACGACTGGGGATATTTGCAAAAGGGAAATCTCCATTCTGTTGTTTCCTCAGGGTATGGATTCTGGGGACCTCCAATTCGGCTAGGCTCACGTTCCGAGATTGTGCAGATTCATGTTACTTTTCATGAATAGCGATGTATGAATACGGCCACCTGAGGGTGGATAATAAATTTCCGAAAATTTTCACTTTATTTTTTCATAGAGAATGAGGTATACTTCATTCATTCACGAAATGTAAATTTCATAGTGTACGTTTCTCGTATATGTGTAGGAATTGGCCTGCACGTCTCTACCCGATCACCGGAATGATTGGACTACGGGATGATAACAATTCGTTGATTTGCCCAGACCATGCTATATGGTGACGGTAAATTTATGAGTTGCTGTTCAAGCCCGCTTGTTCCGTATACCGGTCGTTTCGGTAACGAGACAAGTGGTTTTTTTTGCATTGCGGTGATAAAGCGAACATACAAACAATGAGGAGGGGCATCATGCAATTGCTGCAAAACAAAGTCCGGGAGGAAGGAATTGTACTAAATGGACAAGTCTTAAAAGTTGACTCATTCCTGAATCACCAGATGGATCCGGTGCTGATGAAAGAGGTTGGACGGGAATTTACACGCTTGTTTCAAGGGGAAAACATTACACGGGTGTTGACGATTGAATCGTCCGGTATTGCGCCTGGTATTATGACCGCTTTGGAGCTGGAGGTACCGCTGATCTTTGCCCGGAAGCAGAAATCGCTGACCCTCCGTGAGGATATTTATGTGGAGAAGGTGTACTCCTTCACGAAGCAGGAGAGCAATGAAATTACCGTTTCGAAAAAATTCATTCATCCTGGCGACCGGGTGCTCATTATTGATGATTTCCTTGCCAACGGTGAGGCTGCATTCGGTCTTGCCCGTATCGTGGAGCAGGCTGGTGCTGAAGTGGCAGGGATCGGCATTGTGATTGAAAAAGCATTTCAGCCTGGCGGCAGGCTGCTGGCGGAAGCGGGTTACCGTGTAGAATCTCTGGTTCGTATTGCGGCATTGGACAACGGCGTCGTTACATTCGCGTAAAACAATAATCCAAATTATCAGGAGGCTTTCAATTTCCATGGAAGAACAGAGGTTGTCCGCAGAGGAACCGATTTTTGATAAACGTCGTCATCCAGCCAAAACTTTGTCACTGGGTATCCAACATGTTCTTGCAATGTATGCTGGCGCGATTATTGTACCGCTGATTGTAGGCAATGCTCTTAGTCTGACAACGGAACAGCTGACTTATCTCATTGCGATCGATTTGTTGGCTTGTGGGGTTGCGACCTTGTTGCAGGTGTTCGGCAACAAATATTTCGGCATTGGACTCCCTGTAATGCTCGGTTGCGCCTTCCAAGCTGTAGGTCCGATGATTATTATCGGTTTGGAGCATGGCATGTCGGTTATTTACGGTTCCATTATCGCTTCCGGTTTATTCGTGGTACTGTTCTCGGGATTATTCGGTAAGTTGATCACCGTGTTTCCTCCAGTCGTCACCGGTTCGGTGGTCACGATTATCGGTTTAACACTCATTCCGGTGGCGCTAAATGACCTTGCTGGTGGTCAGGGCAGCGATGATTTTGGAAGCCCGCTTAATTTGGCGCTTGGCTTTGGTGTTCTCATATTCATTATCTTAATGAATCGTTTCTCAACAGGCTTCCTGCGTTCCATATCTGTATTGCTCGGCCTGATTCTCGGAACATTGGCAGCAGCCGCTTTCGGAGGGTTGAATCTGATACCGCTGCAGGAAGCGGGCTGGTTCCGTGCACCGCAGCCATTTTATTTCGGGACGCCGGAGTTTAAGCTGACTCCAATCCTGACGATGATTCTCGTGGCCATTGTCAGTGTTGCTGAATCTACGGGTGTATTTATGGCCCTCGGCAAAATTGTCGGCAAAGATGTTAATTCAAAGGACTTGTCCCGCGGTTATCGTGCGGAGGGAATTGCCATCGTAATTGGCGGTATATTCAACTCGTTTCCTTATACAACATACTCTCAGAATGTCGGGCTTGTACAGATGAGCCGTATCAAAACCCGCGACGTAATCGTTGTGGCCGGCAGTTTGCTCATTCTGATCGGATTCGTACCGAAGATTGCTGCCTTGACGCAGCTTGTACCGTCGTCTGTACTGGGAGGCGCGATGGTTGCTCTGTTCGGTATGGTTGTTTCTTCAGGTATCCGTATGCTCGGTGACCAGGTTGACCTGAACCGTCATGAAAATCTGTTCATCATTGCCTGCTCCGTAGGTATGGGGCTGGGCGTGACGACAGTGCCGAACTTGTTCGCGCAGCTGCCGGACTGGATCCGCATCTTGGCTGACAACGGTATTGTAGCCGGTAGCTTGACTGCAATCATTCTCAACCTGTTGTTTAACGGATTGAAACAGAATAAGGCCGTGTCCCTCCAGACAGGAGAGACGGCAGAAGGGCATGCCGCGTAAGCGGATGCCCTTTTTTTTGCCGATTTAGTTGGCTATTTCGCATTAATCACTACATCCGCTGAATCTGCTTCTCTGCAAAGTGTCCAATCCAAGGCAGCTTAAACCATCTGCCTTGAATCGAATGGAACATTAGTACGAGCCACAGTAGGACACTGATCAGAGCGAGCAGAGCGGAGGCCAGTATACCGATAATTGGAACGGCGCCGGAGAGCACGTGAGCCAGCGCCAGACACCCGAACGTCAGCAAAGACTGTAGCGCATGGAACATGACGTACCGGCTTCTCTTTTCCAGGGCAAGAAAAAAGATCCCGCCAACCATAGGGAATAAGTAACACAGGGTGGCAGCCAGGTTCTCCGGAATTCCTGTGGACGATTTGAATGGAGACATACAACCAACTCCTTGTCTTTAGGGCAAGCTAATATACAATATGAGCGCCTTGGACAAAGTATGTGCCTGCCCTGCAATAAAGATGGCACATAAATAAGAAGCAGATCGACTTTCCCGCTTAAGGGCGGTTAGATCTGCTTCTTTATTTTGGTTTATTTCATCTGGAGATTGAGCAAATGATCATGGCGGAAATGAGAAGCATCAGCCATCTTTGTTTCATATCTTATAGAATCCCTTCATGATGGCGAATCATTACGACCGGGGATCATTTATTTCTGGATTGCTGGTGTATTTAGGCTCAACCTTCTCCTGTTTGCCATGCCCTTTTTCTTTAACAATCAATCGCTCGTCTGTGCGGCCGGCATGGTGATTCTCAAAGTCAATTTCCGTCAGCTTCCATTCCGTTGCTCCCATAATAGGGTCAGTAGGGAAATCCTCACCGCGTCTAAGATGCTGTTCACGCCCCCATTCGTTAGTGTACACACCGTCAACCTCTACCTCTTCACGTGAAATAGGAAGCATGCTCTTATCTTTACTGGACATATCGGTACTCCTCTCAAGTTGTTTAATAAGATTCCTATGCATAACGTATCCAGAATAAAGGAGGAATATCCATAGACCTATACGCCCAGAAGTTCTGTATTCAGATGAAGTAGATTTTTAAACAGGTCGTCCACAATCGTTTCAGCGGCTTTAGGTTTATGGAGGGATTTCATTCGATTACGTGTCGCATTGACGGCTTCCGGATTTCGAACCAGAGCGCATATCTGACGGACTAACTCCTCAGGCTCGTAAGAGATGGACGCAGCTCCTTTTCCTTCGAAATAGAGGGCATTACCGTGTTCCTGCCCGGGAACGGGGGAGTAGAGGAAGAGAGGAAGACTGCAAGCGATGCATTCGGAAAGGGTAATTCCTCCCGGCTTGGTGATAATGCAAGAGCTGTACTTCATAAGCACGAATATTTGATTGACGTAACCCAGTACATGAACATTCGGATGGTCTTTGAACAAGCTAGTCAGTCTCCGGCATAAAGCATCATTCCGGCCGCATACAATCACCAGCTCAAGATCCGGCTCCAGACTTAAGTGTTTGCATATTTCGTCACAGTTCCTCATTGCACCGTAGGCTCCTCCCATAAGCAGCACTGTTTTGCGGTCAGGGTCCAAGGTCAAGCCATCTGGGAGTCCGCTTAGCTGCTCAGCAGGTTCATCAAACAATGGCATCAAGGGAATACCGCTTACGATAATTCGTTCGGAGCATATTCCTCGATCAATAGCTTCGCTCTTAAGGTCATCCGTAGCGACATAGTATCGGTCGACTCCAGGGTGCAGCCATCTTCCGTGCAGATCAAAGTCGGTAATGATGGTTACATTACGCGGTGAATTGACGGCTTGACGTGCGAGCAGAGGAACTGCGGCTTGAGGGAATGTATGAATGATAAGGTCTGGTTTCTCATTCAATAAGTACTCCTTCAATTTCGTCATTCCCAGGCAGTGTAGCAGATTTCCTAGAGGAGAGTCTGATTGCATATGTTTAGTTTTATCGTAAATCCATCCGTATACCTGGGGAATGTTCTTGAAACATTGCATGTAAACGAATTTGTTGATCTCATACATCAGGGGATAAGCTTCGGCCATGAGATCAAGAAGGACTACATCGTTCATACCCCTTCGGCGCAATTCCGATTCGATGGCATGGGAGACCTGCAGATGCCCGTTTCCGTAACTGGCATAAAGAATCATAATGCGTGGTGAACCTTTACTCATGCCATATCCACCTTTCCCATTTTAGTACGTTAGATATTGATAGTATGGTTGGTTCAAGTGTTCTATATTAGAAGTCAATCCAGAATGGATTTCAAAATAAACTGCTCCAGCAGCATGCGCGGATTTTTCCAACGGCTGACATGGCTGTCCTGGGTAAATACTATCACCGCGTCGAGTCCGGGGAACAGGTAAATTTGTTGTCCGCCGTGGCCGTGAGCTAAAGAGAAGGACTGACCGTCGATTTTACCTGTCCACCACTGAAACCCGTAATCTCCAAAGGCGGGATAACCCTCAACCTGTGGAGCCAGCGCTTCCTTCAACCATTCCTTCGGTATGACTTGCTTCCCCTTCCATTTTCCTTCGTTCAGACAGCATTGCCCGAATTTGGCCATGTCCCGGGACGTAAGGTAAAGTCCGACATGGCCCATGCTGTGGCCTTCCGGACTCGGGGTCCAGGCGCAGTGGGTTATATCAAGGGGTGAGAATAACTTTTTTCCGGCATAAGTAAAAGCATCCATTCCAGTTGCTTCACTTAGGGCCACGGACAGAAGGTGGGAATATGTACTGCGGTACTGGAATGTCCCCATCTCCTCCTCCTTAACTGGAAGAGACAGAGCAAAGGAAGCCCATTTCCGGTTACGGTGAAACCGATGAATGAGAGGCTCTCCAAGCTTCTTACCCGTCTGCCAAGCAAATCCGGACGTCATGGTTAGCAGGTGCCTTAATGTTACCCGATGAAGGAGAGGGTGAGAGCGCGAAGTGACGTAATGTTTAAGCATCGGAAGCACCGATGTATCGATCGGCGGAAGTTTGCCTTTTTGAACAGCTATGCCGAAGAGTATGGAAGTAAAGCTTTTGGTGGCTGAGCGAAGGTCGTTTAATGCACCCGCATGATGACCTCCGTAGTATCGTTCAAATACTAGCTTTCCTCCGCGTACCAGAAGAAAACTGCGCATCTTGGGGTAGCGGTGAATAATCGTCTGATGCACTTTTTCCAGAACCGCTGCTTCGCAGCCCATTTCTTCCGGGTTTCCAACAGGAAAGAGCGGAGCAGCAGCGGCTGGTGATGAAAGTGTGAATAACGATTGATCCATAAGCTGATTCTCCTTCCGGTCAGCGTATATCATTAATAGGTACGTATCTAACGTTATCTTAACCAAATTCCCGATCATCAACGGTTTGTACAAAAATAATGGCCCAAAAAAACATTTTTTGGGAAAGATGAAACAATTAGAGGAATATGATACAATATAAGAATGATTCAGTTACATACTTTTGTGGTATGTATAGTGTCAGATGCATTGGTAAGTTGCTGAATATATCAACCTATCACCGCCAGAACTGCAGTCAGCTACAATTTAACGAGGTAGATCTTTTCGGCATTCTCTTAAACGGAGTTATTATTTCCACGTTTTGGGAGGGGATTCATCATGGCAACGAAAGGTCACAATGAGGTTAAAGAAAGTCTGCGGGAAATGACACGTATTTTCCGGCCTAAGGATCCGAAAAAATTTGTAAAGGAGTATGTCCGGAAGTATCATATAATGGGAGGATATGAAGAAGAGCTTACACTCGTTGTAGAGAATGAGCTGGGAAGACTTGATTCTTCCGTATCGTAAGACTTCAACCCGCCTAAGAGAAGCCATTTGCATGTTTCATAACGTAAATTTCACATGTGATTAACTATTTTAAACCGTTTTTGGGGCAAATGCTCCAGAAACGGTTTTTTTGCGCGCCTTCACACATATATTGATATCGATACCCTCCTGCTTATGGAAGCGTGGGTTATGCGGCAAAGGAGTGTGAAGGACATGAAAATTGTGATCAAGAGCCGGAAAGAAATAGAGTACATGAGGGAGGCTGGCCGGATTCTGGCCGCTTGTCATCGTGAAATAGCCAAGTGGGTTCAGCCAGGCGTCACAACGCTTGAGATCGATGCCAGGGTGGAGGAATATTTGAAGGGGGCCGGTGCTTCCCCTGAACAAAAAGGCTACAAAGGATTTCCGTTTGCAACCTGTGCATCGGTAAATGATGTTGTATGCCATGGCTTTCCAGATCGCAGACCGCTGCAGGCAGGAGATGTAGTGACCATTGATATCGTAGTGAATAAGAATGGGTGGCTGGCCGATTCCGGCTGGACCTATGCTGTTTCGGAACCGGTACCAGCCGTGGCGCGTCTGATGAAAGATACACAGCAAGCCCTTTATAAGGGGATAGCAATGGCTAAGCTTGGCAACACTTTGGGAGATATAGGTCATGTCATCGAGCAGGAAGCCATAACTGGTGGCTACGGCCTTGTTAAGCCGCTGGTTGGACACGGTATAGGTAATGTTATTCATGAACCGCCGGACGTACCCTGTTACGGCACGCCCGGTAAGGGCAGGAAGCTTAAAGAGGGCATGGTGATTACGATTGAGCCAGTGTTTACACTCGGGCCGTTTGGTGCTGTGCTTTGGGGTGATGACGGCTGGACTATTTCGACAGCTGACGGAACAGTAGGGGTTCAGTATGAACACACGATCGCAATTACGAGAGATGGCCCCTTCATCTTGACAGAATAAGGGAGAGAGGGGACCCTCTCTCTTATTTCTGTATAAGCAAATCAGGTTTCAAAATATGCCTCCGGTCCAAATATATACATATTATCTACTATGTTGGAAATTGTCGATGTCAAGATCAGAGAAAGGGGTGGTCATATGAATGAAAGCTATGAAAACGGTTGCAAAATCAGATATAGCGCGACTTTGACAAATTTTCGAACAATTTGTGAACTCCTTGTGAATGATTGACAAAAGGTAGCCTTAAATTTATATTTAATAAGTGATTGCATTAATTGACAGGATTATTTCATCCGTGATATTGCAGGTAGATTACCGCTGTTTGCGCCGGATGGTAGTCTACGAAAATCGGAAAAGTGGGGTAGATCAATGATGAAACGGTGGCAGGCTGTAAAGCGTCTCCTTCCTTTGTTGGCCGTGTTTTCTTTGCTCTTGTCCGGCTGCGGCCGTGAGGACTTGTCAGTATTAAGACCACAGGGTCCGGTAGCTGAAGGGCAATTGGATTTAATTAAGCTGTCGATATCGATTATGGTTGTCGTGGTTATTGTTGTATTTGCCATAGCGACGTATGTGCTGATTAAATTCCGCAGAAAACCGGATCAGAACGAGGTTCCGGAGCAAGTAGAAGGAAACTTCAAGCTAGAGATCATCTGGACGGCTATTCCGCTGCTCCTCGTACTCGTGCTTGCAATTCCTACTATTCAAAAGGTTTTTGCTTATGGAGAGAATGATTGGAACGACAAGGATGCAGTTCAGGTAAAAGTTACAGGCCATCAGTTCTGGTGGGAGTTTGAGTATCCGCAGTACGGTGTGAAAACTGCACAGGAAATGCTCATACCTGTAGATAAGAAAATCGCTTTAGAGCTGAAAACGGCAGATGTGCTCCACTCTTTCTGGGTTCCATCGCTTGCGGGTAAAATGGATACGAATACAGAAGGAAGCGTCAACAATATGACGATTAGTACACCTAACGCAGGTACATACATCGGTAAGTGCGCCGAATTGTGCGGGCCATCACATGGATTCATGGAATTCCGAGTGAAAGCGGTTGACCAAGCTTCGTTCGATCAATGGGTTGAAGCAACGAAAGCACCGGCTGTACTTCCAGAAGACACGCAGCTTGCTGAGAAGTTTAAGACAAATTGCCTCTCTTGCCACGCTGTGGGTGACCAAGGTGGATTTACGGGTCCTAACCTGACAGGTATGGGATCGCGTGAGACCGTAGCGGGTATCTTGCTGAATGATACGAACGGTGCAAAAGGCTCAAAACCGGTAAAAGACAACCTTGTGGAATGGCTTACTGATCCAGAGGCTGTTAAACCAGGCAACCTGATGCCTGCTCCGAAGGATCTCGGATTCAGTGATGAAGAGATCGAGCAGATTGCCGAATACTTGGCCAATTATAAATTGGAGTATTAATACAGCAAGAACTTTTAAAGGGGGTACCAAACTTGGCTCATGCTCATAGCCATAGCGTCAAGCGCTACACGGGGTTAATGGACTGGCTGACGACCGTTGACCACAAGAAAATCGCAATATTATACTTGGTGGCAGGCGGCCTGTTCTTCGGTATCGGCGGTATTGAAGCGATTCTCATTCGCTTGCAGCTGATTAAGCCGATGAACGATCTTATCTCGGCGCAAGTATTTAATGAATTGATTACAATGCACGGAACAACGATGATCTTTCTCGGCGTCATGCCTATTATCTTTTCGTTGATGAACGCGATTATTCCGCTTCAAATCGGTGCACGTGACGTCGCGTTTCCGTTTCTGAACTCGCTCGGATTTTGGACGTTCCTGTTCGGTGGACTTTTGCTGAACTTGAGCTGGGTTATGGGTGGAGCTCCGGATGCGGGCTGGACAGCATATACACCGTTATCCAGTACAGAATACAGTACAACTCGTGGGGTTGACTTCTATACCATCGGTCTGCAGATAGCAGGTCTCGGTACTTTGATCGGTGGTATCAACTTCCTGATAACCATCATTACGATGCGTGCTCCAGGGATGTCTTTCATGAGAATGCCGATGTTTACATGGACTTCATTTATTACATCCGCAATGATCCTGTTTGCTTTCCCGGCCGTAACGGTAGGTCTGGTTCTGCTGAGTTTTGACCGAATTTTAGGGGCTAACTTCTTCGATGTAGCAGCGGGTGGTAGTCCTGTACTCTGGCAGCATATTTTCTGGATCTTCGGCCATCCTGAAGTATATATCTTGATTCTGCCTGCCTTTGGTATCATATCCGAGGTTGTCCCGACATTCTCACGTAAGCGCTTGTTCGGTTACAGCTCCATGGTGTTCGCGACGATTCTGATCGCCTTCCTAGGCTTCATGGTCTGGGCTCACCATATGTTCACGACAGGACTTGGTTCGGTAGCAAACGCACTGTTCTCGATCGCAACGATGCTGATTGCGGTACCTACCGGTATCAAAATCTTTAACTGGCTCTTTACGATGTGGGGTGGACAAATCCGTTTCACGAGTGCGAACTTGTTTGCTATCGGATTTATACCGACCTTTGTTATGGGCGGTGTAACGGGTGTCATGCTGGCTTCTGCGCCTGCTGACTTCCAGTTCCATGATACGTATTTTGTCGTAGCCCATTTCCACTACGTTATTGTAGGCGGATTGGTCTTTGGACTATTTTCCGGATTGCATTACTGGTGGCCGAAGATGTTCGGCTCCATGTTGAACGAAGCTATTGGTAAATGGACGTTCTGGTTTTTCGCGATCGGATTCCATATGACATTCTTCGTACAGCATTTCCTTGGTTTGCTCGGAATGCAGCGGCGGATCGTAAGTTATCTTCCGAATCAGAATTTCGACTTGATGAACTTTATCAGTACCATCGGAGCTATTCTTATGGGAGTCGGTGTTCTTCTCTTCCTGGGCAACATTTTCATTACAGCGCGCAAGCCAAAAAATGCTCCAGCCGATCCTTGGGAAGACGGACGTACGCTGGAATGGAGTATTCCATCTCCTCCTCCGGAGTATAACTTTAAGCAGATCCCGCTTGTACGTGGTCTCGATGCTTTCTGGAAAGAGAAAATGGCAGGTAATAAACAGATGACTCCGGCTGAACCAGTTGGTCCGATCCATATGCCTTCACCAACCATTTTACCTTTCGTTATGTCGCTTGGTCTTTTCATTGCAGGTCTTGGTTTTATGTTTAGTACCGAAAAGTTCTCGAATTCCTTTATGAGTTTGATCTTCAATAATTACATTGTTCTGATTATCGGCCTTGTGATAACGTTCGGCTCTATGCTTGTTCGTTCTCTGTACGATGATCATGGTTATCACATTGAGCCTGAAGAACTGGAAGAGGAGGTAAAAGCATGACATCCGTACACGCAGAACCGGTAAACGGAGAACTTCCTCACGAGCCGGAAAAAGCGACCTTGGAAGGCCGTAATAAGATTATCGGAAACTGGCTCTTCCTTGGCGGAGAGGCTGTTCTCTTCGGCACATTGTTCGCAACGTTCCTGGCTTTACGGAATCAGAACAACGAGGGTCCAACAGCTAATGAATTGTTCTCGCTGCCGCTTACGGGAGTGGCAACATTCATCCTCCTACTCAGTAGCTTGACCAGTGTATTCGCCGTTCAGGCGATGCACAAACATAATGTGAAATCTCTTAGAATATGGCTTATGGTTACTGTTGGCTTAGGTCTGGCGTTCCTGGGTATTGAGATTTATGAGTTCTATGAGTATGTCGTACACAAAAACTTCGGTATGACGACCAGCGCATTCTCTTCCGCATTCTTTACCCTGGTCGGCTTCCACGGCGCTCACGTGGCGTTCGGGGTAGTTTGGATCAGCGTACTGATCGGGCAGCTGTTTAAAAAGGGACTTACTGTAGTTACAGCACCGAAAATTTATGTGTCTGCTATCTACTGGCATTTTATTGACGTGGTATGGGTGTTCATTTTCTCGGTCGTATACCTACTTGGAAAGGTGGGCTAAGGGATGACTGCAGATCAACAGCAATCAGATCGTCACGCGGTTAAACATCGCCACAGGCCAGAAGGTCCACAGAAACACATTATTGTGTTTATTTTCTCCATCGTGCTTACAGCAATCGCCTTTGCGGCGGTTGCTGCTGGTGATATAAACCCGGTGTTTACGGTGATCCTGCTACTAGTTATGGCGCTACTGCAGGTGTTCGTGCAAATGGGTTACTGGATGCACATGAAGGATAAAGGCCATCTGATGCCTATCTTGTTTATGATCGGTGGATTTTTTGTAGCTAGTACAGCTATCGTCATGGCATTATTCTGGGTTTGGTGGTAAACTGAAAAAGAGGTGGGCTCTGCGCCACCTCTTTTTTTCAAAATTGCAAATTTGCATGAGACTCATGGTTTATGCTGTGCTTGTGCTCCCTCAGAAACGGTTACTGTCCGCTGTATGGACGGCAAAACCGTTTCTGTTCTGTTAGAAGGACTTTGTCACAATTTAGACAGAATTTTACCCGGTTGAGGGAGGTTTTGGGCATGCTGGGTTTAGAATATTTTAGTTTTGAGGCTAAATGGAGTCCCGTGTTTCTCGCATTCATGCTGCTGGTGACCGCAGGCTATTTCTTGCTGACAGGACCGCTCAGCAGTATGTTCCAAGGAAGTAAGCCTGTATCAGCAGGAAGAAAAGTGCTTTTTGTCTCCGGTATGTTAGCGATGTATATGGCTCATGGCGGGCCCGTTGACCTACTGGGACATACAATGTTCTCATTCCATATGGTTAGTATGGCGCTGTCCTATCTAATGGCTACACCGCTGCTGATTCTCGGTATTCCGGTGTGGATGTGGCGTGCGATAGAACGAAAAAATCCATTTAAGAAGCTCGGTTTCCTGACACGCCCGATTCTTGCCTCAGTCGTGTTCAACGGTTTGTTCTCGTTCTATCATATACCAGTTATCCATGACTTTGTTATGCTAAACTTCACGGTGCACCGGATCTATTATGTCATCTTGTTCATCAGCTCGTTTACGATGTGGTGGGCAATCATTCAGCCAATCCCTGAGAAGGACAAGAGTTCCGGTTTGTTGAAGATGGGATATATTTTCCTGAACATGGTACTTCTAACCCCGGCATGCGCATTAATTATATTCGCTCCTGAGCCTTTGTATGCAACGTACAGTGACCCTAATACATGGGCAAAAGCGATGGGTTACTGTGTGCCCGGAGATACATCCTATCTCCTGGAGCAGTTTGGCGGTCCAGCTTTCTTCGGGTATCTCGCACCTGAGATCGACCAGCGCGTGGGGGGAATTACCATGAAGTTTTTCCAGGAGATCATCTTTGCATCGATGCTGGCCTACGTATTTTTCCATTGGTACAAACGGGAAAATAAAGAGGATGATCCGATACCGACAGAACCACCTACTAGTAAACTGAATCAAGCGTAATTTTATTGAGGAGGATATTCATGGATTTGTACACACTGTTTCCCACTATTAGCACCACGTTTATCGTCATCAGCGCCGTGCTCGTTGCGATTGGTTGGAGACTCATCATCAAAGGTAAGAGAGAGCAGCATAAGAAGGTTATGATATGGGCTGCTATCACAGCGATTATCTTCTTTATCATCTATTCTTCACGCACCATATTTATCGGCAATACTTCATGGGGAGGACCGGATGACCTGAAACCATATTATCAGGTATTCCTGATTTTCCATATTACACTGGCTACCGTAGCTGCGGTATTCGGACTTACAACCCTTACTCTCGGGTTTAAGGAGAAGTATTCCAAGCACCGGAAATGGGGTCGAGTAACTGCAGTCATTTGGTTTTTCACAGCAATTACGGGTGTTGCGGTGTATTCACTGCTGTATGTTTTGTATCCGGGCGGTCATACGCAGCCTATGTGGAAAGTTATTTTCGGTATGTAAGTGATCGTAAATTAATGATATTAAATACATGAAACGTATCCGGCAGGTCTTAACTGCCGGATTTTTTTGTGCGGGAATTTGGAATTATTAGGGTTGACACCTTTAAATCAGCACTATATACTGTGTATAAAGATATACACACTAAGCACAGATAAGCACAGTTATATAACACGGATGGAAGGGTGAACGGAGTTGCAAATCGTCAACCATGCGATGAAGATTGTGTCTAAAGACATCAAGTGTGATAAGTTCCTGTGGTTGTGGACCACATTTTTTATGCTCTATATGGCAATCTCATTCAGCTTTTTGATAAACCGCCAATTTGAGGATCATGAATTTTTTAATCCGTTTGCTGACTTTCTTATGATGATGGTGAGCCCTATGATGGGATTCTTTTTCTCAAGAAGATCATTCAAATATTTGAGTGAGGACTCATACACTCAGATGCTGTTCTATTATCGGAGTATTCCGGTTCCTACAGAAGCCGTTATATTGAGCAGAGCCTTTATGGGGTTAAGCGCTTTTGTTTTGAACGGAATTGTTTTCTTCGGGGTTACTTACGCGATTGCATCGGACCTTAGATCTTACATGGATTTGGCGGCTTACGCTTCCTTTGGTATTAGCTGGATCGGAATCGGAATTCTGATTCACGGACTGTACATCTATTTCGAATTTATGAGCAGCGGAAAGGCCTATTTCTGGTTTACCATTCTGCTAATGTTCATTTTTGGAGTTATCATGCTGGGCTTGATATTCGTAAGTGGTTTCCGGATAAGCCTGTTTGGTTACTTTGTAGTTGCTTCGTATAAGTGGAAGCTGTTATCGCCAGTGATGTGGGGCTCGTTAGCGCTAGGACTTACAGGATATATTCTGATGTGTCGGTTGACTTATAAGCGTATGCGGTTAAGGGATCTATCATGATGAACATCATACGAAAAATGTTTTGCTGCGCCACGGATTATGTAGACAAGGTGAGGTGAAAGAGGGTGCGAATCCCGATTCAAATTAATGAGCACAGTGCTGAGCCCTTGTATCACCAGATTGAGACGCAGTTAAGGTCACTTATCATCAGCGGACAGATCGAGGAGGGGACACTTTTGCCGTCGATAAGGGAATTTGCCAGTGGTTTGAACTGTAGTGTTATAACGGTTCGGCGGGTGTATCAGGACCTAGAGAATGAAGGCTTGCTGCGGACGCGACAAGGAACTGGGACATTCGTTGCCGGCGTCGGCGATCAGATGCGGGAGCGATTTAAGCGGGATACCGTTGTTGAAGCTTTAACGGCTGCAGTCGATACGGGACTCTCTGTACATTGCAGTGAAGAAGAATTGAAATCGATCTTCATGGAAATCGTTGAGCAGAAATATCATGGGCAAGCGGGAGGTGAAGCCGATGGAACCCCAGTTGATTGAGATGCGTAATATCATCAAACGACGTCGCACCAAAAGCATAGGGCCCTTAAATCTGTCGATTCCGGAAGGATACATTATTGCTCTGGTCGGACCGAACGGCTCAGGGAAAAGTACCATATTGAATATGATGATTCAGACGGTGTTTCCAGATGAAGGGGAAATCAGCTGGTTCGGTAGGGATTTTCCTAAAGGTCTGCCCTTGGAAATCCGGCAACAGATCGGTTATGTTCCGGAGCAGCTGAGTTTAGAGGAGAAATATATGACGGTCGATGATGCGGCCGCGTTCCGTTCTTCCTGGTACGACAGCTGGGATGGTTACTTTTTTGACGAGCTGCTATCCAAGTTCGGCGTTCCTCGCGGCGTCAAGCTGAACAAGATGTCCAAAGGAGAACGGCGGAAATTCGAAATAGCAGCTGCCCTGGCTCCGCGGCCCAAACTGCTGCTACTGGATGAACCTTCTTCGGGTCTGGATCCGTTTGCCTGGAAGCTAATGATGGAACAGCTCAGGAGTTGCATGAAAGATGGGAAGACCACAGTTGTATTGTCCACACATATTGTGGATGAAATCCGCAGGCTTGCCGATTACATTATCCTCATGCATCACGGGAAATATCTCGGTATGGTAGAGAAGGATAGCCTGCTGGACAACTGGAAGGAATGCTGGGTTACAGGAGATGCTTCTCTGGTCAACGAATTGCCGGGCATTGTGAGTTGGAAGCAAGAAACGGTAACCACCGTCTCTTTTGTTACAACGGAATGTTTGGAAGTCGAGAGAATATTACAATCTGCCGGCATATCATTTCATCAGACTCGCAGTTTGGAGCTGGATGAAGTGCTGAACTTATGGATACATGGGAATAAACCTGCCGGAGTGCAGGAATAGGAGAGAGGAGTTCATACAATGCAACGATTGCAATTGGAAAATGTGGTTAAGATTTATGCCGACAAAACGGCAGTCAATCAGATTTCGCTTCAAGTGGAAGAGGGGGAAATCTACGGTCTTCTCGGAGCGAACGGTGCCGGCAAAACAACAACGATGCGTATGGTGTTAGGACTTATTTATCCTGATGAAGGAAGTATTATGTACAATGGCAAGCCGTACCGTAAAGAGCTGCGTCGTATTATGGGATATCTTCCTGAAGAGCGTGGCTTGTATCCGAAAATTAAGGTAAGCGAGCAAATCACATATCTGGCACAATTGCGGGGAATGTCAGCCAAGGAGGCTGATAAGAGCCTTCGTTATTGGCTCGATCGCTTTGAAGTGCCGGAATATTACAATAAGAAAATTGAAGAGCTTTCCAAAGGTAATCAGCAAAAAATGGGCTTTATCGCCGCTGTGGTTCATAATCCGCAAATTCTGATTCTGGATGAAGCGTTCAGCGGTCTCGATCCGGTTAACGTGGAATTGCTGAAGACAACGGTTAAAGAACTTCGCGACAAGGGCACGAGCATCTTGTTCTCTACACACCGAATGGAGCATGTTGAGGAGCTGTGCCAGAACATTACGATCTTGGATCGTTCGAACACGGTTGTTAAAGGTAACCTTAAGGAAATCAAATCTCGTTATCCCCGTGAAGAGGTGTTGCTAGGAACTTCAAGTGAAGTGAAGGGCCTGGAGCAGCTGCCGGGTGTAACTGGAGTCAGCCGAACAGAGGATGGCTATTCCGTAAGAATCAGCAACGTAGATGCAGCACAGGCTATCCTGAATACAGCGATGTCACAGAGTGTCATTCACCGGTTTGAAGTGAAGGAACCAACGTTAAATCAAATATTCATTAAGGCGGTAGGTGAATCCAATGAATAGTATGTGGACAGTTATTCGATTTACATTCATGAATAAGGTGAGAACCAAATCTTTTATTGTTACCACTTTGATCTTTGCACTTTTAATTTCAGTCGGCGTTAATCTTCCTTATATCATTCAATTGTTTAGCGGTGAAAAAGCAGGTGCGCCTGAAAAAATCGGTCTGGTGTATGAGCAACAGCAGCAGCTTGCAGAAGATTTGACCAAAGGTATGAGCGGTCTTACAACAAACTTTGAGTTGGTCAAGTACGACACGCTGGATGAAGCGGCCCTAAATAAAGATGTTGCGGACGGGGTTATCGAAGGTTACATTAAGTTCGAAGCGCAAGAGGGAAGCAATTTCCCGGCAGTTATCTACAGCTCGGAGGATGAGGGAATTGATCCGGAGCTTCAGTCCACGCTGCAGGCGGCTCTTCAAGGACCGAAAACCCGCAGTGTTGTTGAAGGATTGACGTTGACGGACGCACAAATTAATGAAATCAATACACCCGTTCAGATTAATTCCCAAAGTGTTGGTGATCTGAAGGGCGGAGAAGCAGGTGGTGTGACTGCCGGTGAACACCCTAGTGAAGAAGCCATCAATTATGCAGTTGTATACGCACTCGTTATTCTGTTCTTTGTTACACTGATGGGAACAGGTAACATGATCGCTTCTGAAGTAACAACAGAGAAAAGCTCCCGTATTATGGAGATTCTGATTACAAGTGTATCTCCTTTGAGCCAAATGTTTGGTAAGGTTATCGGTATGTTCTTGCTTGGTCTTGCACAGATTGTCACTTTCGGAGTGGTTCTCGTTGTAAACTTGATGCTGCCACACAATATCGATACCTTTGCATCGCTGGATTTGAATCTGAGCGCGATTGATCCTATGCTGCTGGTGTTCGGTATCGTCTTCTACATCTTTGGTTACTTCCTGTACGCAGTGATTTACGCAGCTGTTGGTTCCATCGTAAGCCGTACGGAAGACCTTGGTCAGGCTATTATGCCAATTACGATGCTGTCGCTCGCTGCATTCTACATCGCCATCTTCAGCCTGGCAGCTCCGAATTCAACGCTGATGAAAGTATCAGCATACATTCCGTTCTTCTCGCCGACTTCGATGATTGTACGGATCGGATTGGGTAATCCGCCAATGTGGGAGATTCTTGCATCACTTGCCATTCTCATCGTATCGATTTTCGTCTTAGGCTGGCTGTCGGCAAAAATTTACCGCACCGGCGTTCTGATGTACGGCAAACGTCCGTCTTTCAAAGAACTGGCTAAAGCGATGAAAGCTTATAAGATGTAATTAGAGAATAAATATTGCTAGAATTTTTACTTTTTATCTAATGCAGAAGGAGAACATAAAAACATGAAAAATTGGAAACGATCGCTCTTATCACTCATGATTTCTGTGGGTTTGCTTGCAACAGCGGCCCCGGCAATGGCTGCTCCACAGCAACAACCAGCATTGAAAGTGAATAACCAAAACGTTGAATTTGCAATGAGTGCACCTATTGTGGATCAGGGAACAACGATGGTACCGCTGAGATCAACACTTCAGAGCTTGAATGTTAAGCTGAAAAATGTACAGAATGGCACCATTCATGTGGTTATTGACGGCAAGGAGATCACACTGAAAAGTAAGACGAAGCTGATTAATGGTGTGACGTATGCACCGATCCGAACCGTTGGTGAAGCCGCAGGTTACGAAGTTCGTTGGGATCAGAAATCCCGCACCGTGCTGCTTGTCTCCAAAGTAACTGGAGAAGCCGCCCGCGGTTTCATGTGGGAAGTGGAGAATAACGGAAATACCGTATATCTGGTAGGATCGATGCATATTGCGGACGACAGCTTCTACCCGCTGCGTTCGGAAATTGAAGATGCTTTTGTTGAAGCGGACTATCTGGGTGTGGAGATTGATATTAGTAAAGCAGCAAATGAAGAGCAACAGAAGCTAATCATGAATATGGGGATGTATCAGGACGGCACAACACTGAAGGATCATGTGTCCAAGGAAACGTATGCGAAGGTAGAGGGAATTCTGAAACGGAACGGAATGGAATCGAACGCGCTAGATGCGTTTAAGCCTTGGGTTGTCGAGACGACGATCAGCAGCCTTAAATCGGCAACGGCAGGTTACGAAGTAGCTGCGGGTATCGATCTGTATTTCATCCAGAAAGCTGTTGAACGCAAAGTACCGGTTCTGGAGTTGGAATCCTATGAGTCCCAGCTTGGCATGTTCGATGGGTTCTCTGATAAATTACAAGAGAAGAATCTGAATGCTACATTGGATAACTTCGACACCCTTGACGACAATATAAACCAAATGGCCGACATGTGGAAATCAGGGGATGACCAACAATTGCTTGAGCTCACCAACAGCATCGGCAGTGATCCAGAGTATAACAAAGCGATGTTGGTTGATCGGAATATTGGCATGGCTGATAAAATCGATGGTTATCTAAAAAGCGATAAGAAAGATGAGTATTTTATCGTGGTTGGCGCAGCCCACTATCTGGGTAAAGATGGAGTCATACAATTGCTTCGAGATAAAGGATATACCGTCGTGCGCAAATAAACGTTCTGGCTCTAGGGTCTTTAAACCTTTTAGTTGGTACATCACTTATCAAATGAGAATATCGCCATTTATTGATATGAAAAAGAACGAAGACGAGCCTATTGGCTCGTCTTTTTAGTGTGAGGAGGCTAATCAATCAGAAGCTATTTTGACCTCCGACGAATTCAGGGATCTTCTTCTTGCTAGCTAAGCCTAAGTCTCTTTTTTATAAACTGTCTTCAAAACGGGTCACAGTTCATCCTCTTTGGGTGATCTGCTGTATAGCGATACTTCAACGGAGAAGGCGGAATTATTCTAGAGTTTTTCTGGATAGAAATAAATGGATTAACCTTGAAATATGAGATATTTAACACGAGAAATTTTAGAATGAAGCACTGCGAACTCAATTTGAGAGGGCGCAGTGTTTTTCAGTTTATGCTATCCAATATCATTATAATCTATAAATCAGATACAGGTTAAACAGAACGAACGTTTGGAAGGGTTTAGGGGATTATTGTTGAATTATGTATTTATATGTAGATGTGTAAAGTCAATAGGTCTTTATCATTAGACGATATATATCAAAAGTTACAGATGTGAGAGATACAAATCGTATTATTGCTTTGTAGAAAGTATGTTCTGTGAGCATTTGAAGAACAAGAGTTGAGCAGCCTTACATTAGGTTAGAGAAACAAAAACCGAAAAGTTAACCTTAATTAGACACTACTTCAAAACGAGGAAGGATGAAAGCAATGCAGCAAGAAGAAGTGATTTTGGGGGCAAGAGCTCTAGGTGATCAAGTTGTCAAAATCATGCCGACTTATCAAATTATGTTGAATCAATTAGAAGATATAAGAGAAGCAGTGAAACAAGTGAAAGACTACAAAAGAGACCGAGACACTAGAAAGCAGGTCTATAATAATACGATCGGCATTTTTGGGCCTAGAGGTGCAGGGAAATCGTCTGCACTTTTTACTTTGAAAAATGATATGGATAAAAAATCCAGTGTGCTATTTCCCTTAATTGAGCCAGACAATTTTGGTGAAAATACGAAGATAATCGGATCCATTGTTGGTTTTTTGAAAAAAGAGGGAGAAGATTTGTTAGAAGAACTGAAAAAGGGGGGATTAAAGGAAGAACAACGACAGAATTTGGTTGACTACTATAATGCGGGGGTATATAAGCCTAATAATAAGCTACAACAGGTGATAAATGAAACGATTGAATATCACTTATATACCGAAAATCAGTATCGAAATATACTGACCCAGCATTATGAGGATTTAGCCGTTTATATTAAAAATTCCTCCCGAGTGCTTAGTCCGGATATTGCTTTCAAGAAGAAGCTAAATGAGTTGATAGATGAAATTATTCGTGTAAAGCAGGCATTGGACACACCTGAAGAACCGATATTAATCTTTATCTTTATCGATGATATTGACCTCAAAACCTCCAAAACAAGAGAGTTGATGGAGGCGCTATTGCAATATACGGATCACCCCAATATCGTTACGGTACTGTCAGGAGACTACGAGATGCTGCTTGAATCGCTTACGCTAGCATTGTTTGCAGAAGAACCTTTAAAAGAAATTGGATTAAATGCGTATGATTCATTAAAAGCATTGGATCAGCCCTATAATAGAACCAGTGAAGAGAAAAATAAATTACTTACAATCATGCGACGCAAATCAGAGCTAGCTCATGAATACTTGAAGAAAGTCATTCCTTCAGCCAGAAGACATCAGTTGGTGAATTGGAATACGGAGACGATTCCGTACTTTTCATTCGGCCAGTTTAACTTGCTAGACCGAATGGCTCAGTTGATGGGTGAACAATCAATTTTTAGTTATGTAAAATCAAACCAAAATACAAATAATGAGAATGAACAAGATCGCTATTTACCGATTAAAAACAGCTATGTAGTATTTGATGAAAGACCGCGTGGACTTGTTCATGCCTATTACAATTTGGTACAGTTGATAAATGAAATTGAGGTCAGCAAGAAAGAATTGTTTAGACCTGTCAAGGTCTTTGTGGATACGTTGATCCTTTCAAATACGAACTTGCTAAAGCACCAGGAATGGCTGTTTGAACATTTTATACGGTGGGGCAGTGATGAAAAATCAACCTTTATTAATTACTCCGCCAAGAATTTAGCTGAAGATGGTCTGGATTTACAAATCTTCATAGTTGCAGAAATTATAAAAAAATTATTACCTAATGTGAGATATGATGCGGCAGCCTTTGAGACGTTCAAAGCCAGTTTGTTTGAGGAATTTATTCGTGGGAAAAACGAAAAAGAGTATAAATTCCATCCCTCTAGATACAGGCTATATCATGTAATACACGGAATAGTGTTATATACAGATGTACCAGCGGCAATGTTGATGTTAGAGTATCTTTCAATGTCTTCATTTGATTCTTACTATTACGAGTACACATGGGATATTGGAAAAAGGGAAAAAGATCGGATTGTAGTGAAGAGTGTAGCATATTTACTGGGACAGTATCCGTCCATATTTGAGCCGCTTTATTACAAAGCTCAGAATGAAAAAAATAGCGAAATCAACAAGGCGCTTAATATTTTACACGACTTATGCGCCGTACCCGCTGAATTTGAAATAACAGAGCGAGTATTCGAAGAGTTACTACGTAATTTCCGTTTTGAAAAATCTTATAATGGCTTAAGGAACGAAGAAATAAAAAGGACTCTGTTCATTAACAATCTAACTAAGATTAGAGAGAAACAACAGGAGGAGCTAACTGAAAGAAATCGCAGTGATTTGGTTGGTAATATAACAGTTTTAGCAAAAGACGAACATCTCAATCTGGCAAAAGGATTGCTGTTTATTTCCGAAAAGTTATCGAAAAATCCATCGTTTGAGCTTCCAAAGAGTGTGACCCAAATTATCGAAAGGGATATGGATAAATTCGGGGAATTCATTTTTGATAAGCTAAAGGAACGAAGTATTGAGGTACATATTGAAATCACGGAACTAATAAGCCAGGCGTTCTATGAATTTAGGAATGGATATCCTGGAGAAAGTAATACTACTAAGTATCGTAAATGTAAGGATGTTCTCCATAAGTATCTTAATCTTGATCCAGCTAATAAGAGTATCTCCCTTGTTTTCGACGAATACAGAGAAATAATGAGAAGTTTAAAAGGATTAGCTTCAAATAACCTTGCGTGGTATGGGCGAAGGGAAGCCAGAAATTTGTATAACGCATTGCAATACTCCTCCACCATAGCTGATCGCGATCTAAACAATACTGAGGAGGATAGGGACTCGTTTTTCACTGGTAATGATACATTAATCTTGAGTCTATATTATCAATATTATGCTAGTACTCAGAAATTTTCAGAAGAACAAGAATATGAAAGTGCAAAAACCAGCATTAAAACGAAACTGGATGAGGCCTTTAAGAATATTCAAGGCCAAACCGAGATGGAACTTCGTGAATTTGGTTTAAGCTTGGAGGGGGCTGAAGAATAAGTGAACGACAACGGTGAAAAAAGATGATATCAAAAATTAACCTTCTAATACATGTCTCGTTGTTTCCCATTCAGAATCTTAAGTTTTATGGTCAATTGGATATTTTGCAAGCCCTGGATTATGTGGGAACAGGAAGTGTTGCCAAGAAGAATCGAGAGAGTGCGCAGAATATCATCCGACGCAAGTTGTATGCTGAGATTCTTAGTAAGGCTAAGCCGAATAGTCTGGATGAAATCGATCTTATGCTGCAGAAATTTTATCCCATGCTATGCAGTGAGAAAGGGGCGGAACGCTGCGGTTTTATACCGATGAATTTAGAAAGTAGAGCTCATTATATCGAAAAAAAGCTGTATCAGCACTATTTTCATATTTTAGAAGAGTTCTCGGATGCATTAATTTCCTATCGCGACGGAGATGTCATATTCAAATATTGGAAAAATGATGCCAATGGTCACAAGCGATGGAGATTTATTGATTTTATGGATCAATATAAGGGTCAGGATAAGGTACTTTTCTTTCAAGCGTTCAGTCGATTTATTCCGATTGATCTATTGATCGCCTTACATCACTCTAAAAATAATATTCATGATCCTATACAGCTTCACGAATTTTACCAGCACATTAATCTTGCGGATGCGCCACTAGACGACATCCTTGTAAGAGGAGTGGCGGAGAATCATATACATGCCTCAGCAGCATTCAATTTCTCAATTTTATGGCAAATGATGATGAATGGGCTCTACCCATCAAAGTATTTTAAGAAGTTCGAAACGAATCATTTGGCTGCCTCTTTAGAGGTACAGGAATATATATGGACAGCACGATTACTGCGTTTGGTGATGTCACAGTATTTAAAAGATACTCAAACAAGGACTCCCCTTTCATTGTATAGATGGATAGAAGTCAACTTTGCAGGGGAGCCTGAAACTCGTAAGCTGCTGCTTGATCTATATGATAATCGAGACCTTCGGATCACTCCATTAGACAAGCTCAAAGAAGCCATTGAGCGCGTAGAGATTACATTTTTGGAGATAGAGGAGAAAAACCACTCTGATTATATTCCCAGGATTTTTCCCGAACATCAACATATTAAGACCTATGGAGAAAATATTTTTCTACATAAAGTGATGGCATACAAGCGACAAATCGAGGAGAATGCTGATTTTTCAGGTCATTATGAACAATTCTTCCGAATATTTTTTATGTATATTTCCATAAAAAATGAATTTTATCAGCAGGTAACACAGCCTACAGTTTTGCATGGCTTGGATTTTTTTAGAGGATATTTTGATAGAGCAACAGATGGGATTTTAGCAGATCAAGCGTATTTCACGATTATGCTGAGAACGCTCCTTCAAAACAAATACTTACGAAAAATCGAACTTCGGATATCGATTTTAAATAGTGAAGCTAAGAACCGAAGAAAGTTGCTTCATATATTGGAATCGTACAAACAAATTCTGATTGAGGACTATAAGGTGAATGATGATCCCAATTCAGAATTTCCATTGATAGGCATTGTGTATCATTTGATTAAGCGTCCAGACAATTTGGATAAGGATAGTGTGTGGTTTGATGAAGCACGTGACCATACATTAAAGTATCTTCATTTTGGTGTACATCAAGAAACATATATTAAACAGGTACAGATGGTACAGCAGCTTCGTAAAAATGTTCCTATGGCTACAAATTTTATCGTTGGACTGGATGCGGCGAGTATAGAGAATTATACACCTGTTCAAGTATTTGCTCCCGTATTTGAGGAAGCGCGAGATAGTCAGTATGACTCGCTGAGGATCGTAGATCCGGAAGGCAATGTACTGCCGAGACAAAGTTTGTTTTTCACTTTTCATGCAGGAGAAGAATTTCGCCACTTGAATTCGGGTTTGAGACGTATGGACGAGGTTATTGATTATTGTAAGTTGCATGCCGGAGATCGAATAGGGCATGGAATTGCACTGGGTGTAGATATCGAGGAATGGATTCGAAGAAACCCTATAGTCATTATCCCCCGCGGAGAGTATCTGGACAATTTATTATGGGTATGGGGAGTATATAGCCGTACAACGCAGTTGCGTACAGAGACGTTGGTTTATCTGGAGAGACGGATCGATGAAACGGCTCGATGTATTTTTGGCGATATCCTTTCTGCAGGTGAACTTCGCTTGCCTTCCCTTTTCGAAACGTATAGAAGACGCTTCAAGAGAATAAAGGACGAAGTAAATGGAGTTAATAGTCAGAAGAAGAATGAGGATGAAGGAGAGATAGCATTTTATCACAAAACCTCGACCAGGCCCTTAATGGGTATTGAGAACGCTGAGGATAGACTATTCATATGCTATCACCAGGAAAGTACTTTAACTAAAATGGATGAACCAATATATGTAGCTATGAATGAGATAGAGAAAATGATGGTCAAAGACATGCAAGATTACCTGATTCAAAAAATTGCATCCATCGGCATTGTCATTGAGGTCAATCCGTCCTCCAATGAAGCCATTGGGGAGATAGACTCGCTGTTTGGCAACCAGTTATTTAAAATTCAGTCGGCTGGAAATCGGGATCTATCCAACATTTTAGTGAATATTAACTCCGATGATCCGATGATCTTTAACACTAATGTTAGCAACGAATTAGTGTACATATATTACGGGATGCTGCAGCAAGGAATAGGGCGAGAGGCAGCTTTGGATTGGATTGAGAAACTCAGGAAATCAGGCATGGAGACGTCATTTATTAGAGGAACTCGAAGCCGGGCAGAATATTTGCGTATCCTGGATATGACAATTCAGGCTTTAAAAGATCCATATTATTGTTAGCATAGCTAGTAGAGATAGTGAAGCAGGAGATATTACGAACTATGGAAAAAGTGCTGGATTACATTTATGATTTTATCGGAATATTTATTCCGGGTGTTACCTTTTGGATATTCCTTTGGCTGACAACGGTCTTGCTTCTTCCTATGGAAGCTATACAATTTCTTTCTACTCTGCTTCCAGTAAAACTACTGCTGTTGGCAGATACATCGCAGCCCTTCATTCAAGCTATTGTCTCTCATAAGAGCCTAATTATTCTTTTGGTTGTTATCGTTTGTTATATTTCCGGGCTTGTATTCTCCGAGAAGCATAAATTTGATAGCAAGGATGATTGTGAAACGAGTACCAAAGCTGAGGCGCTAGGCTCAGACCTTGATTCAGCAGATGCGAATTCGTTGGATATGCATAAGAAACAAAAACTAAAAGATGTGTATAATGAAATCAAAAAGTTAGTTGCATTAATAGATAGAAAGTTGCATCTCCAAATGAAAGTTGATTGGGAGACTGTAGACTATAGAAATAAATGGATTGTCTATTACCGATGGGCAAACATTTTGAGTCCCAATACTTCTGACCGATCAAACTTGCAACTCATATTGGCAAAAACTATCTTGTATCGCTCGCTTAGGGTAGTCTTTAGGTTGCTAGGCTGGTATGTCTGTACACTGACCCTGCTAGGTACTGTTACGTTTGTTTTTTCTTCGAGCCTAAATTTAGTTCAATGTATCCTTTATGTTGTATTTGGATGTTTTATGTTTGGGATATACGAATGTTTTTTATCTCGTTTTTTCTTAAGCACAAGCGAGAAACACCGAAATCTTCTGCAAAACGAATCGATACTTGTACTTTCCAAATATTATTTAGAGAAGAAGGATATTTAAAGGATTTTTCTATAATTGAATACTCAAACAAATAGAGGCCGCGTGCATTTCAAATTGCCCGGTTTCTTTTTTTCAGTACAGACACAGTGGGCCTATGCCCACATAAAATGAACAGACTGTAGCAAACATTACCCAATCCATCAGAAAGTGTCATCCTTACCCGGAATGTTCAGTGCGGTTGCCCTGTTTGTCCAGCAGATCATTTTATTAGTCTTTTATGTAAAAATGTTTTTTCCCAGCCTTGACGGAGGAGGAGGCGAAGCATCTGGAAAGGATGACCGAAGACAATCTGGGCTCCCGAAATGTGCTAATCGAGCATCGATCCTAGTGAATTGAGATAGAACTTTTTGCTCATACTACGATTGTACTTTTGTACTAGCAATGGTAATATGAGGATTTAAAGGAACGGTTTTTGCTAGTTTTAAGTGAGGAGCTGATATTATGCCTACTACACTTCCTCGTAAAAATGATCAGCTGTTTTTTATTGATAAAGAAGTAATCGTTGTTAAAGTGTTTTTGAGTTTTCAATTGGCAGAAGTTCGTTATCTTAGTTCCTTCGATACTTTTATTGTTGATATTAATGTTCTATATCAATACGCTGATGAAAGAAGCTCAATATCCATTAAGTTATTAGGTGGGGTAGTTTAATGATTCTTAATTTTATAGACACTCCGTTAGATGGTAATTCTTGGGAAAGTTTAATAAATTCATGTTATAGAATGAAATTTCAAGATGAGCATTTCACAGAGATACCTGCAGTTCATGGCGGTGATGCTGGAATAGAAGGTTTTACACGTCTAGGTAGAGTTTATCAATGTTACTGCCCTGAACGTGAGTATAGTGATGATGAGTTATATGGTCATTTAAGAAACAAAATGACCAAAGATATAAATAAACTAACATCGCTTAAATATGCTGGAAGATTAAAAGAACTAGGGGTTCCTAAGATAAAAGAATGGCATTTTGTTATTCCCCAGTATAGAGACTCGAGAATTATTTCACATGCAGAGACTAAACGCAAAGAAGTACTCTCCTTGAAGAAATCTGATCCTAGTAACTATGATTACATTGATGACGATTTTATTGTTGTCATTAAACAGGCTGAAGATTTTAAAGTTGAAATATCCAGAATAATTAGAACAACTTTGACGGACGTGCAGCTTAATTTTGCTATCTATCATACAACTACTCCTGATTGGTCGCAATGTGATTCAGAGAAAGCAAACAACATTAAAAGAAAGGTTAAAGCAGTTATGGGAGACATTGATGACTCTGATGAAGATTATAATGATCTTGTTAACATGTATATAAATTCATACATAAAGGGGATTGAAATTCTGAGAGTACTGCGAGTTTCTTATTCCGAGGTTTATGAGGATATATATATGTTGGAGCAATCATATAAGAAGCAAGTATCATTAAAGACTAAAATGAATACAAATAGTTCAATAAATTCACAGCTTTTTAATGAAATACTTGACGATTTTCAAAATAAGCTAGAACAGCAATTTAAATATCTGACACTGGCGTCAGTAATGGAGCTAAAGATAGACCTTATTAGTGGCTGGCTTGCTGATTGCTCAATGCAATTTAGAGGTAGGTGAACAAAGTAAACAATGGATAATAGTTATTTAATAGCAGATGAAATACTATTTGAAGCCAAACCAGACGCAGTACCCTATAATTATAGGATAAGCTATAAGATGGCCCAACTTTGCTTAATAATTGAAATATGTTGTCGTGGAGGCTGTTCATTATTAAAACTACACATGATTTCAATAGGCCTTAGTACGAAGCAGGATATGGAAATGTTAAAGGATTTGGCTTACGATAGGCTAACAAGTTACACCGTTGTTAGATTTGATCCAGCAGTTAATCATGCTATACGGTATGCAACAGCCGATGGTCTAATCTTTCAACAACAAAATGGTTTGTTTAGATTAACAAAAATAGGTAAGACCTATGTGAAACGAATCATAAAAGATGCGCAGTTAATGAGTGATGAAAAGCGATATTTGTTCTCATTGTCAACTATGCTGACAGAGGGAAAAATAAAAGCTCTTACTTCTCTTTGGAGGTATTCCAGTGCTGAGGATTAAAAGGTTAAAAATCGAGATTAAGACGAGTAATGGTGTTTATGGGTTCGATAATACATTCACTGAGGGATTAAATTTTATTGCCAGTGAAGACAACACTTGTGGAAAAAGCTCTATAATAGCTGCTATATACTATTGCCTTGGATTTGAAGAGATAATTGGGGGTAAAGGTGAAAAAGTACTTACATCAGTATATAAAACCTCTATAGAAGAGGGAGAAAGCATCTGGCCTGTTCTTGAGTCAGGAGCTTATTCGGAGATATCTAATGGGAAAGAAACAATTACCATATATCGTGCAGCAAAAATGGAGAGTAGAGATAATAGATTAATCACAGTCTATCACTGTGGAATCGATGAAATTGGAGATCCCAATAAATTATCCGAAGATATGTATGTACACATGCCTAATTCAGCGGTTAATAAAAAAGGATTTCACAGCTATTTAGAGGCATTTTTGCATATTGAGTTACCTTTAGTGCCAGCTTCTGATGATGGAACAAGAAAACTATATTTGCAATTGATTTTTGCTGGAATGTTTATTGAACAGAAACATGGGTGGGCTGATATTTTATCAGGAATGCCCGTTCTAGGCATTAGAGAGTCTAAGAAGCGCGTATTAGAGTTTATTATGCGTCTCGATACCTTGGAAAATGAAAAGAAAAAAGATTACTTACGAACAATGGATAGTAGCATAAAGCATGAATGGGATTCCTTAATTAAAGAATTAATTGTTCTTGCAAATAGGGAATCTTGTACCCCTCAAGGGCTTCCACTAACTCCAAAGATACTATCAGAAGAAGACTTTTCAAAAATAAGTATTCATAAAGACAATGATAGCATAATTGAGTATATTGAAGACATCAAAGAACAGTATAATCAATTGACAGTTTTGAAACCCAAAATTATAGATAATTTTGACGAAATTCAAACAGAACTAAATGCTACTGAGACTTCTATAGAAGAATTTGAGAGAGAACTTTATAAACACAGGAGTTTTCTTTATTCAGAAAATAGTAGCATTGATAAATTAACTAATAATCTTGAGATTATTGATACTGATATTAGAAACAATAAAGACGCAGCTAGATTACGAAATCTTGGTTCAGAGCTAAATTTAGCTACTTCAAAGGATACCTGTCCTGTATGTAATCAAGCTATTCAGGATACATTAATTCCAGATTCTAGTCATATACAGGTCATGAGTGTTGATGAAAATATCAGACACTTAAATGCTCAGAAAGAAATGCTTGAATTTGCACAAAGCAGCCACAGAAGAAATAAGGAGAAGATACAGGAGAAAATAACACAACTTGAGAATAGCCTATTTACACTCCGTAGCCTAGCCAAGTCTTTACGCAATGACCTTTACTCCATAAATGATAACATATCTGAAACAATTATTCATAAGAGATTACAACTTGATTCTGAAATAAATAGTCTTGATAGATTATCCGAGTTTTTCAATAATCAAAAACTCAAGTTAAAGGAGTTATCGGATGCATGGAAGGACTATTTAAAAGACAAATCAACCCTTCCTAAAAAGAAGTTCTCTGATTTGGATGAAGAAAAAATCAGAACATTAAGAAACCATTTCATTAGCAACCTAACACAATTTGGATATAAAAGTATACTCAACATAAATCAAGTTGAGATCTCATTAGAATCATATCTCCCTGTAATTGAAGGATTCGATATGAAGTTTGATTCATCAGCGAGTGACAATATAAGAGCGATATGGGCATTCGTACTAGCATTGCTCCAAACATCCAATGATAAATCTGGGAATCATCCAGGGGTACTAATTTTTGATGAACCTGCACAACATAGTATTGTTATTAATGATATGGAGAAGTTTTTTGATTATATTATAAAATTAAAGAATAGTCAGGTTATTGTTGGAATTACAGTGAAAGATAGCGATACACGTCAGGCTATAAGCAAGTTACCTGCTGAAAAATACAATTTGATTAGAGTTCCAAACAAAGCATTCCGCAGGTTATCTATTGAAAATGAATAAAACAATGTGATTTGTGAGACGACAAAAGAACTGCTGCCCCTTTAGGGAGGACATTTCAGGAGGCCAAACGCCAAATTCTTTACTTGAAATCAGCGACTTCAGCATTATAAGTGTTAGCAACTGTTATTAATGTATCCCTATCTCCTTTATTTTTTTTAACGATGCGATGAGGGTCAAAAGTATAAGCTACTTCTTTTCATTCATAGAGCTTGATCCCGAATAAAGGAAAA
Organism: Paenibacillus uliginis N3/975; assembly: GCF_900177425.1. Lineage (NCBI taxonomy): Bacteria > Bacillati > Bacillota > Bacilli > Caryophanales > Paenibacillaceae > Paenibacillus > Paenibacillus uliginis. Next base: position 5,537,438 of record NZ_LT840184.1, on the reverse strand, counting down.
TTTCACACTTTGGTGAGAGCCATCTACCTTGTTAAATGAGCATTTCTCCTAAAACACACTGTTTTCGGATCATTCCTGAAAATAGTGTGTTTTTTGCGCAATTGTAACGTCAGAGCTTACAGCAGAACAAAGACACCAAATTAGCGACATTCGCGGCATGATGTATCGAGAACGAAATACTTATGCACCTTCGCAGTTTGAAAAAACTCTTAAGGATGTCTCCTTGCATATCCGATTAGGACGGATTAGGAAGGGAGCGAAATTACGCTGCTCGATATTCTCGGTTCCGAAGCGGATGATGTCGTTGAGAAGGTGCAATTGAAGATCGAGAAGAGTAAGATATATCAGAAACTGGAGATATTGGATGATCGGGAAAAAGAGGTAGTTGTTGGACGTTTCGGCTTGGAAGCGGGTGGGGAAGAGCGAACGCAGAGGGAGATTGCGAAGGAATTGGGTATCTCGTGGAGTTATGTGTCCGAATTGAGAAGAGGGCGCTCATGAAGTTGTATCATGAGTTTTATAAGACGAAGCGGTGCGAATATAGATTGTCTATATGACCCATTACAGGCAGCGAAGAGTCAGGAGTTCGATCCTCCTAATATAAGACTTTTTACTGCTGCCTTCTCACTAATTATGACATCACACAAATTTGATGTGAGTAATGGTTATAGTTGAGAATGATTATATTAATACTTGAGACTTTTTATATCGTTTAAATGAGACAATTTAAAAGACCAGTTTAATCAAATCCTTGATTAAACTGGTCTTTTTTTCTTTGAATTAAGGGAGAGGCTTCAATTATTGATAAAACTTGTTCGAGAATTATGATTATAGATGATACATACTTGAAGTATGTTCTTTGACGGTTGGTTAAATTATTCCTGTGCAGATGGGTTTCGCTCAAAAGAAAGAATAACTTGTCTGGTGTCATAATTCTTTAAAAAGTTTTCTAAATCAACGAGAAAAAACTTTTCATAATTACTGATAAATGTTGTGAAATATTGTGTTATTATAATCATATTCGAACATTAGTTCTTGCATCAATAGACTAGATAATTCAGGGATATATGGTACAACATACCTATAACTTTAGTCTTGTTTGGAACAATTCGATGATTATTTGAAGTTAAGATTATCAAAAGGGTTATTTACCATGTAGATATCCTTCAAAAGTCTCTAAAATTCCAAGAGGTGAAGAATGATAAAAAATGAACAAAGGTACAGAAATAAGATTCTAAGTTTTAAAGAGAAGGCTAGTATTGAGTCTTTCATATCTCAAAATGTCTATTTCCTTTATATGGGATTATGTCTTTTAATTTTTAGTTTAATATCAATTTTTCTTATGATAATTTTTGCTTTTTTTAATCTTGGGTATGCGTCAATCTTTTTTGTTGTGGCCATTGCATCTTTTATTGTATCAGTTATTTTAATCTTTCTTTTAGAAAGAGATATCATTTCATCAAAAGAGTTAAATGAGAGATTATATATTTATTTTGATATTTTAGGTGAGTACGTGAAAGAAAACAAAAGTAGAGCGAAAATTAGGATGATAAATAGAAGCTTAATACGCTATTTAAATGCGCTAGAGAGCAATGTGAATAATGTTTTTATATTTAACAGCTCTGAACTTAATATAAATCTAATCAGAGACATCAAGAAAGTAATCGTTGTTGATCTAATTAATTTTCTGAAACATGATAAAAAAGACATCGTAGTAGAGTTAATTGATAACATAAAAAAAACATATCTATTTGCGGAGGGTTTACAACTTATTCAAAACACGAAGTGTGAATTTGAAATTGAACATACAAGTAAAATAGACTCTTTAAAGAGAATATTGGAAATATGTAACAACGAAAGAAATAACCATCCAGCGGAATCTCAGAAGAACATAATGTCCAAAGTGTATAAGAAGGTTCTTATCTCCGCAACAAATCCCTATATTTTAATAGCATTATGTACAATTATCGGCATAGGCTTAATATATTACATAAATGAGGCTGAGGACTATTCAAAAATGCCAGCAAATTTATCGGTAGTTGGTTTAATATTGATGATTATTATTTTTATAATACAGTCGAAAAAAAGAGATTAATCTCAGAAAGTGATTGAAACATAAATGGGAATTTCTTAATACTTTAGTAACTCAGTTAAATTATCAATGTTACCTGATATGTAACTAAAAAAAAGGGGGTCTGTCAATAATTTTGTGTAAACTCTTTGCCAAGGAATTCCCCCGAGGGGGAATCAGCGTAAGTGGTGGCCAACTCGATCCGGAAAAATTACCGAGAACTGTAGCAACATCTGGCCCCAGTTCTGAACACGGCCAGTCCATTTTCGAGTTACATCCATCGTTGCCAGATAGAGCATTTTAAGCAGGGATTCGTCCGTGGGAAAAATGCTCTTACCCTTCGTCACCTTGCGTAACTGTCGGTGGTAGCTTTCGATCATATTGGTAGTGTAGATAAGCTTGCGAAATTCGGGTGGATACTTAAAAATGTCGCCAGCTCCTCCCAATTGTTCCGCCAGGAACGAACGATGGAGCGGATACTTTCCGTCCCAGACTTCTTCAAAACGCTCTCTTCAACGGAGAAGGCGGAATTATTCTGGAGAAGCGGAGCGTTCGCCTTTATCCCCAGATTTCAACAATGGTATAAATACTTCAAAGAAATCTGGGGGTAAGAGCGATCGGAAGAATAATCCGCATTCGTAGTGATGTTTAGGCTTAATGCATTCGTAGTGATGTTTAAGCGATCGCAGGAACGATTCGTACTCGTAGCGTCTCTATTTCTCCATAGGAATTCTCAACGTCACTTGAGTTCCAACTTCAACAATACTGTTTATGGTCAACCCATACTCTGGTCCATACATCAACTTAGCCCGGTCATGTACATTTTTGAGTCCATAGCCTTTGGATTTCGTTACTAATAAATGAGGAAGTCGCTCTGGCGGAATTCCGATCCCATTGTCATTAATCTGAAAAACAATGCACTGATCTTCCCGTTTTGCTGAAACACTGATTTTTCCACCACCTTCTTCTCTGTTTTCAATCCCGTGAATAATGGCATTTTCAATCAGAGGTTGAAGCATTAAGTTAGGCATGTGGCAAGAAAGAATCTCATCATCGATTTGATATTCCACATCGAAGTTATTGCTGTGCATGATGAGCTGAATACTCATGTACGATTGTATATTAAGAATTTCGTCCGAGACTAAGATCATATTGTCGCCCTTATTAAGGGTCGTTCGATAAAACGTGGACAACAGCTGAGCCATTTCACTGATATCTGTCGCACGGATCCGAATGGCCCGCCAATTAATAAGAGAGAGGGAGTTGTAAAGGAAATGGGGATTGATCTGAGCCTGAAGAGCCTTCATTTCATACTCTTTACGCGCTATTTCCTCAACATACACTTTTTTAATAAGAATTTTGGTTTCTTCCACCATATTACCAAAACCTCTGATTAAGTCTCCGATTTCATCTTTAGATTCGCTTGAGACCGTAACCTCCAATACGCCTTTTCCAACTTGTTTCATATTTTTATGCAGATGATCAATTCGGGACATCATTTTTCTTGCAAAAAAAGTGCCTGTCACAGCAACGACAATAATACAGGCTATCATAATTAGCACAATAGTCAAAATGATCAACCAAGCAGAGTCCGTAATGAGATTTATAGGCTTATATAAAAACACATCCCACCCAGAGGTTGGAATCATAGATTGCAAAACCGTGTATTTCTTTCCATCCCAACTTAACTCATCAACTGCTTTATTAGCGATATTAATATCGGTATATCCCTTAAGCCCTTCCGATGAATAGACAGAATTTCCGTTAGAGTCCGTTACGAGGATCTCTGCTCCATTGGATTGTAAGGACTCAAAGGATTTAAACAGGGAAGCATAGTCTACTTGTGTAAACAAAATATTATCTTTTGGATCTTTTTGTTTTGTGTTAAAAATGCGTCCAACGCTGAAAATTGTATTTTCCTCAAAGAACCAAAGGATATCCGTTGTTTTCATGACTTGTGGGTACCAATAAGTGTTTGTGATCTCTTCAATAGGTATAACTGTGTTTCCATGTTTAGGTAGATTGGTTCCCGTATACAGAGTGATTCGTTCTATTTCTGTATTCAGAAAACGGGCTGTGAAAAAATTCTGATCAATCACATTTTTTAACTGATCATACATGTCATAAGCACTGTCATACGTATGACTAGCGGCATTAATGATTTCTTGATTAAAGCTCAAAAATGTAATTATTTTATTGTAGGTATTCAGTTGATTGTTTACAGATTGAACACTTTGCTTCAGATTTGCATTCATATCAGCTTCTGACTGCTTCAACAAGAGAGACTTGGTTTCATAAAAACAAAATCCTCCCAAAACAATAACAGGGATCAAGCTGATTAGCAGAAAAGCAAGCTTGATTTTGGTTTGAAATTTCAGATCGCGAATGCGTTGTTTTTGCGCTTGCCATACTCTCATACTCTTTCTCCTGTTACAATGAATTGCCGGAATTTTTCTGGAGTACGCCCATAGAAATCTCTATAGTTTTGGCAAAAATAAGATACATCTCGATATCCAACAGCGGTGGATATATCTGAAACTTTGAGATGAGTACTTGTTAACAGCTCCTTCGCCTTCTGCATTCGTACGTTTTTAATGAATTTGTTCAAACCACAACCCATATTCTTCTTGAAAATAGAACTGAGGTAATGGGGTGATAAATATACTTTGGCAGCAAGAGAATCCAGACTCAGGTCGTCAGCATAGTGATCTTCGATATATTTTTTAATGTAAGCAATATCTCGATTAAAAGAGGATTCGGAGTCGGTAAATTCCTCCTCAAGCCGCAAGACGTACTCATTAATAATCTTTTTTATATCTCTAATATCTTCAGCTCTGCAAATTTTCTCAATTCCGTGGTTCAGCTCCATTTCGGAAACATCCATATGGTGAGTTACAATTTCTTGATAGAGATTAGAAAACATATACTTCACATACAGCTGAGAAAACTGCACTTGTTTTGCATATTTTTGATAAAGAATTTCTGTGTTTGCCTTAAGACCGAATATATCCCGGTTTTTAATATTCGTCCGAATAGTATCCAAAATAGCGCTATCAGATAATTCAGTTTCATTGGAGTAATAAAAGTTGTCGTCATTTTCCTCAAACACAAAATGGTCCGGTGAGAAAAATCTGTACTCCATTAACTGCTCTAATTGGTTAAGCCCTGTAGCCAGATCTTTAATAGTAATGGGACTCTCGTTAACTGCTACGTAGCAGATCAAATTAAATCTATCTAGAATGCTTTCATGAATGAGTCCTGCCATTTCACGATAGGAAAAGCGGGAAGGCACCTTAGCTTCGGGAAATAGCAGCAGACTTTGATATCCATTCAAATTTATATATTCAGCCGGCGTTCCCAATAGAGAAAGGACAAAACTTTCGAACTCCGGTCCGACATGTTCAAAGAAGTTTTTTTCAAATTCAAGCAACAGCATTCTATGGTAAACATCCGGCAGATCCAATGAAACCCCCTTCAAGGAAGGTGGTTCTCCAACACCGTTAACCAGAGTGAACAGTACATGTTTTTTGACATAGGTTTGTGACATATTCGTTGCTTCGTCTACTTGCTTTTGTTCCGTTATTTTATGGATGACTTTTTCCATTGTATCTTGAAATGCATCTACATTGATTGGCTTGAGAAGGTAGTCAGATACGCCCAGGGAGATGGCGGTTTTAGCATATTCAAATTCTGCGAAACCACTAAATAGGATAATCTTCAAATGGGGTTGAAGCTGTAGGGCCTGTTTGGTAAGCTGTAATCCATCCATAAGTGGCATTCGAACATCGGTAAACAATATATCGACAGACTGATGGCGCAAGAACTCGAGCGCTTTTTTTCCGTTTTCTGCAAACTCAATTTTAAGAGGAAATCCAAGCTCTTGTATGAGAAAAGCGATGCCTTCTCTTTCTTCCTGTTGATCATCTGCAATTAAAATGGTTAGCATTCGTATCCTCTTTTCAAACGTTATTAATCATAGTTTATTATAAGCCTTTTCAAAACGAATGAAATAGAAGGAGCTGTCATTGTTAAACTGAGTAAAAAATTTGTGTAAAGCACAAATTATTCATATATACGATCGTGAAGCAAAAACATTAGAATTAGAGACGTATAAAAGTGTAATAGGGTATCTATTTTGAAACAAGCCGGCGTTTTGAAATCGTTACCACTAAATAGTAAATCACTTAAAGGGGATTTTGTTATGTCTAAACTAAGAAAGTCTAGCTTTATTGCATTAGCATTTCTCTTGGTTCTTGCTACGGTTGGTTGTTCAAAAACTGACAACGCACCTGCAGAAGAATCCGCTATTGATATGAATGACCCGGCGTGGAAGGAAGCCAAGACGACTCCTTTTGCTCCATATCCTGAAACCGTTACCTATTCCGTAGGTCAAACGGCAGGCAATTATACTTCGCTTAAAGGTACGCCATATGAGAGCGACAATGCTATAAACAATGTATGGACAAGATACCTTAAGAACAAACTTAACGTGCAAAATGAGATTTCATTTGAGGCAAATGACGGTACAGATTATCAGCAAAAAGTTTCGATGGCCATCGTAAGCGGTGAGATTCCCGATATTATGGTGGTTCCTGATCGTGAAACATTGGTACAACTTTACGAAAATGATCTAATTGAGGATCTTACATCTGCATATGAAAACACAGCTAGTGACCGAATCAAGGAAATCTATGACTCTTATGATGGCCGTGTTCTGGATACTGCAAAGTTTGACGATAAGCTGATGGCTTTGCCAACCACTGAAATTTCTCATGGTCCAGGTGTCCTGTGGTTACGTAAAGACTGGATGGATAAATTAGAGCTTTCAGAACCTAAAACAATAGAGGATATTGAACACATTTTAACCCAATTTGTAGAAAAAGATCCTGGTGGAAATGGCGCTGGAAAGACGATTGGTCTTGTTGTTGATAATGAACAACCTGTCGGAATTTCTGGTGGACAATATGAAATCAATAACATATTCGCATTATATGGAGCATTCCCGAAACAATGGATTGATGATGGAAGTGGAAAAGCAGTATACGGTTCCATACAGCCTGAAATGAAGCCTGCCCTTACGAAAGTAGCGGCCATGTATAAAAAAGGACTCATTGATCGTCAGTTTGCTGTTCGTACAAGTGATGACCGTAAGGCGCTGCTTACTAGCGGAAAAAGCGGATCGTTCTTGGACAACTGGTGGGGTAGTTGGACAGTGGCTGATTCTCTCAAGCTAAATCCGGATGCAGAGTGGGTTCCTTACGTTGCTCCACAATCGGAAGACGGTTCGGTAACGATGTTCACTGGAAAACCTACTAGCAGTTATCTGGTTGTTCGCAAAGGGTTCAGCCATCCGGAAGCCGCTATTAAAATCGCTAGCCTTCAGTTCGACTTTCAGCGGTATCAGGAAAAGGACGAAGCCACTTTAAAGGAATTTGAGGATTACAGCACTTATAGTGTTGGTGGATCTCCACTTGCAGTCAACATTGACTATTATGATGCATTTTACCGCAATGTTGGAATTATGGAAGACGCACTAGCAACAGGCGATGATAGCAAATTAACCAGCAATTCGGATAAAGCTGCTTATAAAGCATACAAAAAATATTTGGATGATTCCAAGAATGGAAATGCAGTAGATTCCAATGCATGGGCAGGATATACATCCAATATTGCTACAGCTAAATTGGTCCAAAACTCCAATACTAAAGAAGTGAATCCAATTTTCTTCGGAAGTACGAAATCCATGTCTTTGAAATGGCCTACGTTAATGAAAATGGAGCTTGAAATGTATCTGAAGATTATTACTGGAGAGCAGACTCCTGATGATTTCGATAAATTTGTCGATAGTTGGAAGAAAACGGGCGGCGATTTAATTACGGAGGAAGTTAACGAAGCGATTGCCTCGAAATGATGGTGAAAGAGATGGTTCTTTATGAAGAATAAAAAAGATCAGTTAGCGTTTCACTCCATGCTTGGAGTAGGTATGATATTCCTGATTATTTTCTCATTCATCCCTATGTTTGGCATCGTGATGGCTTTTCAAGATTACGTTCCAGCTAAAGGGATCAAAGGTTCTGAATGGGTGGGATTAGAAAATTTTAAGTTCATGTTGCAAATTCCAGACAGTAAACAAATTTTCATCAATACGATTGTCATTGCTGTATGGAAAATTGTAGTGGGTACTTTCGTTTCTATTACTTTTGCATTGCTCTTGAATGAAATTCGTGTGAAATTTGCCAAGCGGTTCATGCAAACCGTAGTGTATTTGCCTAACTTCTTGTCATGGGCCGTACTAGCTACTGTAGTGATGAACATCTTCTCTTATGAAGGTCCGATTAACGCAATATTAGGATGGTTTGGTATAGATCCGATTTTATTTATGGCTAGTAATGAATGGTTTAGATCGATGTTGGTGGTGTCCGATGTGTGGAAGGGATTCGGATATGGATCCATCATCTATCTGGCCTCTCTGACCTCGATTGATCCGGGGCAGTACGAAGCAGCATCCATTGATGGAGCAAATCGATTCAAACAGCTATGGTATATCACGTTGCCCGGCTTATTGCCTACGATTCTACTTGTTACAACTTTAAATCTGCCGAATGTATTGAACGCTGGTTTTGACCAAATTTTTAATCTTTATAATCCTTTGGTTTACGAGACTGCCGACATCATTGACACGTATGTGTACCGGGTAGGTCTGGTAGAAAGACAATATAGTCTGGGAACAGCAGTTGGTCTCTTACGTTCCGTTGTCGGAATTATCTTGATTTTATCTGCGAATAAGTTGGCTCAAAAGCTGACAGATTATCGTATTTTCTAATTTAGGTGGTGTCTCTCATTACAATTCATAGTGTTAAAAGCCGCTTTGCAGACGCCATCATCTGGATCGTATTATTGGCGCTTACTTTATCCTGTCTCTTTCCATTACTTAATATGGTAGCTATTTCTTTAAGTGATAATGCAGCCGCATCCGCAAACTTAGTCGGTATTTTCCCGGTGAATTTCACATTTAGCTCATATGAAAAACTGTTGTCAGATTCTCAGTTTTGGAGATCATTTATGATCTCAGTGGAAAGGGTGGTACTGGGTCTGGGTGTCAATATGACACTGATGATCCTTATGGCCTACCCATTATCCAAAAGCTCAAAACAATTCCGTGGGCAAAAAGTGTACATGAATGTCGTTATTTTTGCCATGTTGTTTTCTGGTGGACTCATCCCAACATATATGGTGGTAAAAGAGCTTAATCTGCTCGATTCCATCTGGGCTTTGATTTTGCCGGGGGCTGTACCTATTGGTAATATGATCTTACTTATGAACGCATTCCGAGCCGTTCCAAAATCTTTGGAGGAAGCTGCTAAGATTGACGGAGCCTCACAGTGGAGAATATTATCAGCTATTTATTTACCAGTGGTATTGCCTACGCTTGCCACGGTCATGTTGTTCACCATAGTCGGTCATTGGAATGATTACTTCAGTGCATTGGTGTATATCAACAAAACGTCGAATTATCCGTTACAGACCTATATCCAACAATTAAGTGTGGAAGTTCAGAACATAACGGATCCAGCGAAGTTGGCTGAATATGCAAAAATCTCGGATAGGACCTTGAATTCCGCCAAAATCGTTGTTTCTACGTTGCCCTTGCTGTTGATTTATCCTTTCATGCAAAAGTATTTTGTTTCAGGGATCGTAGTTGGTTCAGTTAAGGAATAGAGCATACTGTTATTGAGAATAAAATTATAATTTTGGGGCTGCACTTTGTGTGTCACGGGTGCAGCCCCTTTAATATTAAAAAATAGAAGAACTTCAACGGAGAAGGCGGAATTATTCTGGAGAAACACAGCGTTCGCCCGAAAGCTTTCCGCAGGAAAGCTCGCTTCGGAAGCATATGCTGTACCTGGATTTCAACAATAGTATAAAAATATAGGCTCAATCTTATAATCAGTTCTTAACATAAAAAGCAAAGTAGCGGAGGGGATGGAATCGATCTGAAGAAGCGAAGCGTTCGCCCGAAAGCTTTCCACAGGAAAGCTCGCTTCGGAAGCATACACTGTCCCCGAATTTCATCCACATTAAAAGTTGATTCATAAGAAATTTGGGGACAACAGCGATCGTAAGAACGATCCATCCACGTAGCGGCTTCATTGCTTTATGCAAGTACTGATTTTGGATTTGAGCCAAAATATATAATAGAAATCTGGGGACAACAGCGATCGGAAGAATAATCCGAATTCGAAGTGATGTTCGAGAAATGTATTGGAAAGGTTTTGAGAGATAATGCAACAAAAATGGTGGAAAGAAGCCGTAGCGTATCAAGTTTATCCTAGAAGCTTTATGGATTCCAATGGGGACGGTATTGGCGATCTGCAAGGCATGATATCCAAGCTTGATTATATAAAGGATCTTGGTATCGATGTCATCTGGATTTGTCCGATGTACAAATCTCCAAATGATGATAATGGCTATGATATTAGCGACTATCAGGACATCATGGATGAATTCGGAACGATGGAGGATTTTGATCTATTGCTGGATGAGGTTCACAACAGAGGAATGAAGCTCATCATTGATCTTGTCATTAATCATACGAGTGATGAACATCGGTGGTTTGTGGAATCTCGTTCTTCTAAAAAAAATCCGAAGAGGGATTGGTACATCTGGAGAGATGGTAAAAAGGGTGAAGAACCTAATAACTGGGAGAGTATTTTCAGTGGTTCTGCTTGGAAGTATGACGAAACAACAGAACAATACTATCTTCACATATTCTCAGAAAAACAGCCTGATCTCAACTGGGCAAATCGGGAAGTTCGGCAATCCATTTATCAGATGATAAACTGGTGGCTGGATAAAGGAATAGACGGTTTCCGTGTAGATGCCATCAGTCATATTCATAAGGAAGATGGGCTCATGGATATGGATAATCCTTTGGGTTTAAAATACGTACCTTCATTCCAGAAGCATATGAACGTTAAGGGTGTGCAGACCTATCTGCAGGAATTAAAAGAAGAAACGTTTGCCAAGTATGACATTATGACCGTTGGGGAAGCCAACGGAGTCAACGTTGAAGATCAGGGAGATCTTCTGGATTGGATCTGTGAAACTAAAGGAAAGTTCAATATGGTGTTTCAGTTCGAACATCTTGGACTTTGGACACAGACCGACACAGGAAATCAGCTGGATATTCTAGGACTTAAGAACACATTAACAAAATGGCAAAAATCTCTGGAAGGCATCGGCTGGAATGCCCTGTTTATTGAGAATCACGATAAGCCGCGCACAGTGTCCACTTGGGGAAATGATGGCGTGTACTGGTATGAGAGTGCAACTGCTTTAGCTGCAATGTACTTCCTTATGCAAGGGACTCCTTTTATATATCAGGGGCAAGAGATTGGAATGACAAACGTTAAATTTAACACCATTGAAGAGTATGATGATGTAGCAGACCGTAATATGTACCGGCAAAAACGGGAGGAAGGTGTTCCTCACGAAGACATCATGAAGATTATTTGGGCATCAAGTCGTGATAACTCAAGAACGCCAATGCAGTGGTCATCTGAAGAAAATGCAGGTTTTACGACAGGCAAGCCTTGGCTTGGTGTGAACGAAAATTATAAGGATATCAACGTTCAGGATCAGCTTCAAAAGGAACATTCTGTTCTGGGCTTTTATAAGAAGATGATCCGAATGAAGAAGGACAACCATATTTTCACTTATGGTAACTATGATCTGATTATGCCGGATCATCCGGCGATTTACGCTTATACCCGAACTTTAGATGACCAGAAAGTTGTTGTCATCACCAACTTGACCGACACGGTTGCAAAGCTTGGTAAAGATGCTGATCTACTGAACTTGGCGGATGCGACATTACTGCTGTCCAACTATGCAGATCACAATAACATAAGTACGCTGCAGCCTTATGAAGCAAGAGTATACGCGCTGTAGTTGTTGTAAACAGACGGTTATTTAGAACGAAAGGGCGGACATGAACGGATGAGCCGCATTTTCCAATCAGGGAGGTTAGCAATGATGAATGTCAAAGAGAAATCGATTTTAAATGAAATGAAAACGTTCGTAGCAAGAGATGATAATCGAAGCATTTCCTTTACCAATAAGGAAGCAGCTTTTTATTTTACGCAATCTCATCTGACCAATCATCCGGAGCATGCTTATTTTGCAGGATTAAACATTGCGAAAAACAGAATTTTTCAAGGCTATCATTTATATGACGGCAGCAATAAGCTGGATAATCAAAATTCCAAAGTGTGCGTTTACCCATATAAAATGATGCGTGAACATGGTCAACTGACAGAAGAGCTCTGGATGTTGGATTATAAAAATGTGCTAGAAGTAAGCCTTACGGGTGTACAACAGCAGATCGGTATTGAGCTCTTAGGAGAGAATGTGAAGGTGGTTGGTCAAGAGGGCCATATCGTTATCTTCTCGTCTTTAACAGAAGGCTGGGTTATTGCTGTTGGCTCCAAGCAGCTTCAGCCTATTACTATGAAGGGGCAGATCATCTATGCGGATGCGAAGGATGAAGGCTTCTACATCGCTGCTGGCAAAACGGCAGCAGAAGCTGTAGCTCTTTTGCAGGACACAATGAAGCAGGTCGATCCGCTTAAGGTTGAACGAGTCCGGCGCATGGAAAATCTACTTCTCCAGAATACGTATATGCGGAGCACGGATGAAACTCTGGAACTGGCTCATCGTTGGATGAACATTACGATGGATCAGCTAGTAACTAGACAGCAAGGAGACGGTATCTATGCCGGACTCCCTTGGTTTAATGAATATTGGGGACGGGATCAATTCATCTCGATGCCGGGGGCTGTTTTAGTTAGCGGGCAATTTGAAACGGCGAGAAATATTTTGCTTTCCTTTGCTAAATTTCAGAATACGGATAAGGATTCTAAATTTTTTGGCAGAATACCTAATATTCTTGCTCCTGAAAATATCGATTACCATACAACAGACGGGACACCGCGCTTTATTATCCAGCTGCAGGATTATGTTAAATATTCCGGTGATACTGAAATCATAAAAGAGCTGTATCCTGCGGTCATTAATAGTATCCAAGGATCCATTGATCACTGGATGGACGAGAAGGGGTACCTGATGCACGCTGACAATGAAACCTGGATGGATGCCAGGGATAGCGAATTAAAGTCCTATTCTCCTCGGGATACACGCGCCAATGATATTCAGGCGTTATGGTACAATCAACTGCTTGCCGGTGTTTACTTTGCTGAATATATGAATGATCAAGTAAATGCAGAGCAATGGAAGCGCATTGCAGAACAATTGAAGATGAATTTTGAGAAGGATTACCGGGATTCACAGCATTCTTATCTGGCTGACAGACTGGATAAAGAAGGGAAGCCGGAATTCTCATTGCGGCCTAATCAGCTTTTTGCTTTTGACATGTTTGATGATCAGGAATTTGCTTGCCAGGCCATACGTACAGCTTGGGAAGAGCTTGTATATCCTTGGGGAGTAGCATCTCTGGACCGGAATCATCCGTTGTTTCATCCGTTCCATTTAACTCATCATTATCATAAAGATGCGGCTTATCATAACGGTGCTGTATGGATTTGGCTGAACGGAATCGCGATGCAGCGTATGATTGAGGTAGGAGCACAAGAAACAGCCTATCAACTCTTTAAGAACATGAACTGGATGGCGCTGAATAAAGGGGTTGTTGGTGGACTTTGTGAAAACATGGATGCCTATCCTCAAGAAGGTGAGAACTGGGCGAAGCTGACAGGTGCGTACCTTCAAGCATGGTCAAATGCTGAGCAGTTGCGGGTATGGTACCAATACTTCTTGGGCGTTCGTCCGGATCTGATTAACAATACACTGACTTTTGCTCCGCGGATTCCAGAAGAGATTAAGGATCTTGATTATATGATAAAAGTAGGCAATGGCCTCATTACAGCAAGTTATCATGCCGATTCTACCAAGGAATATCGTTATCAGTTCAAGGACGCGTCGTTTACAGCGACTATTGATATTTCTCCTTTTGAAATCGTTGAGATGGAAGTTATCCCTGGTTCGGAGCTAGTGATAACGCAGACTGACCGCACATTAAAGGTAACCCTGCGTGACGGTCAAAACAATACAATCAAGGAGATCGATGCTTCCTGGTCTCAAGCACGTGCAGATCAGCAGGAAAGAAATCATGAAATACTGAAGGATGTTTCCTTTGCTGAGCCTTTGGATTTAAAAAATCATCCTGTAGTGCACTAGGTTTGATTCCTTATAAAGAACGATAAAATGTTGATCTATCAGCGTTTTATCGTTCTTTTTTTGGGGGGATAACAAAATTTATGACTTTAAATATTTGTAGCAATGTGACTACTCATATAATCCAGTAAAATTCAGTGAATATTGTATAAAGTGCAACCATATTCCAAGATGTAGAGGCGAAGGGAGGATTGTTGCATGCAGTACAACAATAGGAATCGGAAATCGTTTATTTACCTCTTTCCAGAAGGGGTTGTTGTATAATCTACAACAATATCTATAAAGCCCCCTAATCAACTTGGACACTTTCAGAATAAATAATATACAATTAATTTATCTGGAGGCAGTCACTATGAGAGTACAACATAGTAAGTTCGACGAGCTGCGGATACAGGTCGTCGAAGAAGCACTTGAACGGGGGAATGTAGCACTAACAGCACGAAAACATGGCCTCTCCCCTTACTCATTATATAAATGGGTTAAACAATATCGAGATGAGGTGGAGATGACGATGAGTAGAAAGAAGAACATGGACAGACTTGAAGTTCAACCTCAAACTACAGGTGATTGGAAAGAAAAGTATGAACAAGCCACCAAGTTAATTGGGGAAAAAGAACTGGAGATAGCCATCCTCCGAGACCTTGTAAAAAAAACTCATCCACACATCCAATGGAAGTGGCCCGGCAATGGATCCTAAAAGGTTATCCGGTAAGCAAGATCCTGAAGCTGTGTAATGTGCCTCGGTCTACTTACTATTATCAACGTAAGACCACTACCAATTCAAAACAATCAAATAAATCTGGGCGCCCAAAGCCAGGTTATTCCGTCACGTTTAACGGCAAAAAAGTAAGTGATGGACGAATTAAACAGATAATCTTAAAACTTCTTGAAGGTGAAGAATCTGCTTACGGATATCGAAAAATCACTCTTGTGTTACGTAGACGGCACGCTATTAAGATCAACAAGAAAAAGGTATACCGACTTTGTAAAGAACTCGATATTCTAGGCAAACCTAAAGAGCAGAAAGCGGCCTATCCACGCCGTCTAGCTAACAATATGGAAGTAACCGGTCCGAACCAGTTGTGGCAGATGGACGTTAAATACGGCTATATTGCTGGCCTACAGCGTTACTTCTATACGGCAAGTATTATCGATGTATACGACCGCAACGTAGTGGGGCAGTATCGCGGCAAGGAGTGCCTTACAAAAAGTCTTGTTGATACGCTTTATAAAGCATTAATCAAACGAAATATCTTCTCTCAAGAGAAAGAGTTAGTAATCCGAACGGATAATGGCCCTCAGTTTAAGAGTCACAAATTTGGAAAGTTCTTCGAGACACACAAAGAATTTATTATTCATGAACGTACACCGAATCGCAGCCCAAACAAGAACGCGTTCATTGAGTCGTTTCACAGCATCTTAGAACGGGAGTGTTTTAAGCGCCATATTTTTACGGACTTTCAAGAAGCATTTATGGTGCTGGACCGATTCATGGACTTCTACAATAATCGAAGAATCCATATGAGCTTGTATGGGTACTCGCCTGTCGAATTCGCTGAAAAACTTAAGAAAAATGAAGTGAACGCGTTTAAAATCGCGGTATAGTGCGTTCACTACAAGTTCCTTTACAAAGTGTCCAATATTCGGGGGCCTGACCGAATATCAGTAGATATAGATATTCTGCTCATGTAGTGTTGTATTACATACAACATTACTTATCACCTATGTTTGATCATTGATGCAGCCAGCGATCGTGACAGTATCCCTCCAATTTCCATCATAAAAACGCTTGCAGACATAAAAATGATATGTTATGGTATACCTGTAACCGGTTACACATGAATGAGGTGAATTGAGATGGCGACAATTAAAGAAGTGGCAATGACAGCGGGTGTTTCTGTTGCAACAGTTTCAAGGGTTTTGAATCAAAATGGTTATGTCCATGAAGACACCCGCCGAAAAGTTGAAGATGCGATTCGCCAGCTGAATTACACACCGAATGAAGTAGCTCGTTCCTTATATAAAAGAAAATCGAAATTGATCGGATTATTGCTTCCGGACATTACGAATCCATATTTTCCACAGCTGGCCCGTGGTGTTGAAGACCAGATGCAGGAGAATGATTACCGATTGATCTTCGGAAACAGTGATGAGAGCCGGCAAAAGGAAATGGATTACATCCAGACCTTTATTCAGAACAATGTTGTCGGTGTGATTTCATCCACAAATGATCCCGATGCAGACATTTACGCAGGACTGAACATTCCAGTTGTATTTTTGGACAGAACCTCCAATGACCGCCCATCCGTTTACGCAGATGGTCGGGAAGGTGGAAGAATAGCCGCCCGGGAGATGGTTCGGCGCGGCAGCAAGCAGATTACCGTACTGCAAGGTCCGGCACATGTACGGCCCGCTATAGACCGTTTTGAAGGAGCGGTCGAGATTCTTCAAGAGCTGAACATTCCCTATGAGGTGCTCCTGACGACATCCTTTTCTTTAACCGAAGCAGAAGATTGGGCCAAGGAATTGTTTTACAAGTACCCGGACACCGACGGCATTATAGCGAGTAATGATATGGTTGCATCCGCTGTGCTGCAGGAAGCGCATCGGTTGGGGAAAAGGGTGCCGGAAGATGTGCAGATCATCGGTTTTGACGATATTCCATTAAGCAAGCTGCTTGCTCCATCTCTTTCTACGATTCATCAGCCCGCTTATGAAATGGGCCGGGAAGCAGCAGATTTGCTCATTCAATTGATTGAAGGACATCATGTAGAGCGTAACAGTATACAATATTCCGTGAAATTTATAGAACGTCAGACAACGAGAAAGGTGGATCATGATGGCTAAAATAACGGTAGTAGGAAGCACTGCGATGGATTTGGTAGTAACTACATCGAAACGTCCGGGAGCAGGAGAAACGGTGCTCGGTGAGAGTTTTAAGACGGTTCCCGGAGGTAAAGGCGCCAATCAGGCAGTCGCTGCTGCCAGACTTGGCGCAGAGGTTTCAATGATCGGGTGTGTCGGTGATGATCATTTCGGGCAATTGCTCCTGAGCAATTATAAGTCGAACGGTGTTATTACAGACAATGTGGAACCGGTTACAGGTATGGAAACGGGAACAGCCCATATCGTTTTGGCTGAAGGGGATAACAGTATTGTTGTTGTCAAAGCGGCCAATGACCGGGTCACACCGGCGTATGTGGACCGAGCAGTAGATGTCATCAAGGCATCGGATATCGTTCTGATTCAACAAGAAATTCCGGAGGAGACGGTCATTCATGTCAGTGAACTATGTGCGAAATATAACGTTCCGCTCATGCTGAATCCCGCACCTGCCCGTCCAGTACCCCAGGTGGTGGTTGAGAAGGCTGCTTACATTACGCCAAATGAACATGAAGCAGCCATTCTATTTGGAGACGAGCAGCTGGGTGAGGTGCTGCGTCGGTATCCGAACAAGCTGTTCGTAACCGAAGGGAAGAATGGGGTTCGGTATTTCGATGGGACACAGGAAGTTTTGGTGCCAGGATATAAAGTTGAAGCAGTAGATACAACTGGAGCAGGAGATACATTCAACGGAGCATTTGCTGTGGCACTAGCAGAAGGAATGAGTCTGCAGAACAGCTTGAAATTTGCCAACCGGGCAGCTTCCTTGTCCGTCATGAAATTCGGAGCACAGGGCGGTATGCCGACACGCAGTGAAGTTGAAGGGAGTCTTTAATATGAAAAAGAGTGGCATGCTAAACAGTCACATCGCAAAAGTACTGGCGGATCTGGGACATACCGATACGATCGTTGTTGGAGACGTTGGCCTTCCGATCCCTCCAGGGGTTCTGAAGATTGACCTTGCGCTAACGTTAGGACAGCCAAGCTTCCGTGATGTGGTTGATGCGATTGCTGAGGATATGGTTATAGAGAAAGTAATTATTGCGGAAGAAATCAAAGCGGAAAATATGGAAACACTGCAATATATAAATGATCAGTTTAAAGATTGTACGATAGAAGCTTGCTCACATGAGCAGTTCAAGGAGCTAACTCGAAATGCCAAGGCTGTGATCCGTACGGGAGAAGCAAAGCCGTACGCGAATTGCATCTTGCAGGCAGGCGTCAATTTCGGCTGAAAAGGAGGAAAGCATAATGAACATCGAGATGAAAAACATTCATAAATCCTTTGGTACGAACCGTGTTTTGACAGGCGTGGATTTTGATCTCCGTGAAGGAGAAGTTCATGCATTAATGGGTGAGAACGGCGCAGGAAAGTCGACACTGATGAATATATTGACCGGCCTTCACAACCGGGATGAGGGAACGATTGTTATCGATGGGCAGGAAACGTATTTCGGAAGTCCGAAGGAAGCGGAAGAGAGAGGCGTTGCTTTTATCCACCAGGAGCTGAACATTTGGCCAGAGATGACCGTTCTGGACAACTTGTTTATCGGCAAGGAAATGACATCGAAATTCGGATTCCTCAACATGAAACAGATGAAAGCGTTAGCGAAGGAACAGTTCAATAAACTGTCTGTTACGATCCCGCTGGTGCAGGAGGCGGGGGAATGTTCCGTCGGCCAGAAGCAGATGATTGAAATCGCCAAGGCACTGATGACAGACGCTAAAGTTATTATTATGGACGAGCCGACGGCTGCTTTGACCGAGCGTGAAATTCAGAAGCTGTTTGAAGTGATCACTTCATTGAAAAGAGAAGGCGTATCTATCGTGTATATCTCACACCGGATGGAAGAAATCTTTGCTATCTGCGACCGGATTACGGTCATGCGGGACGGTAAAACGGTGGATACGAAAGCGATTTCAGAGACGAACTTTGATGAAGTCGTCAAGAAAATGGTCGGACGGGAGCTCACCGAACGTTATCCGGCGCGTCATCCGAATATCGGAGACGTCGTGCTCGAAGTGAAGAATATCTCCGGTAAAGATCGATTTAAGGACGTAAGCTTTTCCGTTCACGCGGGAGAAATCGTCGGTATATCCGGACTGATGGGTGCAGGACGCACAGAAATGATGAGAGCGATCTTTGGCCTTGACCCGCTGGACAGCGGCGAGGTATGGGTTCGGGGCAAAAAGGTTGCCATCAAGAAACCCGATGATGCCGTTAAGCATGGCATTGGATTTATTACGGAAGACCGTAAAGATGAAGGATTGGTACTGGATTTCTCAGTACGTGAAAATATGGCTTTGACCAACTTGTTCAGCTTTTCTTCTAAAGGGTTTATCTCCGGGAAGAAGGAACAGGAATTTGTTGATACGCTAACGAAACGGCTGCAGATCAAGATGCATACGTCGGAGACGGCCGCACGTAATCTGTCGGGCGGCAACCAGCAGAAGGTTGTTATCGCTAAATGGATTGGCATTGGCCCAAGCGTCCTCATTCTGGATGAGCCAACACGCGGTGTGGACGTCGGGGCGAAGAGGGAAATTTATCAGCTGATGAATGAGCTGACGGAACGCGGCGTGGCGATCATTATGGTCTCCTCGGAGCTGCCTGAAGTGCTCGGCATGAGCGATCGCATTCTTGTCGTTCACGAGGGCAAGATTACCGGTGAATTGGACCGCGAACATGCGACACAGGAACATATCATGACTTTAGCTACAGGAGGACAGTAACATGACAACAATAAATGATGCTAAGGCAGGAAAAGGTTTCAAGGTCTCTAACATGACGCAAAAGCTCGGTCCACTGCTTGGACTGATCATACTCATTGTTATTGTCTCCGTTCTGAATCCGAGCTTTTTGGAACCGCTTAATATCCTGAATCTGCTTCGTCAGGTATCCATTAATGCCCTGATTGCTTTCGGTATGACGTTTGTTATCCTGACAGGAGGCATTGATTTGTCGGTCGGATCTATATTGGCGCTGTCCAGTGCATTTGTTGCCAATATGATGGTGGCCGGGTTCGACCCGATTCTCGCGATTATTATTGGCTGTGCGCTCGGCGGTGTGATGGGTATGATCAACGGTCTTATGATCACGAAGGGGAAGATGGCTCCTTTTATTGCAACATTGGCAACGATGACGATTTTCAGAGGACTTACACTCGTTTATACGAATGGTAACCCGATCACAGGTCTCGGCGATAGTCTGGTATTCCAGCTGTTCGGACGCGGTTATCTGTTTGGCATTCCAGTACCGGCAGTTACGATGATCATTACGTTTGCCGTACTGTGGGTTATCTTGCATAAAACTTCGTTTGGCCGCAAAACCTATGCGATTGGTGGTAACGAGAAAGCTTCGCTTGTATCTGGTATCAAAGTGCCTCGCGTAAAAATTATGATTTACTCCCTAGCAGGCATGTTGTCCGCTCTCGCAGGCGCGATTCTGACTTCCCGTCTGAATTCCGCACAGCCGACAGCAGGTACTTCCTATGAACTGGATGCTATCGCAGCGGTAGTATTGGGCGGAACGAGCCTGTCGGGCGGACGAGGACGGATCGTTGGTACATTGATCGGTGTGCTTATTATCGGAACGCTGAATAATGGATTGAACCTGCTGGGTGTCAATTCCTTCTATCAGATGGTCGTCAAAGGTATCGTGATTGCGATTGCCGTCCTGCTCGACCGGAAAAAATCGGCTTAAGGGGGAGAACTAACGATGAAAAAAACTACTTTGTTCCTTGTATCATTGATGCTGATCTTCATGACTGGATGTTCGTTAGAGCCGCCCGAGTGGGCTAAGCCTAAAGCGAGTGGTGATGTGAAAGATATGAAAATTGGGCTTTCGATTTCTACGCTTAATAATCCGTTCTTCGTATCGCTAAAAGACGGCGTAGTAGCTGAAGCTGCCAAGCAGGGCATAGAAGTTGTCGTAGTCGACGCGCAAAACGACTCTGCCAAGCAGAGTAATGACGTGGACGACCTGATCCAGCAGGGTGTAAATGCACTGTTGATAAACCCTACAGATTCTTCTGCAATTTCTACGGTGGTGCAAACAGCAAACAGTCTGGGCATCCCGGTTATTACGCTGGACCGTTCGGCTGAGCAAGGCGATGTGGAAGCTCTGGTCGCTTCAGACAACATCAAGGGCGGTCAAATGGCAGCGGAATATATGGTGGAACAGCTTGGTGAAGGTACAAAGGTTATTGAGCTGGAAGGTGTACCGGGCGCTTCCGCAACCCGGGAGCGGGGCAAGGGATTCCACGACGTAGCTGACCAAAAACTGAAAGTGGTAGCCAAGCAGTCTGCAGATTTTGACCGAACCAAAGGCCTTAATGTTATGGAAAATCTGCTGCAAGGTAATCCGGATGTGAAGGCAGTCTTTGCCCATAACGATGAAATGGCTCTGGGTGCTATAGAGGCGATCCAAAGCTCCGGTAAAGACATCATGGTCATCGGTTTTGATGGTAATGATGATGCGCTTAACTCGATCAAGGCTGGCAAGCTGACTGCAACAATTGCACAGCAGCCTGAGTTGATCGGACAACTAGCTGTCCAGGCAGCTAAAGATGTGCAGCAGGGCAAAGCGGTTGAGAAAACAATTCCTGCACCGTTGAAGTTGGTAATAAAAGAATAGCAGCTGATAAACGAAAACGAATGAAAGCAGCCTGCTTTCCCGGTTTAATGGGGAGAGCAGGCTTTTTTGGCGGACTGACATTCCGCTATTTTCCCAAAGTCGACGAGTTTTGCAATCGTTCCGGACTGAGAGTTCGTTATTTCCCCAAAACATACCGATTCCGCTTGAATAGGCGCAAATAACGGCCTTTCAGTCCGATACCTCACTCTGATAGACGAAATTGCTCCATATAACGGAACGTGAGTCCGCCCAATGTATCGCCTGTTTATTTAAAACCACTCACGACTAAAGTCACGAATTTGCGTAAACGACTAATCCATATTGATGTTAGTCTTCAGAAACTAATTTTTGTGTTGAGCCGAAGAATGGCTTTAACTTACTACCGATGTTAATCTCCCTTGCGCAGATCGGAGGGTGTTCGCCCCTTCAACGACTTATACACCCGGTTGAACGTCCGGATGCTTGTAAATCCGCAATCAAGCGCAATATCTGTAATGCTGGCATCCGTGGTTTCCAGTTGGATTTCCGTTAAAGAGATTCTTACGGTATTCAAGTAGGTTTTGAAGCTGATCCCGAGCGTCGATTTAAACGTCCGGCTAAAATGATGGGGATCCATGTTAAAATGCCGGGAAATCGAGTCCAGCGTTATTTCTGAACAGCAATTTCCTTCTATGTAAGAAAGGATCTTCTGCATCCGGGCTCTTTGCTCATGAGGTTCTTTGTCCTTCGGAAGTGAAGGAATGCATCTTTGCAGAGAGCCGCACAACTGAAGGATCATTCCCCTGATGATCAACCCTGAACCGGGCTTAGCTTTCGTGCTTTCCTCCAGGATTGAAATCATGAGATCTCCTAGAGGCTGTGTTTTCTGGCTGTCGGTCAGGTAGGGGGAGGAGAACTGGAATTCACTGGGCCAGACACGTAATGCCCCCAGCAGGTCTGGTTTGAAAATAAGAATGATAACGTTTGAATCGGTTCCGCTATTTTCGTAGTAATGAATGTCATTACTCCCGCAAACGACAAACTGTCCTCCGGAAACCAGCCGTTTATCTTCGTTCACGCCGACGAACAGCGACCCCGACACCACATAAATGAGCTCTACTTCTGGATGGCAGTGGGCATGATATCTGATATTGTTAGTTGAAAAAATCGTCATCGGCAGCTCACTGTCGAATTGCCAGTTCTGATAAAAAAACTTCATGCTTCATTGCACCACCAAATATCGAATAGTCTAAAGGGTAAGCCCTTTTCAGCAATTCCATCATAGATAGGATAACTGTATTTGTCCAGCAGTGGGAAGAGATGGAGAACAGTCGATACAAGCGCTGCATGACGGAGGATCGTACCGTATTCCAAATAACAGTCCGGCTCTATCTAACGGGTTCTTCGTTTGGGTGCAAAAATCATTTGGACGAGATAATTGGTAGCACTTTTGCCCATTAAAAAACGATAAAAAGACAGTTTAACGGCTGTTTTTTTATCGTTTTATAGGGAACGGAGTAATTATTGGTTAAAAGATTGCTTTACTGACCCTTTGCCATCTCCAACTTCAATCTCAGCATATGCCCCGTTTATGAAAGTTATTTGTGGTGGAACATGACCACAATCAATATCGTAGATTATTGGTATCTGCAACTCCTCATATAGCTCTTTGTAAATATCCTCCGCTGTATAATTGTCAATAGCTTGATTTGCATCGCTTCTTCCAAACAGAAGACCCGTACAGTTATCAAACCAACCAGCTAATTTCATCTGAACCAAAGACCTGCGTAAATCAGTCGTTGATAGTTCACAATTCTCTAAATACCATAAAATGGGTTCATTATTAATATGATTCTTTTGAAAATGTTGTACATCACCGAACGGTGTGCCAATTAAATGTCTTATCACATCGATACACCCGCCAAGTAAGCGACCCTGTATTTTCACATCAGCATTCGAAATAACTTTCCAATATGTTTGTTCTGTTAGATGAAAGACGCATGGTGAAGGGTCAGAGTGTTTCCATTCCTTTTGATATTTTTCCGATGAATGTTGGATCATTGATTCGCCAGTTTTAGTTGATAAGACAGATTGCCACATTGCAGTTGTGTTATCTGAGAAATCTCCTCTTAAATCAATGAGATTTGTACCATGAGCAGTTGCTATGCCTGTTTTTAAGGTTATTGCTAACAATAATCCACTTATATCTGAATAACCTAAGATCCACTTACTCTTTAAATTTTCAAAATCAATGTATTCAAGAATTTCGATTAAAAGTTCGCCACCCCAAGGTGGGATGATAATACTGATGTAATCATCTCTCATCATTTCATTGAATTCAGTAGCGCGTAATTTGGCTGGTGAAGACTTTGCCTTTTCTTGAGTCCAAACCGTTTCTCCACAAATAACGTTGAATCCCTTCATTTTCATACGATTACATGAAAGTTTAAGTAAATCATGTAATTCGACTTTTACCCCTGACGAGGGTGCGGTTACACCAATTGTTGCTCCTTCTTCTAAAGACGGATATCTAATCATTTATGTCACCTTCTCCAGTTTACATTATTTTACTGAATAGATTCGTGTGAAGCAATATGTTTCAATGATAGCATAGGAATGAGAATTCGTTAGGCTCATAACAGCCGAACCGTGTTATTATTTCAACAAAGTCTTCAACCGCTCTTTCATATAATCATAGCTCGGTCTTGAATCCTGTTTCGCATAAAAGCGAAGCCCGTCAATGGCCTTAACCAGCATATAACAGCGCAGCCGTTCCTCAAAATGAGGGATGTCAACTTTGTTGGCGCTCCATACATCCCGTACTTTTTGAGGGAAATCTAATGTAGAAGACCAGAAGTGCAGACCGGCAACGTCAAACATAAAATCACCATGCATGGCCATCTCCCAGTCCACGATCCCCGTGACCTTGCTGCCATCAGACAGCATGTTGCCTAAATGAAAGTCTCCGTGCACAAGGAGCGGACTGCCCGGGGCATATTGCAGCAGCTCCATCATAGCCGAGTATCCTTCTTCGAACAGTGGCCTTTCCAGAAAGCTTTCGTCATATAACCGAGTCCAATCTTGATAGAAGCCATTTGGATCAATCTTAAAAAATGTTTCAATCGTTTCGACCCATGATGCAGATGAGGTGCTGCCCTCCGGCGATATCCATCCATAACCTTGGGAACGGTCAATGTTCAGTTGACCTAACGCCACCAAATGTTTAGCGACGTCTTTCAATATGATCTCTTGTTGGGATGGAGGAAAGGCACTTATAGGCTTTCCGTGCACCTTATCACTTATGGCAAAGAATACCCCGTCAAGTTCCCCGACCTCTACAACTTTAGGAATAGGCAGACGAGAACCATAGGTCTGGTACATATAGCGTGCCTTTTCCAGTGATTCCTTCGTTTCTTTGAAATGGGCCACGTACGGAAGGCCATTACATTCGAAGCTGAATACTCTGCTGAGTTCTCCCATTTCAATAGGGGACAGGTTAGTTACGGGGCTACCGAGGATCGTCGTCAATTTCTTTTTAGCGACATGAATGTCCATGTTTAACTTAAACGATTTCAAAAGACCATCTCCATTCAAAAGTGGTTTGATGAACTCGGTCAAAAGAACGCAAAAAAGCCGTGATGAACCCTCTTAGGATCAGTCACGGCTTTAGAACCGTTTTAGACAGGGATTAAAAAGCCTGCTAAAGCGATGCATTCCAATGGGCGTTATGATGATCGAGTTCTTCTGATAGCTCATGCTTGAAGTCCATAACAAAGCCAACCCCTATACAGGAGTTAGTTCGTCTCAAGCATAAAGCGTTATTCAATTTATCATTATTGAATAACAGTCAGGAACACGGTCATCATCATCATGATTGGAACACCTCCGTTTTATGGTTAGGTTTATTGTATTTCAGCATACTCAAAAAGACAATGACGAATCGAATGAAATCACGAAGTAAACGAAAGTTCCGCCATAGGCACGGCAGGTTCACACGTGCTCTTCATGTTATAATAGCTGCCTGAATCGGATGAGAGGT
This sequence comes from Paenibacillus uliginis N3/975, assembly GCF_900177425.1. NCBI lineage: Bacteria > Bacillati > Bacillota > Bacilli > Caryophanales > Paenibacillaceae > Paenibacillus > Paenibacillus uliginis. The sequence goes on along the minus strand of NZ_LT840184.1, from coordinate 5,511,578 downwards.
GGAAGGCCCACATCGCTTCCAGCACATGATAGGCTAGCTCGCCATTCGCGCGATGCTTTCGCTGATGCAGCAAGGCGTCAGCCATATCGGCAGGCCCGATTCCACGGCTGTTGCCGTCATATCCCTGGACAAGAGGCTCTTCCGTCCATTGCTCCTGACCTAGCTTTCGGTACATGACCTTTCCGCCAAATCCATTAGGATCAGGCACGAGCAGGCTGCCCTCCGTACCATGAATTTCAATATGAGGCAGCGTGCTTCCCCCGAAAATATCGAAGCTCGTAATGAGGGTGGCCACGGCTCCGCCATCAAAATGCATCGTACCGGCCACATGGGTTGGGATATCTACAGGAATGCTTTTGCCATGCTTCTTCTGGCTCGTAATTGTCCGTTCTGTCAGTGCTTTGCTCGTAATGCCGGCTACTGTCCGGACAGGACCGAGCAGCTGTACGAGTGCCGTTAAATAATAGGGTCCCATATCAAACATTGGACCTCCGCCTTCTGCATAATAAAACTCCGGATCAGGATGCCAGTGCTCGTGACCGCGGCTCATCATGAACGCTGTAGCCGAAACAGGGCGGCCAATGGTTCCCTCAGAAATCAATTTCAGAGCGGTCTGGATACCGGCGCCAAGGAATGTATCCGGGGCGCTTCCGACAAGCAGACCTTTTTGCGCAGCTGTATCCAATACTTTACGCCCTTGCTCGAGCGTCAGAGTCAGCGGCTTCTCAACATAGACATGCTTCCCGGCTTCCAGAGCCTGAAGGCTCACTTCGGCGTGTACGGCCGGAATCGTCAGATTGATCACCAGGTTAATCTCAGGATGGGCGAGTAACTCCTCTGTTGTACAAACTAAAGGGATGTCATGTTTATCCGCTTGGGCTTTGGCTTTGTCGAGATCTAGATCAGCACAAGCGATGAGGTCCAGTACTGCGAATTTTTTGCAGTTTTCCATGTAGATGTTGCTGATATTTCCGCAACCGATAATTCCAGCTTTTATAGTTTGCATTGTAGTTATCTCCTTTTCATCAATCCACTTGACTATCGCCCATGCCGCTGTAGATGTTAGCCTTAGAGCCGGACCCTAAACCCGCATTCGCTTCTGTAGAGACTTTTCCTTCAGCAGCCCATAACAGTCCTCGGGTCATCAATTCCTTAATACTCGGCATTTCAACAATGTTGGCATGATGGCCCAGCGAGTTGTAGTACACTCTTCCGTGGCCCCAACGCTTTGTCCATACAACAGGCATATCTACAGCCTTATTAAACCGGTGAGGACCGTCGGCGACAGGAAAGCGGGTAGTGGCTAGCACTTCAACCGCGGGGTCTACATGTAAGTAATATTGCTCTGATTCTACTATGAAGTCTTCCATTCCCTGAACCAGAGGGCTGGAGCTTTGTTTTATTTCCACGGTATATTTCACGCCGTCGTTGCCGGGGTGTGCCACCCACTGCCCTCCGGTCATAAATTGCCAGTCCACATTGTTACGGAAAGCATCACACATCCCGCCGTGGCATCCTGCTAGTCCAGTCCCGCCCTGTACCGCTTCGGAAATGTTGTTCACATACTCCTGCGAAATCTCTCCCATCGTCCATACTGGAACGATCAGATCGAGGCTTTTTAGCTTGGACCCATCTCCAAAAGCATCAAGCGTATCAGATACTTCTACTTGAAACTGATGTGCTTCTAAAATATTTGCGAAAATAGCTGCGATTTGCTGCGGCTCATGACCATCCCAGCCGCCCCAAACGATCAGTGCTTTTTTCATTAGTGATAACACTCCTCAAATTGTTATAATTCGGAAATTTTTACCCAGCGGTGTTCCTGTACAGAACGATCTACGGCTTAACCTCCTAGGAATGATCGAAAGTAAGCCATGGCGTTGTTGTAACGCTTTCATTATAGGAAATACAGAAACAATTCTCTCGCCAGTTTATGTTTTGATATGGACAAAAATTGTAGTATTCAGCAAACATTCAGCGGAGCCTAAGTGTCCCATAACGTTCTGCTAAGTTTCATCTCAGGTTAAGGTTATATACTTCGAAATGTAAGACCAAACAACATTAAGGAGCGATGAGAGATGATTTATATCGGTAAAAAAGTAATTGCAGGGAGCATTATAGCAAGTGTGGTATTGGGAGGAGCAGGTTATCTGCAGAATAATACGTTTGCTGCCAGTGCAGATACCTCCACTAAGGTTACGGATCAGGCGGCGTCGGACACGGCTAAGAAAGAAGCGGGTGACAAAGTCAGGGAGGATGACAGCAAAATGGGACACTTCCGTGGCGGATTCGGGGGCGGTAGCTTGATCAAACAAACGGCTGAGGTGCTGGACTTGAAGGAAAGCGACATCCGGACTCAGCTCGAAGCGGGGAAAACATTTGCCGGAATTGCGGAAGATAAGGGTCTTACGAAAGCAGCCTTTTTGCAAAAGTTGATCGATGCCGAAACGAAGAAGATTGATGAACGCAAGAGCGAAGGTGCGCTGACGGACAACCAGGCAGTGGAGCAGAAAGAGAAGCTGAGTGACCGTCTGGAGCAGGCCATTGAGAGCAGTGACATAGGGAGAGGCGGACATGGCAAGGAAAGCGGGATGGATCACGGAATGGGCAGATTCGGAAAGACAGATGAAATTGCTGAGATTCTCGGCATGACGGAAGAGAAGCTGAAGGAGGGACTTGAAGAGGGGAAAACGATTGCTGAGCTTGCTGCGTCTAAGGGTATCAGCGAGACAGACCTGATCCAGAAACTGAAAGACAATATGACAGAGCCGTTGAAACAGTGGGTGAACGAGAAGCATACAGCTCCGGATAAAAAGGCGGAAACAACAACAGAAACCGAGGCAGATGCTACTTAATAAATAGAGGCAGGAAAGGAGGAGGAGTAAATGAAACAAAAACGGGGATTATCGTGGTTTTGGATCGGCTTAACGGTAGTCGTTCTCATATGGCTTGGCATTAAAGCTGCCGACTTAATCGGTCACTTGGCACATGTCGAGGGACCGCGAGGATTCGGACGAGGACAGGGCTTTGGACATGGTGGCCCTCACCGCTTAGTATCCCATCATGGCTACGGTATTTTTGGAATGTCAGCTGTATTTGCAATGTTAATGAAGGTGTCACTGCTTGCTCTGTTTGCAGTTATTTGGGCGAAGGCCTCCGGTCTGTTGAAATGGGGGGGAGCCGCACTCACCGGTGTGGTTCTAATGAGCCTGCTGACTCCGTTCTGGGGACTCGCCGTGATGATTGTATTGTTCCTGACCAAGGGCAGAATGAACCGGCTGAAGCATGATTACGGAAATCTTTCAGGAACGCCGACCGGTACATATCCGGTATATGACGTGAGCGGTTTTTACACATCATCGGCTTATGAACGAGGAAGAATGCTTGATGAATGGGAGAAAAGTAATCACAAGGAGGAGAAACAATAATGGGTGTTTTCGGAAGAGTGAAAGAGATAGCGGTAGCTGACATACATCATATGCTGGATCGGATGGAAGATCCGATTCCTATGGCTAAGCAGTATATTCGTCAGGTGGAGGAGCAATTGGATCATACCCGTCAGGCTCTGATTCAACAGCTGGCTGCAGAGCAGAAGTACGATGTGATGATAGCCAGGGCTAAAGAGATGGTGGGAAAAAGGCTGCGCCAGGCGGAGCTCGCTGTGGAACGTGATGAAGAGCCTATTGCGGAAATTGCTGTTCAGGACAAGTTGTATCATGAGCGGCTGGTTCAGGAGTATGAAGGACAAAGGGAGGTCATCCGTCAGCAGGCGGATTTATTGAGGAAGCAGACGGTACAGTTAACGGATATGCATCAGGATTTGCAGAACCGGTTGTTCTTCCTAGTCTCCCGTATCGATGCGGCACAATCGATGAAGTCGGCTTACTCGACATTAACGAATCTTGACACCGATAGAGTGGCAAGGGGCTTTACACGGGTGGAAGAAAAATTGTGCTATTTGGAGAGAAGCATGAATGTCCGGCAGTACGGCTCAGCTGCTTCTCATCCGGCAGAAAAGTTGGACGTCTTTGAGGCACAGGAAGATATCAAAGCGGAATTAGACAGAATCAAGGAGGCTAAAGGAAAGAGTGAATAATGAAGGGTTAAAAGGGTCCGTTCCAAAAGTGGTAACCTCACTTGAAGAATAGATCGCTTTAATCAAAAAAAGGTACGAAAAATAAAGAAACGGCGGTGCAGGAGGTTATTCATGCACCGTCATTTCTTTACTTCTATATATTGCTGCTTTCTTGATTTTCGTATTCTTCATATTTCCGTAGACGAGGCAGCAGGTCCTTTCGGAGTGCGCGAACCGTCTTCTTAAGCGGTTTGTCCCTTGGTTTCATATGCAGTCTTTCTTCCAGCATTTTAAGCAAACATTTACCGCAGTTTAAGTGTCTCATAACGATCTATTAAGCTTGCTCTCAGGTTAAGGCTATATACTTAGGAATATAAGATCAAACAACAATATTGAGGAGCGATGAGAGATGATTTATATAGGTAAAACATTAATTACAGGAAGTATTTTAGCAAGCTTGATTTTGGGAGGAGACGCTTATCTGCAGAACGATGCATTAGCTGACAGTACAGATACCTCCAACAAGGCTACCAATCAGGCTGTGTCGGACAAGGCTAAGAAAGTTGCGGATGACAAAATCAGTGAGGGTAACGGTCAAATGGGACATGACAAGGAAAGCCGGACGGATACAGATACTAAGGACATAAGCGAGGTCTTCCTGATCCAAAAGCTGATAGACAATATGACAGAGTCGCAGAAATAATGGATGAATGAACATACAGCGCCGGATTAAAAAGCTGGAAACAACAACGGAAACCGAGGCAGAGGGAGTTTATGAAGCAAAAATGGGGGAGACGGACTCACCGGTGTGGTGCAGATGAGTCAGCTGACTCCGTTCTTAAGACAGGTTCGAATTCGTTACCTGCATTAAAGTGTAAGGGAGTTGAATATTTCTCCAATAATCCCTTTTAACTGATGAACACCTAAATCTGTATTTGTCATAATGACTGCGCCCTTCTCTAAGTATGGATACGCCACCATCATACATTGAAATCCTACACCCCAACCAAGTGAAGAAATTTTAAGTTCATGTTGTGAACCATCTAGAAAAACTCCTAGTCCAGTCCATTCTTTACAACCTTGAGATGTAATCAATTCTTTCATCTTATTTACAGAAAGGCCCAGTTTACTTTTGCTTTTTAGGGAATTTATTAATTCAATCATCAGAACGGCTAAATCGGACGGTGTTGTCCAAAGTCCAGAAGCTGCTGGATAAGGACATATCGGATACTTGCCATCAACTAGACTGCCATTTTTATGATGTCCACAAGAGAATTGTTCGCTCATTGCGGTTGGAATTGACTGAATTATCGTGCTGTTTTTCATATTTAACGGCTCAAATACAAGTTCATTCATTACTACCTCAAAAGGCTTTTCAAAAACATCTTCTATCAGTTGTTGTATGATACAAAAACCTGCATCTGAATAATGAAAGTCACTCCCGGGCTCATACATCATTTTAATAGGTTCTTTACAATATGAGGTTCTTCCCTCTAATAGATCAACCATTGAAGGAATGCCTTGAGTGGAATCAAGTTCACTAAAACTTCCGTCAGGTTCAATTACCCCCGATTGATGACTAAGTAATGTTCGAAGGGTAACTTTTTTACTTTGAGTAAATTCATGATCAGGAATCTTCCAAGAAGTAAGTTTATTATTTAAATCTTCATCTAAATCAACAATACCTTGTTCAGCTAACTTCAAAACTAATATGGAGGTTAAAAATTTACTTATTGAGCAAGCACTAAAAATAGAATTTCTGTTTACCTTGTTATTAGTTCCTGTCTCAAGAACTCCAAAACCTTCCGTCATACTAATTAGGCCATTATGAATTAGAGCAATGCTTAAACCAGTTACATTATAATGCTCCATCCGTTCATTCATATTAATATTTAATTTCATATCCCCAATCATCCTCCCTATTTCTCTATATTATAGAACATAAGTTCGCACCCGAGCAATTATTTTTAATACAAATTTTTCAAGATATAAAGAATTAATCGCATGAAAAACTTCCGATAAAAGCGGTCTGTCAACTGTGAGAATATGCCCAAGAACGTTTTTCTTTTGAATGGGAAAAATAGATGTTGACCTTAACGTTACGTAAAGGTGTACAGTGAAGTTGTCAGGAGGTGAACTCATGGAGTATACCATTCAGAGGCTGGGGCATCTGGCCGGGATCAGTACGAGAACCCTGCGATATTACGACGAGATTGGCATTCTTAAGCCGGCAAGAATCAACTCGTCAGGTTACCGTATTTACGGCCAGTTCGAGGTGGATCAGCTGCAGCAAATATTGTTCTACAGGGAGCTCGGACTTCAGCTGGACCAGATTAAGCAGATCATCACCTCGCCTTCTTTTGACAGCGTACACGCTCTGAAACAGCACCGTGAGCAGCTCCAGAACAAAAGAAGACAGTTGGATTTGCTTATTGTAAATGTGGATAAAACGATAGCATCCGCGGAAGGGAGAATCATGATGAGTGATCAGGAGAAATTTGAAGGCTTCAAGCAAAAAATGATAGATGATAACGAGAAAAAATACGGGAAAGAGATTCGTGAAAAATACGGAGATGATACCGTAAACCAATCCAATGCCAAACTGAAAAATATGACACAGGAGCAGCACGAACAGGTGACTGGACTAGCGGAAGAGGTGAAAGATACGCTCGCTCAGGCTTTTAAACAGGGTGATCCGGCAGGAGAGCTGGCTCAAAAAGCAGCGGATTTGCATAAACAATGGCTAACCTTTTATTGGAATCAGTACAGTAAAGAAGCGCACGCCGGTTTGGCCCAAATGTATGTGGACGATGAGCGATTTAAAGCTTACTATGATGCAGAGCAGCCGGGAACCGCTGAATTTTTGAGAGATGCGATACTCATTTATACTCAGATGGCATAGTGTGAGAGAGAATTATTATATCAGGAAAAAGATGGATAAATATTATACTGAAAGTATGCAGATAATAAATGAGTCCCAAAGGTAGCCTTTGGCAACACATCTACAGCCCTAGTAAACGGTGATCAAAATCTTTTACGTAGATTTTTGAAAATAGGTGTTGACAAACCATATGTACAGGACTAAGATGTGTATTAATCTAATATTGGATAACACGATGAAAGAGCGAAGTAGCAATTTTGTCCCTGTACTCAGAAAGCCAGGGGTCGATGCGACCTGGCACACACACAATTGCGAATTACACTCTGGAGGATCTTAGGTAACGCTAAGCGGATTGGCAATCGATATTATTGCCGAGAGTGGTATTAACAGTGACTGCAGCCTGTTAATGCAATTTGGGTGGTAACACGGTTAATAATCGTCCCTATGTCTATTACAGACTAGGCGACGATTTTTTTGTTTTTCTTGTCTTTTTTATCAACACACTAACTTAAAATAAATTACCAAGGGAGCGAACCAAAATGATGAACATTATCGATGAACTCGAATGGCGCGGAGCCATCAATCAACAAACAGATGCAGAGGGATTGCGTAAACTGACAAGCGAGAAATCGGTATCGCTATACTGTGGGGTTGACCCGACCGGAGACAGTATGCACATTGGCCACTTGATTCCCTTTATGATGCTGAAACGTTTCCAGATGGCCGGTCACCGTCCTGTTATTCTGATTGGTGGAGCTACTGGTACAATCGGCGATCCAAGCGGCAGAACTTCAGAACGCACATTGCAAACGATGGATCAAGTTCAGAAAAACGTTGATGCTCTGACAGCACAAATGAAGAAACTGTTTGTCAACGAGGGTGACACAGGATTACGCATGGTGAACAACTTTGATTGGACACATAACTTAACGATATTGGATTTCCTTCGTGACTTCGGGAAAAACTTCAGTGTCAACACGATGTTGGCCAAAGATATCGTTGCAAGCCGTCTTGATAGTGGAATTTCGTTTACCGAATTCTCATACCAGATTCTTCAATCCATGGACTTCCATCACTTGTTCACACAATTAGATGTGCAGCTTCAGATCGGAGGGGCAGATCAATGGGGTAATATTACAAGTGGTCTTGACCTTATCCGTAAAAAAGAAGGTTCGGAAGCGAAAGCATTTGGTCTTACCATTCCATTGATGCTTAAAGCGGATGGAACGAAGTTTGGTAAAACTGCGGGTGGCGCTATCTGGCTGGATCCGAATAAGACGACTCCATTTGAATTCTACCAGTTCTGGGCAAACACAGACGACCGTGACGTTATCAGATACCTGAAATTCTTCACTTTCTTGACCAAAGAACAGATTGATGAGCTGGAAGTTAAGGTACAGACCGAGCCGCACAAACGTGAAGCACAGCTTAAACTGGCTGAAGAAATGACGAGATTTGTTCACAGTGAAGAAGCTCTGATACAAGCTCAGAAAATTACAGAGGCTCTGTTCAGCGGGGAAATTAAGTCGCTGACAGCCGATGAAATCGAGCAAGGCTTCAAAGAAATGCCGACATTCCATGCTTCGAAAGAATCTAAAAATATCATCGATTGGCTAGTCGATTTAGGCATTGAGCCTTCCAAACGGCAAGCACGTGAAGATGTTACCAGAGGTGCCATCTCTATGAATGGAGAGAAGGTTACCGATATGGATATGGAAGTTTCAGTCGATAACTCCTTTGATGGACGGTTCATTATTATTCGCAAAGGCAAAAAGAACTACAGCCTGGTGAAATTGGGAGAATAGCTCTTTAGCTATTCTCCACCCCATCACTCGTGGAGGCGAGGTTAAAAGTGTCTGAATCGTGGAAAAGATCGCTTCAATACGCTTTTACTAATCACCGAATCATCTCTGGCATTAACCATGATCAGCAAGTCAATTGGCTTAGTTTGGATCTTGTTCTTGATCAGGTTCCATTCGATCAGATCAATGCAGAATTAGATCATATGTTGGTGGCATTTAATCGTTTATTTAAATACAAAAGTGTTAAACAGGTAGCACTGGGTTATTTTCGAATGCTGGATGTTATGCAGCATGGCGATCTATACCAAGCCAAGATTCACCTTCTTCTGCCCACGTTAAAGAGTTACTTTCAGGGCAGATACTATCTGAAGTATGATGCATGGTTGTCTCTGTGGCGCAAAGCACTGAACTGCGAATCAGATCTTAGGGCGCTTGTCAATGTGAGCGTCATGAGTGGAAAGAGCGATCAACGTCGAATTATTCGCAAAATGGAGTTTGGATTGCAGCAGCTGCATCAAGAACTGGGGTGTGAATCTGCTGGTTTTAACGGATCGCTTACTGGACGCAGATGGATCGGTTACAGTAGATTGCTTAAAGAGTACATGGTTCCGCCGAAATCCATCACCAGTTCTAACATGAATTTCTATAATACGGAAGATTCAATTGCTAACAGCGCGTTTGAATCGATGGTTCAGTGGTACCCGGGCGTACGAAACGATGCAAACATCAATCCTATCTTTGGAAATATAAAATTACCGTGATGTATATCACAATTTCATAGTGATCTACATCACTCCAAGACTGGTTTTAAGTCATGAAAAATGACTAAAACCAGTCTTTTTTTTGTCATTTTAGCCCAAATATATGAGTTCAGACAAAGGCTATATTTGCGCATATTGGAAGGTTATAACTGTTCCTGAATGGAATCTGTGGGTATTTTAGTCATCTCTAGTATGATGTCGATTTGCACAACAACCTTAATGAATAACTATGTTGTGATTAAGTATTCACTTTGTGTTTCCTGAATGGAATGCCAATCTTCATAAAACAAGACCCACGATCTTCAATACTTGATTCATGTGTCAGATGAAGATCATCTTTCACAAGCCAATCTATAGTTACCGGAAGTGGAGTACTGCTCTTTTGAAAAATTACTTCAGACAGGAAGACGGGAGGTATAAAAGAAGGGAAATATCAGCTAGGTCAAATAAATTCAATATACATAAATGAGAATAATTATACATTAATTTATCTAGAAAATGCTTTTATCAATAAAAGCGTTAAACCTTTTAAGCATCTATGAATAGCGTGGTGAAAGCGTTGGTGTATATAACAACAAGATTTTGGGAAAAGAGATAAAATCCATATGTGACAAGGCTTTGAAGCGAATTGACAAAACAAAAAAATGAGGCGTATACTGACGACACAAGTTAATCGATTAACAAAAAAATATAAATTTTCGTGACGTTAAGGTGGTGAAGTCCAAACATTGTTCCTATGTTTTAATTCATTGTTTATGCACCGAGGTTAGAGAATAGGATAGAGAAAGAAGGATCGGATTTTATGGCCAATTCTAAAAAATTGACTCTGTTTGGCTTGATCGGTATCACCATGGCTTTCTTTGGTACCGTACGTAGTGTACCGACGCTGTCCGCTACGGGTTGGACACAGATTTTTTACATGCTGGTGGCGGCAATTTTGTTTGCCCTTCCCATTGCACTGATGTCCGCCGAGATGTCAACAGGATTTCCCGAAGAGGGTGGTCCGCAAGTATGGGTCAAAAAAGCATTAGGAGAAAAGTGGGGCTTCGTTACATCCTGGCTGTTATGGGTTCAAATGTTTTTCGGGATGGTAATGGTTGCATCCACTGTCGGCGTACTGTTTGGTTACGTCATTAATAAACCTGAGCTTTCATCCAATAACGTATTCATTTTTATAGTAATTCTTATTTCTTACTGGGGTGTAACCTTGTTGAACCTGAAATTCGACATGGTAAAGATTGCGGGTAACTGGGGCGCAATTATCGGTGTATACATTCCATTTGTATTTCTCGTAATCCTTGGCGTTATGTACATGATCAAAAATGGTATTCAACCTGAAAGCTACCTAGGCAACTTCAAGGCAAGCGACTTGCTACCTAACCTTTCAGATCTGGGAAGTTTGGCTTATTTGTCAGGTATTATCTTTATCTTCGCTGGTGTGGAGATTTCTTCGGTCCATGCGAACAACATTGAAAATCCGAAACGGAATTATCCAATTGCCGTTATTGCATCTGTAATATTGCTTGTTATTTTCAACCTTGTTGCCGGTTTGACTGTGTCCAATGCAGTGCCAATGGGCAAGATGGAATTAGCGAATATTACACAACCGTATATGATTTTCTGTGAGAATTTAGGCATTCCATCCATTTTCGTCAATCTTATTTCCGGCATGATTTTGATTGGTGTGTTGGTTCAGCTGAGCGCCTGGGTACTTGGACCAAGTAAATCGATGATTAAAGTAGCGGATGAGGGTAACTTGCCTCCGTTCTTCCAAAAAAGAACTTCCAAGAATGTTCCTATTACATTCGTTATGATTCAAGCGATTGTCATCTCGCTTGTGTCGGTTCTATATATTGTTGTACCTAATGTCAACAGCGCATTTCTTATCATAACAATCACAACAACGATTTTGTATTGTATCGTTTACGCGTTGATTGCTATTTCCGCGATCCGCTTGCGTTATAAAATGCCTGAAGTTGAGAGACCGTTCAGACTTGGTGCCAAAGGCAATGGATTAATGTGGTTTGTATCCCTGTTGTCCTTGCTTAGTGTAGGCATTACACTTACCGTCAGCTTGATTCCGCCTTCCGTTCTGGAGCCAAGCCAGTATACAGGCTACATCATTTATCAAGTAGGAGCTACGATTGTGATGGTGGGTATTGCTCTGATTATCAATAAAATGAAGAAGCCAAGCTGGAAGAAAAGTGAATAACTTCACATAACATTGTTGACTAACTTTTTAATCATATATCATTCAATTTATTAGGAGGACTAAAACATGAATTATCAAATTCCAGAAATTGACCTGAAAGCTTTATTCCTTGGACATAAAGGGGAAAACGTGGATATTTTCAAAGAAGTGCTGCTTAAAATGGTGGACGAGCATGTTGGCTGGCGTCAAAATTACCAGCCGCAGGATCTGCCTGTAATCACTCCATTTGATAAGAGCTCAAAAAGCTTTCAGGATACTACAGACCATATGCGTAGTGTTTTCAATGAATTATCCTCCAAGCTTCGTTCAGAGTCGCTGCCATGGCATACTGCTGGCCGCTTCTGGGGCCATATGAACTCCGAAACTCTGATGCCAGCTATTATTGCTTACTCCACAGCTATGCTCTGGAACGGCAACAACGTGGCTTATGAATCCTCTCCGGGAACATCGCAAATGGAAGAGGAAGTCGGACACCAGCTGTGCAAAATGATGAGCTACAAAGCAGGCGAGAGCTGGGGCCACATTTGTGCCGACGGTTCGATCGCAAACTTTGAGGGACTCTGGTATGCCCGTAACATGAAATCTTTGCCGCTTGCTATTAAAGAAGTAGCGCCAGAATATGTTGAAGGCAAATCCGAGTGGGAACTTCTTAATATGTCCACAGATGAAATTCTTGATATTATGGACAAGCTTCCTGAAAAGATGGATGAAATTAAAGCAAAATCTGCTCGCAGCGGCCGTCATCTTACGAAATTGGGCAAATGGCTCATTCCGCAAACGAAACACTATTCCTGGCTGAAAGCTGGCGACATTCTGGGCGTTGGTCTGGATGCTGTTGAAGCAATCGATGTAGATAGCACTTATCACATGGATATCGAGAAGCTGGAAATTAGAATTCGTGAGCTTGCAGCACAAAATATTCCAATTCTTGGCGTAGTAGGTGTTGTTGGTAGTACTGAAGAAGGTCAAATCGACCATATCCACAAAATGGTTGCTTTGCGCGAGAAATTGATGAAGGAAGGCATTTACTTCTATATTCACGTCGATGCAGCTTACGGCGGTTATGCTCGTGCTATCTTCCTTGATGAAAATGACAACTTCATTGACTACGACAAAATTGACGAAGTGTATGCAAGAAACAATGTCTTTAAGGATATGAAGCTGAAAGACGAATGGCTTACTGATGATGTATACAATGCATTCAAAGCTATGAGCCAAGTTGAATCGGTCACGATTGACCCGCACAAAATGGGATACATTCCTTATTCTGCTGGTGCCATTGCGATCAAAGATATCAGAATGCGCGACGCGATCTCATACTTCGCAACTTATGTATTTGAAAAAGGTGCAGACATTCCTGCATTGCTCGGCGCTTATATCATGGAAGGTTCCAAAGCAGGCGCTACTGCAGCTGCTGTATGGACTGCTCACAAAGTATTGCCGCTTAACATCACTGGTTACGGCAAACTGATGGGAGCTAGCATCGAGGGTGCATTCCGCTTCTACAACTTCCTGAAGAACAAGAAATTCCATGTGAATGGCAAAGTCATTACCGCATATCCATTGACCAGACCAGACTTCAACATGGTTGACTATGTCTTCAATGAAGAAGGAAACACGGATCTGGAGAAAATGAACAAACTTAACCATGACTTCTTCGACTATTCATCTTATGTAAAAGGCGACTTGTACAGCAATGAATTCTTTACTTCTCACACGGATTTTGCTGTTCCGGACTATGGCAACAGCCCGCTGGAATATGTACAAAGCCTTGGTTTCACTAAAGGAGAATGGGATCGTGTCGAAAAAGTAACTATCTTACGTGCTTGTGCTCTGTCTCCATATGCTCATGATCCAGAAGTATTTGAAGATTATGCAGCTAAAATCGAGAAAGCTATGCAAGAAAATCTCGAGAAAGTCTATACGTATGAGAATGTTATGCAAGATAATCTCGACAAGATCTTAACGTATCAAATGAACTAATAACAACATCACTAAATGGGATGCGTAACAGTATGCTGTTACGCATTCCTACTTATTCCCAAGGAGTGTCGAAAATTGCAAAATACTGCGATTAAAAAGGTGTTGACCGTTGCTGGATCCGATTCAAGCGGTGGAGCCGGATTGCAAGCAGATCTTAAGACTTTTCAGGAATATGGAACATTTGGTTTTACTGCAATAACTTCCATTGTAACCATGGACCCGGACCAGGGCTGGAATCATGCCGTTCATCCGGTAAATTCCGAGTTGGTTAGACAACAATTGAAAACAATTCTATCCGGCGGTCCACTGGATGCAATGAAGACCGGCATGCTGGGCTCAACGGAGATTATTGAAATTTTAAGCGAAATGATCGATGAACACGATATTCACAATGTTGTTATCGATCCTGTTATGGTGTGCAAAGGGGAAGATGAAGTGCTCCAACCTGAAAATGGACAAGCCATTCGTGAGCTTCTTCTGCCTCGGGCTACCATTGTAACGCCAAATTTATTTGAAGCAGGGCAATTGGCGGGAATGCGATGCCTAAGCACTGTAGAAGAAATGAAAGAAGCCGCCCGGATCATACATGAACTTGGTGCAAAACATGTAGTTATCAAAGGCGGGAAGTCAGTTAAAGGTGATAAAGCTATTGATCTGCTATTCGATGGTAGTGAGTTTACTCTCTTCGAAAGTGTCAAACTGGAGACGAGTCATAACCATGGAGCAGGTTGTACTTTTGCCGCTGCGATTACAGCCGGACTTGCAAAAGGAATGCCTGTAAGAGATGCCGTTGCAAAAGCGAAGTTGTTTGCTACCGAAGGGATTAAAAACGGATTTGCTTTTAACTCTTTTGTAGGGCCTGTATGGCACGGTGCTTACAATAAGGCCGAACAACGCATGAACTCGTAACAGCATGTTTTGACCTATTACAGATAAGGAGTTCAGCTTATGAAAAAAGAAGAGGTAACGTTAAAAGAAAGCCTATTTCTTTTAGTTGTGCTACTAGCAATTATCGGAGTTTGTATTATTGCATTGGGTATGGATCCTCAAATCCCCATTCTAATCTCCCTTGGGGCCATTATTATCTTCGCTAAAATCAAGGGCTTTTCCTGGGATCGTGTTCACAATGGCATACAAAATGGTATTACCCCTGGATTAATACCGATCCTAATATTTATGCTAATTGGCGCTCTGGTCAGCGTTTGGATTGCGGCTGGAACCATTCCAACCATCATGGTGTATGGATTTGGAATATTGTCCGCAAAATTCTTTTTACCTTCCGTATTTATTATTTGCGCTCTTGTAGGGGTCACTGTAGGCAGTTCCTTCACAACGATCTCTACTGTCGGCATTGCTTTTTTCGGCATGGGACAGATCATGGGATACAGTCCAGCTATTACAACAGGCGCCATCATTTCCGGTGCGTTTCTGGGAAACAATATCTCTCCGTTGTCGGACACAACCAATTTGGCATCAGCCATAGCTGAGGTCGATTTATTTGAACACATCCGCTACATCTTGCGGGTCGTTATTCCAGCCTCTTTAATTTCGCTTCTGTTTTTTATGGTGGTGGGACATTCCAAGGTCTTGTCGTCAGGAGAAGAGATCAATGAGCTGGTGAATACATTGAATTCTTCCTTCACCATTTCTGCAGTGACACTAATTCCGGTGCTGGTGCTTTTCCTATGTGCTTGGCGAAAAGTTCCCGCTATACCGACCTTGTTGTCATGCATTGCTTGTACGATCATCATTCTCTTTATTTATCATCCTCAAACCAGTTTCCTCGATATATCCAAGCTGATGCAAGACGGTTATGTGTCCAGCACTGGCGTGGAAAGTGTGGACAAGCTACTCTCTCGCGGCGGTATTCAAAGCATGATGTGGTCTGTATCTCTAATACTGCTCGCACTGGCGCTAGGCGGATTGCTTGTAGAATTGAAAATCATCAGTACTTTAATTTCTCGAATTTCCGATTTTGTTAGTACCAAAGGCAAACTCATACTTATGACAGCTATCAGTTCAATGGGAATTAACCTTCTTCTCGGGGAACAATATTTGTCCATAATTTTACCCGGTGAAGCGTTTAAGCCTCAATTTGATGAGATTCATCTTCCTCGCAAAGAAATGTCGAGGATTTTGGCTAATGCAGGTGCTGCCTTTAATGCTCTTATTCCTTGGGGTGTCAGCGGTGTGTTCATAACCGGAACCTTAGGGGTTTCCACACTTGAGTATTTGCCATTCGCGATCTTCTGTATTATTGCTCCGGCCCTTAACATTTTGTACGGATTTATGAGATCGAACAAGGCTTCACAAGCAAGTTAAAACTTCAGATCCGACACAGAAATAACTTGTAAAATGCCAGCTACTTTTCTGTGTCGGATTAATTTGGTTTTACAATGCAAGTGGTATACTATAAAATAGTATGCCTAGGAAGAAAAAATACATAAGAAAACTCTTCATGCAACAAAATGCAGTCATCACTGAAGGAGGTTAACATATGTTGGTTGAAGAACTTCAAGGAAAAGCGTTGGATGATTTTTTTCAGGGTATTTTATCACTGGAAACAATGGAAGAATGCTATGCTTTCTTTGATGATCTGTGTACAGTTAATGAAATTAAAACTTTGATGCAACGATTCCAAGTAGCAAAAATGTTATATAATCACAAAACATATTGTGAAATCGAGGAGGAAGCTAACGCCAGCACAGCTACCATCTCACGCGTAAAACGTTCGTTACATCATGGAAATCACAGTTATGAGGTTATTTTTAAACGCATGCAAGATCAAGCAGGTGCTGAATCAGAATAATTGCCCTAGTAAGCGCAGAAGGGTTATTCCAACTTAATGCACTCTTCTTTCGAGTGACCAACTCTTGTCTCTTTATGAGATTATAATCCCTATGAGATACAGGATTATGTTTTGGTTACTATAAAGGGAAAGTGCATTTTTATATGTTTACAAGCTGTCTTTCGACCCACATTGGCGTGGAACGAAAGACAGCTTTATTTTTGTGAGTTTGTGTTTTCAGTCTCCCCTGAAGGGAATTCTCGGCCTTGAATGTGAATGATGAAGTTCTGGCAATGAACGGGCTGCAATAAATTAAGTCAAAATCGTTCGTCTATGAGTCAAAAAATGACATGCAACAGAGATGCATTTCAATGTATTTTCAAGGGGATGTCAGTCATCAGCAGTAGAGGAGGAACCAGACTTGAAAGCGTATACAAGGAAGGTATCGTTATTACTGGTCGTCTGTATGACGTTCCAAATGGTTTTATCGTTTCAACCAGGGGGGATAAACAGGGTGGAAGCAAGCATTTCTGGAATGAACCTGGTGCCTAACGGGGATTTCGAGGTAGTAGTCTATCCTGGTGATGTCGGCTGGATCGATCGCAAGCAAGCTCAGGGCTGGGGAGTTTGGCAGGCTAGCGGGTCGGGAAAGGTATCTGTTAATGAAGCGGTTTATACTTCCAGCACCAAGTCAGTACAAGTGGAGCATGATGTTTCTTCACGGACAGGCCTTTCCGGAAATGTAAAAATAAGCACCGGCACAACCTTTAAGCTCAGCGCCCAGATTAAAACAGACAACGTTGTTTCAAACGGCGGCGCTTTTGTCAGAACGCAGTACTATAAGAGCATCAACGGGGTGGACGGGGCAACATCCAACGTCAAATTGGGTGACGGACCTGTACTCGCCAAGTTAACCGGAACCAATGATTGGACATTACGGGAAGCGATATTCACCGTACCGGCAGGCACGAAATATGTAAGGGCGGAGCCTTTTTTCGATACGGGAACAGGAACAGCCTGGTTTGACGACATTAGCATTCACGAATGGAACGGCATCAACGGACTGAAGCTCGAACCCGCAGCCGTCACTTTAAATCAAGGGCAAACGTTCACTTTTACTCCGGTCTTTTCACCTGCAGGGGCATCTGAGGAATTAATATGGTCTTCATCCAGTCCAGAGACTGTTTCAGTATACGACGACGGTACGGTTACAGCCCATGAAATTGGGAGCGTCACGATTACTGCAGCCACAAGGGATGGCTTGATTCGGGGACAATCCACCGTTATGGTCGAATCGGCTGCCATGCAAGCGGCATATGACGAGTTAAGACAGAAATGGCGCAACAAATTGCTGGGCGGAGATCAAATGGATTTGAATGATCCTGATATTTCGGCTTATATGACTTCACTCAATGAACGGATCTCCAACGCCTCCGGTACGGGGATATGGGATCTCATGAATAAAGCGTCAAGCCCCGACTATTTGTGGCCGGAACTTGGAAATAAGGCCAATACCAACTCCGCCAATATGACCAAAGGGTTTACGAATATCAGTGATATGGCGGTTGCCTATTCAACCGAGGGAGCTGCTGTATACGGGAATGCGCAGCTGCGTGACGATATTATTAGAGCGCTGGAATGGATGTATACGAACCAGTACAACGAAGGAAAATCCATGCCTTCAGGAGCAAACTGGTGGGATTGGGAAATCGGTACTCCACAAGTCCTGATGAATATTGTTGTTTTGATGTACAACGAGTTGAGTCAAACACAGATTGATAACTACATAAAAGTTATGGACAGATATGTTCCGGATCCAACTAGAAGAGTACAGAACGTAAACGTTACTGAAACCGGAGCCAACCTGTTGGACAAAGCCCTGGCTGTTGTTCTCCGCGGAGTCGTAGGAAAAAACAGCTCGAAAATCGAGCAAGCCAGAAATTCCATGGCTAGAGAATTTCTTTATGTTCAGAGCGGGGATGGCATCTATGAGGATGGATCGTTAATCCAGCATACCAATATTGCTTATACAGGGGCATATGGAACGGTGCTCGTGGGACGAATTGCTGATCTTTTGTACCTTTTTACCTCATCGCCATGGGAAGTTACGGATCCGAATGTAAATAACGTGTATAAATGGGTCGAGGATTCGTTTGAACCCCTAGTTTACAAGGGAGCTATGATGGACGCTGTAAAAGGGCGCAGTATTTCTCGGGAGAAGGACTCGGATCATTTAACGGGCAGATCCGTTATCCGAACGTTGGCACGATTAGCCGGCGGTGCGCCAGCTGAGCAATCTGCAACAATAAAAAGCATGATTAAAGAATGGGTTCAGTCAGATACTACGTTCCCGAACTATTATGAGGGGATGCCTATTTATGAAATGAACCTGATTAAAGGCATTGTAAATGATTCCTCTGTTTTGCCGAGAGGGGAATTAATCAAGCATCAGAACTTTGCTGCCATGGACCGGGTTGTCCATCTCCGTCCCGATTACGGGTTCGTGATCAGTATGTTCTCCGATCGTATCTCTGCTTTTGAATTCGGCAACGATGAGAACATCAAAGGCTGGTACACAGGAATGGGTATGACCAACCTGTATAATGAAGATTTGAAACAATTCAGTAACCAGTATTGGCCGACTGTAAACATGCATCGCCTGGCGGGAACGACAACGGACGGATACTTCCCGGCTCCGAAGGCATGGGCGTCATACTATAACCCAAAAGCCTGGGTTGGCGGCTCGTCTATAGATAACCTGTATGGTTCGGCAGGAATGGACTTTTCTCTGGAATTAAGCACAGGGAGCAAACTGCGGGGCAAAAAATCCTGGTTTATGTTTGATGATGAAATCGTCGCGCTAGGCTCAGGCATCACAAGTCCTGAAGCCCGTGTCGTGGAAACGATCGTGGAAAACCGCCAAGTGTCAGAATCGGGCGAAAATGCTTTAACTGTAAATGGCGTGCTACAACCCGTGAATCTTGGCTGGAACGAAACGATGAAGGATGTACAATGGGCTCATCTTGCCGGACATGTTCCCGGCTCGGATATCGGTTATTATTTCCCGAACAGTCCTGAGCTTCGGGGGTTAAGAGAAGCAAGGAAAGGGGCATGGAAGGACATCAATACAGGCGGTTCGGCAGATCTAATCACCAAAAATTATGTCAGTCTGTCCTTTGATCATGGGAAGATGCCGCAGGATGCATCGTATTCCTACGTGCTATTACCAAACAAAGATGCGGCGGCAACGGAACAATACAGCCAAAACCCGGATATTGAAGTGATCAGCCAGAACAATCAGGTTCACGCTGTTAAGGAGAGCAAGCTCGGATGGTATGGCTTTAACTTCTGGGAAGCAGCCACTTCCGCCTTTTTACGCACTTACAGTCCGGCTTCTGTTCAGGTGCATGAACAGGGCGACCAGCTGACGGTAGCGGTAGCGGATCCTACCCAAAAGCAAAGCAGGATTGTCGTCGAACTTCTGGATAAAGTTGATGTACAGGAGCTGGAAAAAGATTCTGCTATTCGTGTGATCGAGACTTCACCTTATCTGAAGTTGGAAATTGACACGACAGGTGCCCGAGGAAAAAGCCATGTGGCAACCTTTCGGATCGTCCCGCCTGCTGCCGGAATTCAGCTTGATAAACAGGCTGTTACGTTGAATGTGGGGGACTCCGTAAGTCTTACAGCGGCAACCGTTCCGTCTAATGCGGCCAGTCTTGACCTTCACTGGAGCGTGGACTCCGGCGATATTGTCAAATTGGAACAAGATGGAGAAACTACAGTGGTAACTGGGCTTAAAGCGGGAACAGCAACCATTACCGTTGCATCCGTTAATGGAGCGTTTACTGCAACTTGCGTGGTAACTGTGACGGAGAAGAGTCCAGGCAATCCACCAGATGGAGGGAACATCGGAAGTCCACCAGATGAAGGGAATGCCGGAAATTCATCAGGTGAAGATATTACAACAGGCAGTTCTTCGAATGGAGGCAGCACGGACAAGCCATCGAAGGGGGAACAGGGAGGCAAGCCAACGGAAGGCTCCGAAAGCCATGCCGATGGAGATACGGGCCAACCTACTTCGAAACCAGGTTCGAGCGATAAAAACATCGTAATATCAGACATGAAAGGACACTGGGCAGAAGACAAGATTAAGGTTGCCATGGATCAAGGTCTCGTCACCGGTTACCCAGATGGTACTTTTAAGCCCGATAAACCTGTTACGCGCGCAGAATTTGTTGTATTGCTGGCAAGAGGATTAGGTTTAGAGGGGGAATCGGGAATTTCCTTTGCCGATGAACGGCTTATTCCGAACTGGGCGAAATCTTATGTGGCTGCAGGAATCTCATATGGCTTTATTTCCGGTTATGCTGACAACACTTTCCGTGCCTCCAAAACAATGACCAGAACAGAACTGGCAATGATGGCCGCGAAGGCGCTTCAACTAAAAGAAAGCTCGCCGGATTCCTTAACTTTTGCTGATGTTGATGACATTCCGAACTGGGCCAAGGGCTTTATTGCCTCCGCTGTAAAAGCAGGTATCATCGAAGGGCGTAATAAAAACCGGTTTGCTCCGGATGTACAAGCCACCCGTGCCGAGGCTGTCGTCATTATGACGCGGATCCTTGAGCAAAAATCGAAATAACGAAAGTCAAAATAATGCACATCAAGGCAAAAATCCCCCCTATTAGAATCTGACAGCTCTCCTTATCATGTATCGTAAGAAGACTGATACGAAGGGGGTAAAGATTTCATGTGGAACAAGGCGATAGAAGATGCAGTAGATAAAATCCGGACCAACATCAATCGATTTGGTACAAGGTTCCCTCACGTAAGTGAGGACGGAGCTTATCTGATGAATGATAACGACGATTGGACGAACGGATTTTGGAGTGGCATGCTGTGGCTGTGCTATGAATATACGGGGGATGAGGAATTCCGCCTGGCGGCATCCCGGACGGTGGAAGACTTTCGCCGTCGTTTTGAGAAAAAAACGGTGCTTGATCACCATGATATCGGATTTTTATATTCATTGTCCTCTAAAGCACAGTGGATTGTTGACAAGGATGAAAGTGGCCGTCAGTTGACGCTGCAGGCCGCTGATCATCTGCTGAAACGCTGGCGTCCGGAAGGGGGCTACATCCAGGCATGGGGACCGGAGGGAGATGAGAAGGAAGGCGGGCGTATTATTATCGACTGCCTGATGAATCTGCCGCTCCTGTTCTGGGCGGGTCAACAGACCGGCGATCCCGAATATTATCAGATTGCGGCCATGCAGGCCGATAAATCGAGACGTTATCTCGTACGTGGAGATGACAGCTCATATCATACGTTCTTCTTCGATCCGAAAACCGGCGAGCCGATTGGAGGCGCTACACACCAAGGATATACGAATGGATCGACCTGGACACGCGGACAGGCCTGGGGGGTTTACGGTTTTGCACTAGCTTACCGCTATACCCAGAATCCTGTATATTTGGAAACGTCCAAACGGATGGCACGGTATTTTCTGGAGCGTTTGCCTGAAGATTACGTAGCTTACTGGGATTTTAATGCTCCGGTAACTGACGGAACGAGCCGTGATAGTTCGGCCTCCGCCATTGTCGCTGCCGGACTGCAGGAATTGATCGGACATATGGATAAGGATGATCAGGAGCGGACCTATTTTGAGCAGGGGGTCATGAAGTCGATGACTTCACTGGTACAAAATTATTCCACGATCAGCGAAAACACTGAAGGTCTGCTTAAACACGGCTCTTACCATGTCCGCGGAGGACTGTCCCCCGATGATTACATGATCTGGGGAGATTATTTCTATCTCGAAGCCTTGATTCGACTGGAGAATGGTGGAAGAGGGTATTGGTATGAACGCTGATGGCATCCAAGCGGCTCCTTATGCCGTCTTTACGCTCCTTGACCTGACAGAGCCTGCCTTGGCACCGGTTAGGAAGGCAGTCTGCGAAAACCGATACGAAGAAGCACTGATTGAGCTACATCAGCATTTCATCCAACGTGGAACACCCGGCTGGGCGCTAGGGGAGGAGGAGAAGGGTCAGATCGCCGACTATGTGAAGCATAACTGCGGAAGCGACCTGGAAACAGTGATGAAGACGGCGGATGAGGTCGTGCGGCAAACGTTTCTTTTCCGTTTTCCATGGGATATGGAACGGAGCCGCATCCCGGTTACATTTGAGGGGGAGATCGATTGGGGTTTTATTCCCGATCATGATGTTGAATGGGCTTACATGCTGAATCGCCACCGCTACTGGCAAGCTTTGGGTCAGGCATTCGCGCTGACAGGAGATGAAAAGTATGCGGCAGCCCTTTGCCGCCAGCTTGAAGACTGGATTGATCGAAATCCTGTCCCTGAAAGACCTGTGAACGATAACCTGACATGGCGCACGATTGAAGCAGGGCTTCGCTGTGCTAACTGGATCAAGGCGCTTCGTTATGTAAAAGACAGTCCGCTGCTGACTCCGCTGCTCCTTGCCAAAGTGTTGATATCCTTGCATGAACATGCTCATTATTTAGCCTCATCGTTTACTAGCTGGAAGAAAATCAGCAATTGGGGGGTTCTGGAAACCTGCGGCCTGTACCATGTGGCGATGTTCATTCCCGAATTCACTCTTGCGGATGACTGGAAGCGTTTGTGTGAGCAAAGACTCAAGGAGACAGCACGGATACAGATTATGGCGGACGGTATCCATTGGGAACAGTCGCCAACTTACCATCATGAGGTTCTAGCTTGTTATCTCGATTGTATTTACGCGGCACGTATAAATGGGATTGAGCTTGATGATGACTTTAGGCGCACGGTTCATCAAATGGCTAACGCCTCCCTTTATTGGGCGAAGCCAAATCACAGGCAGCCTCTCCTTGGCGACAGTGACGACAGCGATATCTGTTCTCTTCTCACCTATGCGGCTTGGTTGTTTCAGGATAGCATACTGCGTTTTGGCGGACATCAGCAGATGGACTACGACAATGCCTGGTTGTTCGGGGTGGAGGGGGTCCGAAACTACGACCGGCTGCGTGCGGTGTTGCCGGCTAATCTCTCCTATCCCTTTGCACATTCCGGCCATTACGTGATGCGTACGGGCTGGAAACCGCGGGACTTGTACTTATATTTTCACTGCGGTCCTCTCGGGGGCGGTCATGGGCATGCCGATCTTTTACATTTTGACCTGCATGCCTATGGCAGGGATTTGCTAACCGATCTCGGCAGATACAATTACAGCGATCACACTCCGCTCAGAAAAGCGTTAAAAGAGAGTGCTTCCCATAATACGACTATAGTTGACGGCATCGGATTTACGGAGATTGTAAGCACATGGGACTTCGGCCGGATAGCGAAGCCTTCGGGATGCAGATGGATCAGCAAGCCTGGCTATGACTATGTTGAAGGCGGTCATGACGGATACCTTCATTTGGACGACCCGGTGTACCCGCTCAGGAGAATCATCTTTATCAAACCGTATTACTGGCTATTGGTTGACAGCTTTACTTGCAAGGAATCGCATACCTTCACCCAGCAGTTTCATTTTGCTCCGGGAGAAGTCGAGCTGGATGCAGACTCGCTCATTGGCCGCACGCTAAATGGACGAGAGGCCAATCTATGTATTATTCCGGTTGACCGTGAAGGGTTAGAGGGCAGCATTAACGAAGGGGTTATTTCCCGCGAATATAATCTGATAGAGCCCAATCAATATGCGGTGTACTCCCGAACGGGAAAAGGAACCATATCCATCATGCAGGTGCTGTACCCGCAACGACCCGGGGAGACGGCTTGTCCCGTGGTTGAGAAGGTACCGGTTTTCCGCCATACGGGCGAACAGGTGGACGATGCTCAGGCGACAGCGTGCAAAATTGTTATGCCGGGAACGGACGAGGAGCACACTCTCGTGATCAGCCACAAAGTGCCGTCCGGCCATTTTGATTCCTATATAGTGGAAGGCGTTCAAATCTTTGGCGGAGTCGTTCTGATTACCGGCACAAAATGCAAAAAAGAAGTTGATGTCATCATTTAATGCATGAATATTGGACGACGGGCTGATAAAATAAAAGAAAAGATGATAGCATGAGAAAGGCGCGGGAGAACATGTTCAAGTTTACTTACTACAAGAGAATCCAGTTGTCATTTCTTTTGCTTATTTTTATCCCGTTGATTGCGGTTTCAGTCATCTCCTTTGTCCTGATCAGAGGTACGATGGTGGAGAAGTTGCAGCTCAGTAACGATAACTTTTTGAATGTCATGATAGATGAACTGAACAAAACCGTTGATGATGTGACATTTGCCTCTCATTTTATTGTAAACGATACCAATGTTCGTTCTAACCTGAAGGCTTTTGCGGAGACAAAGCGGCTTGAAAATTACCAGGATTACATGTTTTTTACGCATTTGCAAAATGTGTTTTCCCTGATTAACTCCAAGCCGCTGAACAATAACATCAGCATGTACTTGGTCAACCGGCAGAATTTTGTGATTTCTTCCGGCATTGAGGATCTGACTGTAATCAAAAATAACATGGACAAACTGATGAAACGTGTTAATCTTCATGAACCTGAAAGGCTGCAATGGCTAGGCATGGCTGACAGCGGATCTGGCAAAAACAGCAGCTACTATATTGCCAGAGTGATCTATGACAGTCGCGAGAATCAGCATGTGGCGGTGCTGCTTATCTCCATTTCCGACAAGTATTTCACCAAACTGCTCGAACCGGTCGAATTCGGCAAGGTTGCGCTTTTTGATTCCGCTGGCGGATTTATCGCTGGCAATACAGAGCTTGCCCCGCATAACGCGGATGCAAATGGAAGCGTTCGCACAGCCAGAACCATCGCGAAATCCAGCTGGCGGATTGTTTATGAAGCCTCGGAGAAAGAATGGTCTGGCCAAATCTCACGAACCTTTTACAGTGGTATTGTAGCGGTACTTTTGCTGTTTATCGTTTTCTCCGCTACTTCTATCTTGATTGCCAAAAGATTGCATAGTCCGATTCTCAAGCTGCAGCGGGTTGTACGCCAATTCGGAATGGGTAATCTGGACGTGAGGCTGGAGGTAAAGGGGAAGGATGATATCGCCGAGCTTGGACAGACGCTGAATACGATGCTGGATCAACTGCAGAGGCTGATTCACGATATCGAGCAGGAGCAGGAACAGAAGCGGGTGATGGAGCTGGAAGCCCTGTTTATGCAGATTCGCCCTCATTTTTTGATCAATACGTTGAATTCGATTAAATGCAGCCTTATTCTATCTAAAGATACGCTGCACAGCGGAATTATCGATTCTCTAATGAGTCTGCTCCGGGCTTATCTCAAGGTCAATGAACCGGCTACCCTGCGGGAAGAGTGCAAGCTGCTCGGCCACTACGTCGATATTATGAAAATCCGAAATGAAATCCCACTGGAACTGGAAATCGATCTGGCTCCGGAAACCGAAGAACTTATCGTTCCCAAACTTATTTTACAGCCGCTCGTAGAGAATGCCATAGTCCACGGTCTGGTCGATCATCCGAAGCCCCGTATTTCCGTTCGCTCACGAACTATCCCTGAAGGCATTCTGATTGAGATTTCTGACAATGGCTGTGGGGCGGACGAAGAGATTCTGGCAGGGCTGAACTACAGGCTGTTACATAAGGATGATGAACAGGATGGATCTTATACAAGAGTCGGGTTAATCAACGTGGCTCAAAGGCTGAGGCTGACCTACGGGCAGGAAGCCGGTTTATCCCTGCATAGTCTGCGGCAGGGCGGGGTGTCCGTATCTCTGTATTTACCTCCAGGCAACAACCATCATGTTTTTCCGTCTGAGGGAGGACAATTAAGATGTTTAGAGTGATGCTCATTGACGATGATGTCCCCATGCTCAAAGTGCTGCGGCAAATGATTGACTGGGAAGCCCATCATTTGCAAATTGTCGGTAGTACCTATTCAAGCGCTAAGGCGCTACATATGTTTGAAGAAGTGCAGCCTGACATCGTCATTACAGACATCGGTCTGCCGCAAACAAATGGCATTGAGCTGGCTGATCGATTTATCAGCATGAAACCGGATATAAGGGTGATCTTTCTGACATGTCATGAGGATTTCCAATATGCACAGCAGGCGGTCAAGCTGAAGGCCGACGATTATTTGATCAAGGACCAGCTTACGGCAGAGCAATTAGCACAAAGTTTAGGCAAATCGGTACGATTGCTGAAATCAAGGGTCGGGTTGATTAACCGTGAGACCGCGCGCTGTAACAGCATTCTTTTCCGGAAGGATCTGCTGCAAAGAGTAATTGACGGAGCCCCGTCCGAGACAACGGTGGCCTATGCGGGACAAATCGGCATATCCTGGACCTATCCGTGGTTTATGTTGGGGATTGTCAGCATTCATTTTTCCAGCTTCGACAACCGTTACAAGCAGAGTGAATATCCGCTGATCTTATATGCCATCTACAACATTGCCTTGGAACTGTCCGAATCGAGCGAAGGGATAACCCCTTTTCTTGAGCAGGAGAATATTGTAATTATGTATAATTTCCGGGTTAATCTTGCGCAAAACGCCAATCTGCATCTTCATAATTATTTGCAGCAGCTGCGTTTTAAGTGCTCCCATTTCCTTAAGATTCAACCGAGTGTTATTAAGGTTACGGACAAAGTGGAGCTAGACACCATCGGCCCGGTATTTCAAAAAATGGTTCAGGACAAGTGCGAGTTTTACGAGAATACCGATTATATTGATTCTGATACGTTGCATATTACATCGCAAATGTTTCAACCTGCTCCGAAGGGGTTTCTGGATGGCTATGTTTCGGAATTGGAACGGGCAGTCATCCGAGATGATTTGGAAGGCATCAGCGGAATTCTGCAGGAAATCATCAGGATTGCTAGAGAGATGTCTATCATTCCGGACGACTTTGTCCGGGAGTTGTCTTCTATGCTCCGCGGCATTGAGCTGATTTTTTCTAGTCTGAAATTCGATGAGGATCTGTTCGCCTATCTCGCTCTGACCCGGACGCTAGAGGATACGATGGAGCTGGTGGAAAGAAAATTTATGCTGGCCATGAAAAGCCGGCATAAGGGAGCGGTAACCACGGTACAGGAGCCCAAGCTTCAGGTCATCCAGCAATTTATCGACCAGCACCTTGCCGATAATATTACCTCAATCGATATGGCGCGCTATCTGTTTCTGAATCCGAGCTATTTTTCACGTTATTTCAAGCGGATGACCGGCCTGACTTTTACGGACTATGTGCACCAGTATAAGATGAAGGTAGCTACGAACATGATGAAAATGTCCAACCAGAATTTAGAATCACTTGCGGTTGGATTGGGCTATTCAGATAGAACGTATTTCTCCAAAGTGTTTAAAAAATATGTGGGATCTACGCCAAGCGAGTACAAGGCCAGACATTTGGCACGCAAATGATTCTCTCCAGATAAAAACAATCCAATATTTGCAATAAACAAATCCAGTGCCTGCAGGCGCTGGATTTGTTTGTTAAATACATCCGGCATCGACGTCAGTCACCGGTTCCTCGCTATTATACACATACGAATAAAGGTCAAAATCGTGCACGTCGCTGGTCATAATCTCTCCTTCATGCCGCGGGAGGATGAATTATTATAATGACATATTTAATTTGCCGAGGTGATACAACGTGGAGAGTATAAAACAATCTGTACCAAAGAGTCAGCGTGAACCGCGAAAATTTTGGACTCCGCAGAAGAAAGAAGCTTTGACCGGGTGGCTGTTTCTGGCCCCGGAGATTATCGGGATGCTATTTCTTAACGTGTTTGCGCTTGGATTTTCTCTTTATTTGAGTTTTTCCGATTGGGACCTTCTGTCAGGCGTTGAAGGAATCAAGTTTACAGGGTTGGATAACTATATCCAAATGTTCCAGGATCCTACCATTATTCAGGCACTGAAGAACAATGTGATTTATATGATTCTGACGGTTCCTATTCCGATTGCGATTGCTCTGGTGCTGGCGACATTGATTCATAACAGTGTGTTTTTTAAAGATTATTTCAAAGTCGCATTTTTTATCCCCTATATTTCTTCCATTATCGCGATTGCTGCGGTATGGAGCGCTTTATTTCACCCGTCTCTGGGACCGATTAACCAGTTTCTGATGGATTTAGGGCTGTCCAATCCTCCTAAATGGCTGGTAGATCCAAAAACATCGCTTCTGTCGATTGCTATTATCAGTTCATGGGCCGCTCTGGGCTACACTATCATTATCTATATGGCTGGTCTGACGAATATTTCGAATGAAATTTACGAAGCAGCTGAAATTGATGGCGCCGGCGTGATGAAAAAGTTTTTCTCCATCACGGTACCGATGCTTCGTCCGACGACTTTCTTTCTCCTTATCACCATGCTGATCGGATCGTTTAAAGTGTTTGACGTCATTGCCTTTTTGACCGAAGGCGGACCGAACAATTCTTCAACCGTGCTCGTATTCCGGATTTATGAGGAAGGATTTAAATATTACAATATGGGCTACGCTTCGGCCATCTCCTGGCTGCTGTTCGCTATTATCGGCTTGATTACCGCAGTCACCTGGAAATTTAGAAATGAAGAATAGGAGGGGGATGTAAAGATGCAATGGATTAGAAAAAATATGTCCAAATTGATCACAACCGGTTTTATGGGAGCGTTGTCTATCGTTTTCCTGATTCCGCTGATCTGGATGATTTCAGCAGCCTTCAAATACGAGAAAGATGTTATGCGTTTTCCGATTCAATGGATACCCGAGAAGATTAATGTGGCGTATAATTTCAAGATGGTCTGGATGGGAAGGGTTCCTTTTACCGATTTTTACTTCAATTCATTTAAAATAGCCATTATTACGACCTGCATCACGCTGCTCGTTTCGTCCATGGCGGCGTACTCGCTGACCAAGATTAAATTTAAAGGGCGTGATCTGGTGTTTGTGGCCCTGCTCTCCTTCATGATCATTCCCGATCAGGCCACGCTGATCCCGCGCTTTCTGTTGGTTCGCTGGTTCGGTCTCTATAATACCCATGCCGCAATCATATTCATGAGCATGTTCTCGATTTACTTCACGTTCCTGCTGCGGCAGTTTATGATTGGGATCAGCGATGAGTATATGGAAGCATCCAAAATCGATGGCGCGGGTCATTTGCGGATATTCTCGTCCATCATGGTTCCGCTATGCAAACCGGTGCTGGCTACGGTAGCCATCATTAAATTCATCTGGACATGGAACGATTATCAGAATCCGCTCATCTTCCTGTTGGACAAGGATCTGTACACCATTCCGCTCGGCATGACGCTGTTCCGGGACGATTACACGAACAACTATGCGATTATGATGACAGCGGCGGTGTCGGCGATTATACCGCTTGTGATCGTGTTTATCGCTTTGCAAAAGCAGGTAATTAACGGGATTGCCCTGGGCGGCGTGAAGGGTTGATCATACTTTCTTTTTGAAAAAGTCAAAAAAGTAATCATACAATATCAAAATTTTGCACTTGACCAGTAAAGCGGCCGCCTATAATGAACAGTGAATACAGCACTACACCTAAATATTAAGTGCAGGGGGAAGTAAAATGAAACAAAAGGTCAAGCAAAGATTGTCTGTATTACTCGGAATGATTCTGGCCGTCTCCTTGGTGCTCACCGGCTGTGGAAAGTCCGGAGGTTCATCGTCGAATGACAGCTCCGGGGCAAATGAAGGCAGCGCCGAGACCGGAAAGCAAGTCACCGTCAAGTATTATAACTGGGATAACGAAGCTCAGTCGGTAGGCACGGATGCCATGCTGCAGGAATTTATGGATCAAAATCCAGATATCAAGGTAGAGCATGTGGTACTTGTTCCCGGCGATTCTGTGGAAATGATGAAAAAACTCGATTTTCTCATTTCTTCCGGTGAAGCGATCGATGTTGTACAAATACCAAGCTTGGGATCTGTACTTGAACGGGCGACTCGGGGAGCGCTGGCACCACTTAATGAATTCTATGAAAAGGAAAATATCGTCCCCGAGGACGAATATTTCGTTAACCCAAAGATTGATAACAATTATTACGGTATGCAGTATACAAAGAGTTTCAACTACGTGATGCTCAACAAGGATGCTCTTGACGAAGTGGGATTAGAAGTTCCAAAGTTCGGATGGACATGGGATGACTACCGGGAATATGCCAAGAAGCTGAATAAAGGTGAAGGCATTGACAAACGTTACGGTACGTACTTCCATACTTGGGAGCTTTATTCAAACGCTCCGGCGCAAACGATGATGAAAGATCCATTCCTGTATGATGACGGAACAACGATTCTGTCCGATCCAACCTACAAATACTTCTTCCAGCTTCGCAAGGGTATGGAGTCGGAGGACAAATCAGCTAAACCTTTCTCGGATGTTCTCGCTGCAAAGCTGAACTATCGCACCGAATTTTTCAATGAGGAAGCAGCTATGATTCTGACAGGTAACTGGACAATCGCTGACCCGGGCAATACCGAGCAGTATCCACACGATTTCAAAACAGCTTTCGCTCCGGTACCGGTGCCTCCGAAAGGATCGGAACCTAAAGATTACGAAGGCAAATATTTCACAAGTGGTGGCCAGTTGGTAATGGGCGCTAACTCTGAAAACAAGGAAGCATCCTTCAAGCTTATGAGATTTATGACAACAGCAGATTCGGACAATAGACCAGAATTCTCGGGTTATAAAAAAGCCAATAACGAAGCTCTGTTAACAAAGCTGGTTGCTGGAAATGAAGATATGTATGATATGGATTCTCTTAAATACACACTGTTTGACGATGCAATCCAATATCTTGATGCTGCACAGGTCATGACCACGGCCTCATCGGAATTGACCAAAGTGATCGAGGACGGCTTCAGCAGATATATGCTGAATAATGAATCGATCGATGATGTACAGAAATGGATGGTTGATGAGGCAACAAAAGTCATCAATAAAAAAGGTGTAATCAAATAGGCAGGATAGTCACTCTATCCTGGTTACGCAACGGGCTTTGAGATTTATCTTAAAGTGCGTGTTCAAAAAGGTCGGTTATCAGCACCGAGAAGGTTGGATGAAGCTAGGGACTGAGGAGCGGAGCGTACGTTTTGGGTACGTGAGCACCGGAAGGACCGGCTGAATTCAAGATTCGATGCCGAGCCCACTTCCTGATTCACTTCGTGATCAAAAGCGGACTTTTTGAACAACCTCTTAAAGTGTCGGGGAACGAGGAGAAACACAATCGTCTGCTTATGAAGAGCTGTCTCTATGGATCGTACCGGCCACGAGAGACAGCTCTTTTTATTCTATCTAATGGACGAATTTTGTAGAACCGAACGATTTGAACAGCGAAAAAATGATTGATTTTTAGGAGTAGGACGATGACAAACGAAACTTGCAAGCTGATAGAAAAACAACCTGCCCGTGTCTGGACGGAAGCCTTTCCGCTTGGTAATGGAAGACTAGGCGCGATGGTTTTTGGAGATGTATCAGCCGAACGAATCGGGCTAAATGAAGATTCGGTCTGGTACGGCGGACCGAGAGGGTGCGATAATCCGGCAGCTCCTGGAACGGTGGAGGAACTCAGAAAGCTGCTTCGTGAAGGTGAACCCCAGGAAGCGGAGAGAATGGCGCTTCTGCATCTCACGAATATACCGCAGTATTTTGGGCCATATCAACCGCTAGGTGACTTGAGGCTTCAGTTCGATTATCGACTGCGGGACAGTTCGGATTATCGGCGGGAATTAAACCTGAGGAATGGTGTTGCATCGGTAACGTATAAAATTGGGGAAGTTCAGTATAACCGAGAAATATTCTCCAGCGCCATAAATCATGTGCTTGTGGTCCGGTTAACGGCATCAGAACCCGGAGCGATCTCCTTAACTGCGCGCTTAAGCAGGCGGCCGTTTGAAGGAGAGATAAAGCATGACCATGATCGTTTGCTGATGATGGAAGGAAGCTGTGGAGCGGATGGCATTAGATATGCGACGGTTCTGACCTCTCGTATCACGGGGGGCGAGTGCCGGACGGTTGGAAATTATATGGATATTCGTGGGGCGGATACCGTTACTTTGATTCTCGCGGCTCAAACCTCATTCCGTTGCAATGATCCTCGGATGGAAGCTATCAGGCAGGCCGAGTCCGCTGCTTCCCTTTCATATGAACAATTGAGAGAAGCGCATATCAGTGATCACAGAGCCTTATTTGACCGGGTCTCGCTGGATCTTTCACCTCAGGAAACCGTGAGCGAAACGAACAGGGATAAGTCTACCACGGAGCGTCTTCAGCTTTATCGACAAGGTGGTGCGGACCCATTATTGGAAGCGTTGTTCTACCAATTCGGGCGCTATTTGCTGATGGCAAGCTCAAGACCCGGCAGCCTGCCGGCCAATCTTCAGGGTATTTGGAATGAAAGCTTTACACCACCTTGGGAGAGCGACTACCATCTGAATATTAACCTGCAGATGAACTACTGGATTGCGGAGACGGGCAATTTGCCTGAATGTCATGAACCGTTGTTCGATTTCATTGACCGGCTGGCTGCAAACGGGCGGCACACTGCTGCAGCTTTGTATAGTGCAAGAGGATTTACGGCCCATTCTTCATCCAACCTATGGGCGGAGAGTGGATTGTTTGGAGCCTGGACGCCTGCGATTTTTTGGCCTACAGGCGGGGCTTGGCTGGCGCTGCATCTATGGGAGCATTACCGATATAACCGCTCAGAGGACTTTTTACGTGATCGGGCCTATCCGGTGCTGAAGGAAGCCTCGCTATTCTTCCTTGATTTTCTGACCTATGATAAGAGCGGATTTCTTGTCACTTCACCATCGCTTTCTCCAGAAAACAGCTACGTAACGGATACAGGACAGACAGGGGTCTTATGTTCCGGTCCCTCCATGGATTCGCAGATTGTGTACGCCCTTTTCACTGCTTGCATCGAAGCAGCCGAATACCTTGAAGTGGATAGCATGCTCACCAAGGAGTGGAGAAGCGTAAGGTCCAAGCTTTCCCCTCCTCGGGTTGGCCGGCATGGCCAGATCATGGAATGGTCCGTCGACTATGAAGAGGCAGAACCGGGGCACCGCCATATCTCTCATTTGTTTGCACTTCACCCCGGGGAGCAAATCATTCCCCACAGGATGCCTGAACTTGCGGAGGCCGCCCAAAGAACATTGGAGCGGCGTTTGAAAAACGGCGGTGGACATACCGGCTGGAGCCAAGCATGGATTTCTAACTTCTGGGCGAGGCTCGGCAATGGAGACAAAGCTTATGACAGTCTTCGCGAGCTACTGATAAAAGCAGTCCATCCGAATTTATTCGGTGATCATCCACCTTTCCAGATTGACGCTAATTTCGGAGGAGCGGCTGCGATACAGGAGATGCTGATTCAATCCCATGGCGGAGAAATACGTTTGCTGCCAGCCCTACCTTCTTCGTGGCCCTCTGGTTCAGTCAGGGGGCTTCGGGCCAGGGGAGGATTTACCATTAATATTGATTGGAGAGACGGCATGTTAGAGCTGGCAGAGATTTGCGCCGCTAATACAGGAGAATGCACGTTATATAGCATGGAGCCTCTTTTGATCTCTGATTCGGATCGGCATTCCGTTCCAGTGACGAAAGCACGCTATCTGTATACGTTTTCTTTACGCCAGGGAGAAACGATCTGGGTATCCTTGGAGTAATGGAAGCTGTCCAACTCCGATGATCACGAAAAATCGCCAGTAATAGATTCTATACATTATTAAGCGGAGGTCATCTATAATGAGCATACTTACTTGGAGCAACGGACAATATTTACTGGACGGGGAGCCTTACCGGATTATCTCAGGAGCGATCCATTATTTCAGGGTGGTGCCGCAATATTGGAAGGACCGGCTGTTGAAGCTGAAGGCCTGCGGATTCAATACAGTTGAAACCTACATTGCCTGGAACGTGCATGAACCCAAGGAGGGAGAGTATGATTTTACCGGTATGGCCGATGTAGTTTCGTTTATTGAGCTTGCCGGAGAACTCGGCCTTCACGTCATTGTCAGACCAAGTCCGTTCATTTGTGCGGAATGGGAGTTCGGTGGCTTGCCGGGCTGGCTGCTGGCTTACGGGGAACTCAAACTTCGCTGTTACGATCCCTTCTATTTAAGTAAGGTGGACCGCTATTATAACGAGCTGATTCCTCGGCTTGTTCCGCTCCAATCCACTCACGGCGGGCCGATTCTGGCTGTCCAGGTGGAAAATGAATACGGCAGCTATGGCAATGACCATGCGTATTTGGGCTATTTACGGGACGGATTGCTGAGTCGTGGAATTGATGTACTGCTCTTTACTTCCGACGGCCCTACCGATGAGATGCTGCTGGGAGGAACACTGGGCGATGTGCATGCCACAGTCAACTTCGGTTCGCGGGTAGAAGAATCTTTGGCCAAATATCGGGAATACCGTAAGGAAGAGCCGCTTATGGTGATGGAATTCTGGAACGGCTGGTTCGATCACTGGATGGAAGACCATCATGTGCGGGATGCGGCGGATGTAGCCGGCGTTCTGGATGAAATGCTGGAACAGGGCGCTTCCATCAATATGTACATGTTCCATGGTGGAACAAACTTTGGCTTTTATAGCGGGGCAAATCATATTGCCAAATATGAGCCGACGACGACAAGTTATGACTATGACGCTCCGTTGACAGAATGGGGAGATAAAACGGAGAAAATAGATGCTGTCCAAAAGGTGCTCGCAAAGCATGGATTTACTCCTGATTGTCCGTTTCCCGAGCCGATCCCGAAAATAAGTTACGGAAAAGTTGCCTTGACGGAAAAGGCGGAACTGTTCGCTGACTTCAATCTGGATACGTTATCCAAACCGGTGAAAAGTGTAAACATAGAGCCGATGGAGAAATTCGGGCAGTCCTTTGGTTTTATTATGTACAGTACTTATATTCAGGGGCCGCGATCCGGTCAGAAGCTGTACATTCAGGAGGTTCGGGACCGGGCGCAAGTGTTCCTGGATGGAAGGGCGATTGGGGTTGTTGAGCGTTGGAACCCGCAGCCATTGAATATTTCTGTCCCGGCAGGAGGGGCACGGCTTGACATCCTCGTTGAAAATATGGGACGGATTAATTACGGACCACTCATTCGTGACCCGAAAGGGATCACAGAGGGGGTTCGGATCGACAATCAGTTCCAGTATGACTGGAGTATCCGTACGCTGCCTCTAGGGCCTTTAGAGCTGGCTTCGCTTGTGTACAGCAAGCAGAGCGGAGAGATACCGGAAAATTCCGAACATTCCGGGATGCCGGGATTTTACCGCGGCTGCTTCGAGGTGGAGGAGATCGGCGATACGTTTCTCCGGTTTGACGGCTGGAGTAAAGGAGTCGCCTGGATTAATGGCTTCAATCTCGGCCGCTATTGGCACGCGGGTCCGCAGCGAGCGTTGTATATTCCAGGTCCATTGCTTCGCAAGGGGCAAAATGAACTGGTTCTTTTAGAACTGCACGCCTGTCCGGAATCTTGCGAGATCGAACTGACGGATCGCCCTGATCTTGGCAAGACTGCAGCTGTAGACGATGCAGTGCTGAATTTTGTACAGGAAGACGAGTTGTAAATGCAGAAAGATTTTTCATACGGCACTAGATGACCTATCAAGCCCGTCCGTTAATCCGGATGGGCTTTTGCCATATTATTTCGTTTATCTCGCCAACCAGCTGCCGTCTCGTTAAGTGGATTAACGGGTGGCCTTATTTGTTTTAGAGCGGTTTTTTTGGATTCCATATTTTTCCGCGTTTTTTGAGGTCGGGAAACAAGTTATAATAGTAAGTTGAGAAGGTCTATTAGCATCTAGATTCTACACAGAGAGGAACATTCTATGGAGCAGGTAGTACAAAATTTTATTAATATAGTTAACGATTTCCTTTGGTCCAAGCTGTTAATTGTTTTGCTTATTGGCGGAGGACTTTATTTTACATTTAGAAGCAGATTTATGCAGTTCCGATTATTCAAAGAAATGCTGCGTGTCATTCGGGAGTCCAAAAGCAGCGAACCGGGCAGTATTTCACCGTTTCAGGCGTTTGCTATCAGTATGGCTGCGCGTGTCGGTACCGGTAACATTACAGGCGTCGCACTGGCTATATCGCTTGGTGGTCCGGGCGCCGTGTTCTGGATGTGGATTATTGCGATTATCGGATCAGCGTCCAGCTTTATTGAAAGTACGTTAGCCCAAATTTACAAAGTTAAAGACAGCAAGACTGGCGGTTTCCGCGGAGGTCCAGCTTATTACATGGAGTTTGGTCTGAATAAACGCTGGATGGGCACTTTGTTTGCGATTCTTATCACGCTGTCTTTCGGCCTTGTGTTTAACGCGGTTCAATCCAATACTATTTCGATCGCATTTCAGAATTCGTTCGGGACAAATCGTCTGACACTGGGTATTGTGATGGCCTTAGTATTTGGTGTCATTATATTTGGCGGTGTAAAGCGGATAGCAAAATGGTCCGAGTGGATCGTAGTCGTGTTGGCTGCAATTTACGTAGGTGCTGCGTTGTTTATAGTGCTGGCTAACATTACAAGCCTTCCGGAAGTGATCTCCGTTATTGTAAAAAGTGCATTCGGCTTTGAGCAGGCGGTCGGAGGTGCGTTCGGTGCTGCCCTTATGAACGGCATTAAACGTGGTCTGTTTTCGAACGAAGCGGGTATGGGTAGTGCGCCGAATGCTGCAGCCACGGCATCGACAAGCCATCCGGCGAAGCAGGGTCTCATTCAATCTCTAGGTGTTCTCATTGATACATTGGTCATCTGTACAAGCACGGCATTTATGATTCTGTTCACTGGAGCCTATAAACAGACAGGGCTAGATGGGATCGAGCTTACTCAAGCGGCGCTAGGGATGCAAATGGGCTCTTGGGCTTCTGATTTTCTCGCTATTATGATATTCCTCTTTGCCTTCAGCACACTGCTAGGCAACTATTATTACGGTGAGACCAATATCGAGTTTTTGAACTCCAAACGGATTTGGATTTGGGTTTACCGGGTTGCTGTTCTTGCTATGGTTGTGTTTGGCTCCGTTACGAGTGTGAAGCTGGTGTGGGATATGGCAGATCTGTTTATGGGCCTCATGGCTATCGTTAACCTGATTGCCATTATGCTGTTGTCCAAGATTGCCTTCGCTGCACTCAAGGATTATACAGCGCAGAAGAAAGCCGGAAAAGACCCGGTGTTTACGAAGGACAGTATTCCGGGACTGAAAAATGTGGAATGCTGGGATGACAGCCCGGTTGAAACGAATTAATCAATTAGGATAGAGACGCTGTATTTGCGGTTGACTTTGGCCGTAGGTGCAGCGTTTTTTGTGCTGCGCTATATAACTTTACAAGGAGAGGGAGTGTTATACAGATAAGAGTCGGAGAGGATGATCGTTCATGAGTGATGAGATGGTGGGAATTTCCGGAACCGAGAAATTCTCTCCAGATTTATTGGAGCGGAAGAAGAGGCGGATGAAATGGGGCAATAGAATTAGGCTAGCTTTACGTACAACTGCTGTGGTAATCATGGTGGCGTTTATATTTATGGTTTATATGTGGGGAGCTTATTTCTATTTCGAAAAG
The DNA here is from genome assembly GCF_900177425.1 of Paenibacillus uliginis N3/975. Taxonomy (NCBI): domain Bacteria; kingdom Bacillati; phylum Bacillota; class Bacilli; order Caryophanales; family Paenibacillaceae; genus Paenibacillus; species Paenibacillus uliginis. The sequence continues at coordinate 5,473,512 of NZ_LT840184.1, read as the reverse complement.
TCGGGGAAAAACGCTCAGTTTACACGTGCAGTCGCTACCTTGGCTGAGATACAGGGGAGCGGGATGAAACTGGACAAAGATTTCAGAATGGTTTCATTAAGTCCATTGTTAAAACAAACCGTGACAACCAAGGTCTACCGGCAGGTTGGAGAGTGGAGTGTCATAATAGGTGAATTGCATGCGGAGAAAAGCTTGTTTGGCGAGCTTAGGTATTCGATTAAAGAAGATGAAAAATATTTAAGAGAGAACACACGCCCTTTCTTTGGATTTCCAATGACCTTGATTTATGGGGGGAGTGAAACCATACGAATTGGTGAAAAAGAACCGGAGATGGAACGACTGGGTCATATCGAGGACGGCTTTGTAGCTGAGATGTGGTTTTCACTTGGAAAGGGAATGACACCGAAGCAGTTTATGGAAGTTTTGTCTGAATATGATCTTTGGGTTACGGGAATGGCGGTCTATTCCGGAGAAATGAAGGATGTAAAAGTGTCCAATTATAGCTCGACCAATGACGCGATTTACCCTCCTCATTTAACGCTTCGGCCTCTGGTTACTTTTCGTGAAGACGGAACGGGAGGAGGAGAATCTTTCAGTCTGACGAAACAGGATATCGGTCCTGCTGAAGAACAATTGATGAAGGACTTAGAGTGGCTTACAAGCCATGTAAATTATTATGGTGTCAATGAGGATAAACAGCGACTTTCCTATCTGAAACGTAACGGCATTCAAGTTTATGGCGCTACGGTTACCGGACCCGCAAGAGAACTGGAGAAGCTGAAGCAGGTACCGGAGTTTCGGAGATTTGGGCTTGGACGGGTTGAAGTGTGGAATTGGAATAACTAGTGTTGAGGCACCCTCGCCACGGTGTTTTATAAGGTAGAAACATTCATCAGGTGAATAATTATCAAATAAATCGGAAAAATTATCCTTGGTTGCAACCTATACCAAAGGAGTGATTTCCTATGAAATTTGGAGCTCATGAAGTCATGGATACCCATGAAGTTCTGGCAGAAAAAATGAACATGATGAATCATTTGGGCTTTTATGCGTCCCAAGCTAAAAATCCGCAGCTGCAAAGTATGATCCAGCGTCATCAACAAGAAGGTATCCGTTCCTATAATGAAGTTGTTGCACTTACACGTGGCGCCGGCATGACTGGAAACACCCGTATGAACCCACTCATGCCTTCAGCTGGCGTACAAGGAATCCAACAGAACGTGCAATATGGGATCAATAACCTTCAAACGGTTACGCCTCATCCCGATGCCGTAATGTCTGATAACGAAATCGCCTCAGCCATGCTTATTGCGCATAAAAACAGTGCAAAAAACTGCACGACCGCCGCGCTGGAATGCACGGACATCAACCTGCGTCGGGCGCTTACGAACAGCTCTGCTAGCTGCATTAACCAGGCTTACGAAGTATTTGTGTTCATGAATGAGCAGGGCCAGTATCCGGTGCCTACCTTTGAACAAGGAACAGCGCAGACGTATCTGAACACCTATCAGCCTGCGTCGGACTCCGTCATGTCCGGACTTCACACGCAAAGTGGTGCCATGGAAAATCGGGGGCCATTCATGGCCGGGCAGACCAACACGGATAGCTATGGAAGTTTTATGAATCCGGGCGGGCCACAACCTCCATCCGGAATGTAATGACAAAAAGGGGCATTCCCTCAATTGTGGAATGCCCTTTTTGTGTTTATGTTGTTTTCGTAGTATGCGTTGCTTAGGTGGATACCGCCCAAATGAGGTGAACCATTCCGCCCCAGTATCGTTCGGTGTTCACAATCTCAACTTCGGAGTCGTGAACGATCTGAAGCATATCCCGATTAAAGTGACAACCCGATATACGCCTGGCAACGGGATTGACCAGGTGTTGGGTAAAACCGAGCAACCGGTTGGAGCTGATCCCATGTTCCAGCAAATATATGTGTCCTCCGGGCCGGCACCAACGGTTCATTTTGTTCAGCACAGCTAACGGATCATCGTAACTGCACAGGGACAAGGTGGAAACCACACAATCGAAGGACCTTTCCGGCAGCTCGAGTGTCTCGATGTCCTGTTCCTGAAATGACACCTTAAGTTGCAGTTCTGAGGCCATCCGCCGTGCGCTATTCAGCATTTCCGGACTGAAATCGACCGCGGTCAGATCAACTGTATCCCGATTGTAATAAGGGAAATTAGCTCCAGCCCCGACGGCAACTTCCAGTACCTTTCCATGTATATCTTGGAGCAGTCGGCTTCTCCACATTCCGAGCGTACGCTGTCTGCTGTTTCGTTCATACATGGATGCCTGCTTGTTGAATTTTCGAACGAGTGTGTTTTTCTTCATGATACATACTCCTCATGTGGATCAGAAATTGATGATGGAAGGGGCCGGAATCTTTTCTTACATAGAAGCTCGCAGTTTTTCAATCATGATCTTACCTTCACGGTGAGTGGGGTCAAGCTCAACCGATTTTTCGTAATGCCGAAGAGCCATAGCCGGTTCTCCTGCTGACAAATACATTTCTCCAAGACTGTCATAAAGGTTGGATGACTCCGGAAAAAGTTGTACAGATAATTCAAGGACTTTAATTCCCTCGGTGAGAAAGCCTTTTTCCATCATGGTATAAGCGATGAAATTGAATTCACCTTCAAGAATAAGATAGCGCTCCAGATCGTGCGAAGACATGGAACTGTACTCCCGCCAAGCCGCCTCGACACCAGAAGTGATCGTGATTTTAGACAGATAGTGGGCCAGTGATTTTTTAACATACCTTATATCTTCACCGAGAAGAAGGTCGATGATGGATGTTGAGACGACTTTAAGTCCAATATAATCACAGTTCGTCATGAGCACTAGGCCTAAGCCTTGATCGGGCATGAGCATAAGATTGCTGCGGAAGCCCGTATCCATACCACTATGCGACATGATGCGGCAATCTTTATAAGACCCCAGAAACCAGGAGAGACCGATGCCGTTCATCCAGCTGCCGTAATGCGTCTCGGCATATTCTTCCCATAATGGTCCATACCCTTCAGGCTGTAAAATCTGTTGTCCCTCGGGCGTCATTCCCCGGTTCAGTTGGAAGATCATATATCGGCACATTTCCTCCGCGCTGCTGTATAGCGTTGAACTCGGTCCATGAGCTCGGTGATAAGGAAAGATGTCACTTGATTCCGGTCCATAGCCATCCTTAAATCCGTGAACATGGGGTGATGCCAACTGGTCGGATGGGATGTCGCTTTTAAAAAAAGAGCTTCCGTGCATCTGCGCAGGTTCCAGAAGGAGGGACTTCATATATTCCTCGAAGGATAGACCGGACACTTTGGCGATAACGTCGCCCAATATTTCGTAACCGATATTGCTGTATGCAAATTTTTCGCCTGGTGTAGACAGCAAACGGTGATTCTCTATGCGTCTTACATATCTCTCCAAGCTATGTTCATCGAATTCAGGCCGATCCCATTCAAAATCATCCTCGTCCGGCATACCCGAAGTGTGATTAAGAAGTTGGCGGACTGTTATATCAGCATAGTTATGGTCATTCAGCTTGAAGTATGGCAAATACTGAACTACAGGGGAGTCCAGTTCAATCTTTTCCTGCTGGACAAGCTGCATAATCCCCGTTGCCACACATGTTTTGGAGACGGAAGCCATATGGAACATTGTTCCTTCTACAACAGGACTGCCCGTTCGAATGTCAGACGTTCCGAATCCTTTGACATAGAATATCTCCTGGTTTCTTACGATGCCGACTGCTAATCCCGAAACAGGCTCATCCTGAACGAACTCTGTCAAAATAGTATCTAAACGTTCAATAATACGTTGGAAATGACTCATCTTATCGGAACCTCCGCTATATTTAGTTTTCAAAGAATAGAAGGACGGATGCGATAGACTATACCAACGGATTCACCTGCTTCCTAAAGTTTTCCAATTTATTATAAATGAATACGGAGCTAATACATAGTGGATTTTTGAACCCGCGCTTTATAAATTCAAGCTCATGTTCACCGTTCTTACATGAAAACCTGCTTTTTCATATAGTTTAATGGCATGATTACCTGAAAAAGCGCTAAGACGTACTTCAAGTAAATTTTCACTTTTCAAGTGATCTAGTGCCTTGGATAACAATTGTTTTGAATACCCTTTTCCCCTGAATTGCTCCAAAACGAATAGCTCATAGATAAAGCCGATTGGCGTATCTGTAAATTGATCTTTGCTCTTACCAAAAAGAATCCATCCAGCTAAGTCACCACCTTCAACAGCGATGAAATAGCGACAGCCTTTTGCCAAGAGAGGTTCAATAAGCCCTTTGATTTTCTCACTCGTCGGCATTACACCACCTAGCGTTCCTTCAAATAAAGCTTGCGGCGACAGAGTCAGAATTAGTTCGAGTTCAGCTGATGTGGGTGTTCTGATTTCCAATTGTATTAACTCCTCTCGATTGTAGTCCATAGACCAAATTCACATAAAAAGACCGGATGCTTTCTACGCATCCGATCATTAGGAGAGTTAAGCTTATTCCCGTGGAAATCTACGGGCAACCCCGGAACTGATCGCTGCTTTAACAACGAGTTCACGGATGGCTTTAACAACATTCTGATTAAAGACGCTTGGGATGATATATGAAGGATTTCGTTCCTCATCTGATACGGCAGACGCGATAGCTTCAGCAGCAGCCAGCTTCATCTCTTCGTTAATAGTGGTAGCTCTACAGTCCAAGGCGGCGCGGAAAATACCAGGGAAGCACAATACGTTGTTGATCTGGTTCGGGTAATCCGAACGTCCGGTAGCAATGACGCCTACAATATCCTCAACCTCTTCCGGCTTTATTTCCGGATTCGGATTGGCCATTGCGAATACGATGGGCTTATCGGCCATTGACAACACATCTTCGCGGGTAAGCAGTCCGCCTGCTGATAGGCCAATGAAGACATCTGCTCCCTGAATGACTTCCCGCAATGAACCTTGTACACGGTGTGGATTGGTATTCTCCGCATACCACTGCCACATGCTGTTGGTATAGTTATTTCCTGAAGCAAGGGCACCTTCCCGGTCTACGCCGATGATTTCCTTAACGCCTGCGGATAATAAAATTTTACTGCAGGCAACACCCGCAGCCCCGATTCCACAGACGATAACTTTGACTTGATCAATGGACTTGCCTACGATTTTAAGCGCATTAATTAAAGCGGCATACAGTACGACGGCTGTGCCGTGCTGGTCGTCATGGAATACAGGAATTTCGAGTTCTTCCCGGAGCCGCTGTTCTATCTCGAAGCAGCGGGGGGAAGCGATATCCTCCAGGTTGATGCCGCCAAAAGCGGGAGCAATCGCTTTGATGCAGGCAATGATTTCTTCGGTATCCTGCGTGTCCAGACAGATCGGAAACGAATCGACACCGGCAAATTGTTTGAACAGCATGGATTTCCCTTCCATGACGGGCATAGCTGCATAAGGTCCGACATTGCCGAGACCCAAGACAGCGCTTCCATCTGAAATGACAGCAACTGTATTTCTTTTGATCGTAAGAGTGTACGCTTTTTTAGGATCTTCTTGGATAGCTGTACACACCCGGGCTACGTCAGGCGTATATACACGGGACAAGTCATCACGGTTTTGAATCGGTACTTTGGGCTGTGTCTCGATTTTGCCCCCCAGATGCATCAGGAAGGTGCGGTCGGAAACGTTGACGAGGCGGACGCCGCGCAAGTTTTTGACAGATTTTGTGATTTTGTCGATGTCCACACTGTCCGTCACGGTAATAGTAATATCCCGGACTGTAATATGGCCGCTGGCCTGAATGACGTCAATCGCCACCATATCGCCGCCTGCTTCAAAAATGGCGGAAGCTACCTGTCCGAATTTGATTTCCTGCGTGTTCATTTCCAGTCTGAGAATGATGCTTTTTCCCCCGAGTCCACTGTTCTCCATGGTTACCTCCATCATGATAATCAGATAACTTACGATAAACAGTTCGCGAAGAGAGGTTCATATTCCTTTTTTTAGCTGTGTAATACTTTCTTTTAGATTCATTCTTGAAATATAGTTCAAGAAATCCAGGGGCAACAGCGATCGTAGGAATGTTTCGCACGCGGAGCGTCATATTATTTTCCCCGTGAACCACTTTCTGTTACAATGGCGGTAATCTACTTCTAGGAGCTGAATAACAATGGATAAAACAGTGAACGAGCAAGAGCTTGTCGAATATATTGGGAGCAAAACGAAGGCCACTCCGCAAGACATCCGGCTTGTACTGAAGCATGAACAGGCCTATATCGATAACGCGCACAAGGGTGCCAAAGGAGATATCGATATCGATAGTGATGACCTGGTGGATTACGTCATGAGCCGCAAGGATGTAAAGCTGGACGAGCTGACGGTAGAAAATATTTTGGATAGTGAGATGGACTATCTCATGAAAAAAGGACTTGCCGGATATATGGACTAAGTTGACTTCAAAGAAAAAGGCTCTTGTTTCCCCAAAGCGGGGCACATGAGCCTTTTTGGTCAGGAAGCAGCATGAAACTCCGAATTTGACGCTTCTTTGCCCGTTACCACGGTATGAATGGCGAATCTGATTCAAGTGTAAGGGAGAACTGTTACCTATGTTAAATCTTCGCTTCCCGTCTGCATTTACAAAACCTGTGATTTGGTCTAACACTGCGTAAATGTTTAAATCCTACAATCAAATTAAATAGCGCTTGGCATCCATCGAATTTGTGAAAGTATCCAAGCAATTCGATCATCATACCGTCATTCAGAATTTGAACCTCAGATTGAGGATGGAAAATAGCAAGCAGCAGGGAAGGGAAGACTATATGACGGATATATTGAAGAGAATCAGACAGCAGACATTGGATTTGGGAGAAGAACAGAGCCGTTTGGAAGGTGTGGATGTCATTCGCATCGAGCCGGGAGCAATTAAGGAAATACCCGAATATCTTGGGCAAAAAGGGTTCATAAGGGCTGTAGTCGTTGTGGATTCCAATACGTATAAATGTGCCGGACGTACTTTGGAGCCGTTGCTGCAGGGATCCGGAATAGCTGTTCATATGACTACGCTTCGTCCTGACGCCAAAGGAGATGTTCTGGCTGACGAGGCTTCACTTATTCAGGCCATTCTCGACATTCAACAGTTTGACGCTGAAGTTGTTCTGGCGGTTGGCGGGGGGACGATTCATGATATCTCGCGTTACGCCGCTTATACAACTGCCATTCCATTTGTGGCTGTGCCGACAGCGCCTTCGGTAGACGGCTTTAATTCGAAGGGGGCATCGATTATCGCCCGCGGTGAGAAAGTAACGATTCCGGCCATCGGCCCGTCGGCGATGTTTGCGGATACCGACATTCTGACCCGGGCTCCAGCGCGACTCGTTGCAGCGGGGTTCGGGGATATGCTAGGTAAGTATACGTCTCTGTTCGACTGGAGGTTTAGCTCCATGATTGCCGGAGAGCCTTATATGGAGCGTTCCGTTGAAATCACAAGATCTGCGCTGCAAAAATGTGTGGATCATATCAGCTCAATAGCAGAGCGGAGTGAAGCAGGTGTTACGATTCTGATGGAAGCGCTGGTTGAATCGGGGCTGGCCATGCTGTTATTCGCTCAATCACACCCGGCTTCCGGTTCGGAACATCATTTGTCACACTATTGGGAAATGGAGTACATTCGTCTTGGCAAAAAGCAGCTTCTCCACGGAGCCAAGGTGGGCGCAGCTTGTATTGAAATTTCCAAGCTGTATCACCGGATCGCCAAAGAAGGGCCGGATAAATGGAGCTACGAGGCAGCTTTCGGCAGTGGTGACAAGGGCGGAGCTGCATCCATCTATGTACACTGGAACGCTATTGCCAAAGAAATTGCTCTTATACCGGATGAGGAGACTCTTCGGGGCTTGCTAAGAACTGTCGGTGGAACCGTATTACCGATCGAGCTTGGCATAAACTATGATTTGCTGGATCGCAGCTTGCGGGAGGCCCCTCGCGTACGTGCCAACCGTTATACGCTCCTGCGGGCGTATAACGAACGACAGCAGGAGCATGGCTGGAACCCGCAGCGGAATAGCAATCGATAAAACAAAGAGACTGTCTCGCAGCAGCGTGAATCTGCAGCGAACAGTCTCTTTTTGTGGAGCCCTCATCTATTCGGCGTCCCAGATGGAGCTTGCTGTAAATGGAAATCGTCCCGCAACCTAATGGGTCTGTGGTTATGGTACTTAAGGAGGGAGGTTGCTGTTCTTGCTTTTGATAGGTGAAGGTCACATCTAAAATTAAACTGTTTTTTGTGATTTCTTTCACTCAAAAACTGGAAAGAGGATGCCGATAACAACATATATGGAGTCTTGCCGCTTAATTTATCCCAAACATTTTGGTAAATTTGGATGGAGATAGCTGTCCTCTTGCAAAAAGAACATACGCAAAAAACAGTGGACAGATGAAGGGGTAGGATCCTGGAACTATATTAGGGGGATTTACTGTGATGCTTAAAAGTCTTAAGCAAAAAATGATTCTCATGATTTGCATGCTTCTGCTGCTCAGTCTGGCATCGGTCTCGATTGCAAGCTTCAACAGCGCTTCTGGCCTGTTGAAAGAAAGTATTAATAAAGAGGCGATGCTGAACGCTGAGAACCTGGCGATGCGAATCAATGAATTCCTTGACACTAAAATTGCCAAGGTTGAGTCCATCGGAAAACTGATTACAGGGAATAAGGAACAGGATTTAAAACTGATTCAGAAGGCACAAGAATTAAATGAGGAATATGAAACCTTCTTTTTCTCGTATGACTTAACAGGTAAAAACGTCATTAACTTCCTCGGGGAAACAACGGATGTGTCCGACCGTGCTCACTATCAGGAGTCTGGTAAGGGCGAGGGGAAGATTGTAATCTCTGAACCTGTAGTGTCCAAACGTACCGGTAATAACATCGTTACGATGATTCTTCCACTGATGAAAGACGGTAAGCAGTATGGTTATATGGGATCAACGCTGCCGATTGATGAGGTTCAGAAGAGTGTATCCACTCAAACATTCGGAAAAACAGGATACGCTTATCTCCTCAGCAATTCTGGTAAATTCATGTGGCATCCGGATAAGGATTATGTACTGCAAAAATCCGTCCACGATATCAATATTCCAAAAGTGGTCAGCGCCTATGAAAACGTAAAGCAAGCTAAATCAGGCAATTTAGAATATACCCAGAACAACACAAATTACTCGGCTGCCTATACGCCGTCAACTTATAACTGGGGTGTGTTCGTTGCTGCTCCAACAAATGAACTGTATGCTCCGATTACCAAGCTGATGAATACGCTGGTGATCATTTCAATCATTGCCCTGATTGTGGCTATTGTTATTGCTTACCGGTTCACTGTACATCTTGTTCGTCCAATTCAGAAGCTGAACTCGGCCGTGAAGGAAGTAGCCCAAGGGGATTTGACAAAGACGATTCAGGTTCAAGGAAAAGACGAAGTGGCTGTACTTTCGGGTGACTTCAACCAAACCGTATCTCACTTGAAACACCTGATCGAGGGTGTAACGAAATCTTCGAACCAGGTGATGCACGAAACCCAAGTTGTTTCTAGCGGCATTGATTCCGCGAAAAAGAATGTTAACGTTATCGGTTCCTCCATTCGCCAAATTGCTGATGGGGCGACTACCCATGCCTCCAGCTCGGAAGAAATTGCTATGTCTATGAGTGATATGGCCAGCGGCGTTGTGAAGATTGCCGAAACTTCCTCGATGGTTTCCGAGGCCGCACAGGAAGCAGCAGGCCATGCCGAGACAGGTGCGACTGTAGTTGAACAGGCCGTTATTCAGATCGGCAGCATTGGTGAAGGTACGTCCAAGGTTGGAACGGCTATTGAACGACTGAATGAACGATCCCATGAAATTGAGGAGATTTTGAGCTTTATTACGGAGATTACTTCCCAGATCCGTCTGTTATCTCTGAATGCATCGATCGAAGCAGCTAGAGCGGGTGAGCACGGACGCGGATTTGCTGTCGTTGCCGAAGAGGTTAAGAAGCTTGCCGGACAGTCAGAGGAGTCTACAGATCAGATCGCTCGCCTGATTTCCGAGATTCGCGAGGATACGTTAAACGCCGTTCAGGTGATGGATGTGAGCCGCAAAGATGTTCAGGAAGGCATTACGCTGATCGAAGATGTGCGCGAGAAGTTCGCTAACATACTTCATGCTTCCCGCAATGTTGCCGAGCATATTCTGGAAGTGTCCGCCGCTTCCGAGGAAATGTCGGCAGGTTCGGAGCAGGTGAGCGCTTCGGTTGAAGAATTGAAATCGATTGCGAACCTGACCTCTAAAGACGCAAGTAATGCGGCGACAGCTGCCGAAGAACAAATTGGTTCGATTGAGGATATCTCGTCTTCGGTACAGCAGCTGGAAGCTGTAGTCGGAGAACTACGAGAAGAGCTGTCCAAGTTTAAAGTATAGATGAAATGATGCTACTCCCAAGTTCGGTGTGCAGGGCACTTGAAAGGGGGGATGCCTGTAAGGGTTGGACTTGGGTAAGCAGTAGTATTTTTAGAAGTAACAGAGCAACAGAGCAACAAAGCTTAGAGGTCTGCTTGAACAGCCATTTAAGCAGCAACAAAACTAATCAACAGGAAGAAATCGGAGGAAACAACACATGTTAAAGAATTGGAAAAAAGTAGTAATTGCTGGCGTAGTCAGCTTATCATTGGTAGGAACAGGCTTCGCCGCGAACGAGCTGCTTACCACACCATCCGCATCCGCAAAATCGGCTTCCGAGCATGCACCGGGACAACAAAAGAAAGCTCAATCCCAGCTTGATAAAATCATTGATAAAGGATACATTCGGGTAGGTATGACCGGAGACTACAAACCGTTTACATATTTGGATCCTAAAACGAATAAGTATGAAGGCTACGACGTTGATGCAGCGATTGAGCTTGGTAAAGATCTGGGTGTTGAAGTTCGTTTTGTGAACACAACATGGTCCACTATGATGAAAGACCTGCAGGATGACAAGTTTGATATCGCTGTTGGTGGTGTTACCCGTAACACAGCTAGACAAAAAACCGCTTATGTATCCCAAGGTTATGTTTCCTTCGGTAAAGCGCCTTTGATCCGTGCAGAAGATAAAGGTAAATACCTATCTATCGAAGACATCAACAAACCGACAGTACGTATCGGTGTAAACCCAGGTGGTACTAACGAAGTATTCGTTCGCCAGCACCTGACTAAAGCTAATGTTACCGTTGTTCCTAACAACCTGGACATTCCTCACTTGGTTGCAGACGGCACTTATGATGTTATGATTACGGATACTGTAGAAGCAATTACTTATGCAAAGGCTGATTCCAGACTGTATGCAGCTTTGACAGACAAGCCTTTCACAAACAGTGAAAAAGGTTACATGATTCCTCGTGGTGACTTTGAATATGCAAGCTACTTGGAAATGTGGATGGATGAAATGGAGCTTCAAGGCAAGTTCGACGTTCTCGACAAAAAATGGTTGCAATAGTATTCGAATGAAAACAGCAGGTCTGGAATTTTTCCAGCCTGCTGTTTTTTTCGTAGATACCTACCTTTTACTCATCTATCATGTGCTTTTTGTACACGACAAGGGAATTTTCTTAGGTTTTTAGTCTGGATTTATAGATAGATGAATGCTATCTATGAAAATAACTTTTTTATGCAATTTTCATGTTTTCACTTAAAAAGTGAAAAGTTGATGCCGATAAGAACATATGTGGAGTCTTACCGCCTAATTCATCCCGAACATTTTGCTGAAAATATATTAATTTTGATGGAGATTTTTGTCCTCTTACAAAAAGAACATTGCGCAAAAAATAGTGGACAGATGATCGGATAGGGCCCCGGAACTTTATTGGGGGAGGATTTACTGTAATGCTTAAAAGTCTTAAGCAAAAAATGATTAGTATGATTTGCCTGCTTCTGCTACTCAGTCTGGCATCCGTCTCGATTGTAAGCTATAACAGCGCTTCTGGCCTGTTGGAAAAAAGCATTGATGAAGAGGCAAGATTGAACGCGGAAAATTTGGCAATGGAAATCAATGAATTTATTGACACTAAAATTGCCAAGATTGAGGCTGTCGGAAAATTGTTTACTGGGAATAAGGAAGAGGATTTAAAACTGGTTCAGAAGGCACAGGAATCCAATAAGGAATTTGAAACATTCCTTTTTTCACATGACTTAACCGCCAAAAACGTCATCAACTTCACTGGGAAAACAACAGACTTGTCTGGTCGTGCTCATCATCAGGAGATTAGTAAGGGCGAGGGGAAGGTTGTAGTCTCTGAACCTACAGATTCAAGCCGTACCGGTAATACCGTCATTAGTCTGCTTGTTCCGCTGATGAAAGACGGCAAGCAGTATGGTTACATAGGAGCGACGTTGCCGATTGATACGGTTCAGAAGAGTGTGTCTAACCAAAAATTTGGTAAGACGGGATATGCGTTTCTGGTAAGCCTGTCAGGTCAATTTATATGGCATCCCGAGAAGGAGCTAATTCTGCAAAAGACCGTCCAGGAACAAAATGTTAAGCCGGTCACCTTGGCCTATGAACAAGTAATTCAGGGGAAATCGGGTGTATTTAATTATACTAAGCACCAGAACAATACAACTTACTCGGCTGCTTTTGCACCAACAACTGATAATTGGGGGGTGTTTGTTGCGGCACCAACCAAAGAACTGCATGCTCCGATTGCCAAACTGATGAATACGCTTGTGATCATTTCGGTTATCTCATTGATTGTTGCTTTTGCTGTTGCTTACCTGTTCACTGTACGTCTGGTTCGTCCAATTCAGATGCTGAACTCAGCTGTGAAGGATGTGGCCCAAGGGGATTTGACAAAGACGATTCAGGTTCGAGGAAAAGATGAAGTGGCTGTGCTTTCGGGCGATTTTAATCAAACGGTATCCCACTTGAAACATCTGATCGAGGGCGTAAATAATTCGTCGAACCAGGTTATAAATGTGACTGAATCTGTTTCTAGCGGTATTGATTCTGCGAAAAAGAGTGTGAACGTTATCGGTTCTTCCATTCGCCAAATTGCAGATGGAGCGACGACCCATGCCTCCGGCTCGGAAGAAATTGCATTGTCGATGAGCGATATGGCCAGCGGCATTGTGAAGATTGCTGAAACTTCCTCCATGGTTTCCGAAGCTGCACAGGAAGCAGCAGGCCATGCTGAGACAGGTGCGGCCGTGGTTGAACAGACTGTTATTCAGATCGGCAACATTGGTGAAGGAACGACCAAGGTAGGAACAGCTATTGAACAACTGAGTGAACGTTCCCATGAGATTGAGAAGATTTTGGGCTTCATTACCGAAATTACTTCCCGGATTCGTCTGTTGTCTCTGAATGCATCGATAGAAGCAGCTAGAGCAGGGGAGCATGGTCGCGGCTTTGCTGTCGTAGCTGAAGAGGTGAAGAAGCTGGCGGGACAATCCGAAGAATCTACAGATAAGATCGCACAAATCATTACCGAAATCCGTGAGGATACGTTAAACGCTGTTCAAGTGATGGAAGACAGCCGTAAAGATGTTCAAGAAGGTATTACGCTGATCGAAGAGGTACGTGAGAAGTTCGCTAACATTCTCCATGCCTCCCGTAATGTTGCCGAGCATATTTTGGAAGTGTCTGCCGCTTCCGAGGAAATGTCGGCAGGTTCGGAGCAGGTGAGCGCTTCGGTGGAAGAGATGAAATCCATTGCAAGTCTGACCTCCAAAGACGCAAGCAATGCGGCCGCAGCTGCCGAAGAGCAGATTGGTTCAATTGAGGAAATCTCTTCTTCGGTACAGGAGCTGGAAGCTGTAGTCGGAGAACTTCGCAAAGAGCTGTCCAAGTTTAAAGTATAGATCATGTATTCGAGAGAAAACAGCAGGTCCGGAATTTTTCCGGCCTGCTGTTTTTGCATACATAACTACCTTTTATTCATCTACCATACGCTTTTTGTACATGACATAAGCAAGCGCGTTAATAACGACGGCCCACAGCAAGATGATTGCTATATTAAACAAGACGTCCATGAAGCTGGTTCCAGCCTGAGCCTTGTTCGCGAGATCAACCAGCTGTAGGTTCGGCATGATTTCCAGTATCGGATAATCTTCCATTAAAGGAGTGAGATAGGACGTAAAGCTGAAGAAGAATACAATAGGCAGAACGGCAATAGATGCTTCCATAACAGATTTGGTAGCCAGACCGAGCAGCGTGCCGATACCAATGTAGAAAATACAGGATAAAAAGAGAGCCAGTCCTACAGCAATCATGTTTCCGGGTTGGTATTCTAATAGTAATCCGCTACCGATTAGAGCGATGATCGTTGTAATCAAACTAAGCAGGCTTTTGCCGCCAATAATTTCAAGCGGGCTTGCAGGTGAGAGCATCAGTCCACGCAGCGTATTCTTTTCTTTTTCCTCAGCGATCAGGGCGCTCTGTAAATAGGTTGCCACGAGAGTGAGAGCGAGGTTAATCACCATGTACACGACGTTGATTGTATTTACACCCGTCCGGCCGTAATATGCTGCCATCGCCAGTGGCATGATCAACGAGAAGCTTACATACATATTTTTTGAAACGTCCTTATAATCCTTTTGTAAAATAGCAAGTGATCTCTTTAATGAAAAAGTCATGCCAATTCCCTCCCCGTAATTTCTACAAATATGTCTCCAAGTGTAGGCTCATTTGAATAAATCGAAGATACACGATCCTCATTCATATAATGGAAGAGCTTCTCTGCTCCTTCAGGCCCCCGTTTCACCGTCACTTTGCTTCCATCGGTCAGTTCCACGGTTATCGTGTCGTCTCCGAACTTTTTCCGCAGATTTTTCGGAGTATCCAGCTGCTGAATCGCTCCGTTATGCAAAAAGGCGATTCGGTCACACAGCGTCTCCGCTTCATTCATATCATGTGTGGTCAAAAAGATAGTCGTTCCGTTTTCTTTGAGCTTTAAGAGTCCTTCATATATATGTTTCGTATTGGCTGGATCCAGCGCCGAGGTCGGCTCATCGAGGAACAATAGCTCCGGCTCATGAAGAAAGGCACGCGCCAGAGTAACACGCTGCAGCATTCCCTTGGACAGTTTGGACACAATTTTCTTCTGTTCGGAAGCCAAATTCACCATTTCTAATACCTCAGGAATCCGGGTATATGGAACTTTATACAGATCACAGTAAAATTTCAGGTTATCATAAACGGTTAACCGGTCGTACAAAGCGCTGTTGTCGGTAATAACACCGATTTTTTTGCGGTATGTTGCTTCCTTAAGACGATGTGCAGGCACTCCGAATACAAAAGCGTCTCCTATGGTCTGGTTTAATTGCGCGGTCAGGATTTTAATAGTAGTTGTTTTACCGGAACCGCTCGGTCCGAGAAATCCGAACACTTCACCTTTACGTACTTGAAAGGAAACGTCTTTTAAAGCTCGATGATCGGAAAAAGTTTTTCCTAATGATGTAACTTCGATAATGTTCTCCACTGCCGTGTACCTCCGTTTGCTCATTCGTTTTTCGATATCCTCATGTTACGTCCTTCCGAAAATGCCCGCATTATAATCCCATTGAAAGGAGCATCTCAGGGGGTGAGTGGCGCAGAACAAGGCATGAATGGAGCGTTGAAAATGCTGTAATAGCGCGGTTTTACAGACGAATGGAGCATAGAGACAGTTGAATGGATCACGCTTTTAAGCCGAGCATCTCCTTGAGTTCCGCCATTTTGGATTTGGATAATGGAACCGAAGATTTGGCTTGATCATCCAATACCAAGCTGAAGCTGTTACGAGTGTATGTGATCACTTCCCTGACTTTTTGCAGATTGACGATGTACGAGCGGTGGCAACGGAAGAAGCCGAATGGCTGAAGCCGTTCCTCCAATTCATTGATTTTGAACACACAAGGATAGGCATCGCCCTTAACATAAATATTCGATTGTCCGTCACTGCTCTCGATATAATCAATTTCCGGCGGATCGAACAGAATCATTTTATCGTTCATCTTGGTAGGTATTTTTTCGAGCCGAACAGGTTGCACGAATACTTCTGATATTTCTTCTTGATCTGGGATGTTTTGCTCTTCTGGAGAATCCATGTCGAGAGGCAGCTCGGTTGTCTCAGCCGGATTTTCCGTTTTAGCTGAATGCTTATCCTGAGGATGAGGGGAGGGGGAATCCTCCTGTTCCGTTTCATCTATAATTTCATAACGATGCAGCCCTTTCTCGTCCAACCGGAAGATCTTGTTGGTTACGCTAAGGGCAGTCTCCATGTTGCCGGTAAGAATGAGCACACTTTTGCCTCTCTCGGAGAGCGTGTTAACAAACCGGGTAAATACAAGCTTCGTTTCATTATCGACATTTTGGACAGGCTCTTCGAATACGAACAATGCTGGGTCCATCATTAACAGGCGTGCAAAATGAACCCTTCTCTTTTCGGAGAGAGTTAACTTGGAGACACGCACATTACTTTTCATCTCAAGCTGAACAATTTTTAATACTTCATCTATAGGCCACGGGGAGAGGCTTAGTTTATGTGCAAAAATAAGGTGATCCCTTACAGTTAGGCGTTCATAGAGCCCGTCATCGAGAAAGGATATGCCGAGCTGTGAAAGGTATTCCGTCCGGTTCCCAGACAAAGTTGCCTGCTTGATGGACAGCTCACCGCGAGATAGGGGGATTTTTCCAATGAGCATATGTAGAAGGGTGCTTCTGACATTCATGCTGGAGTATAGTGCTACAATCTCATGCTGTACGATTTCCAGGCTGAATGCCGGAAACACCACCATATTTTCTGTATATCTCTCTACATCCTTAATAGCCAACACATTCACGTTATCACCTGATCTTCTTAGATTTCCTTATGACTGAAGTGCAAAAGGGTTACCTATATACAATAGCGAAATATGGAACTTTTGGGAATAAAAAAGAAGCTTTAATGTAATCAAAACTTACTATATCGACAGCTAATCATTGAAATAAGTAACAACACATACGATATACAGCATGTATTTTATCGATCATAAAATAACGTCAAAAAGGAAGGGGATTCACGGTGTGAAATCGAATAGTTAGAACAGGAGAGAGTGAGGCTCTTTACCGGTACTAATATAGTATTATTAGAATTATTATGACCAGCAGATCTGATGTACTTGGGGTGTAACTTATTGAAAAGTGAGGGTATCTGAACCTATGAAACGCTGGATTGGACTGGATATTGGTGGAACGGAGATCAAAGGAGCGCTGGTCGATACAGACGGCAACATGACGGAACCGCTCGCTGTCACGACCCCTGCGCTGGAAGGCAGAGACCGGATTATGGAGGCAGCCGTAGGCTTGATTCGATCTCTTGAACAGCAAGCCGGAGAATCAGAGATTTGTGGCATTGGCATCGGCACTGCCGGCCGGGTGGATCGTTCCACGGGTAGCATCGTCTATGCAACAGACAATATGCCGGGTTGGACCGGTACGGAAATCAAGAAAGAGATCGAGAAGCAGTTCCCTTACCCCGTCTCGGTTGAGAACGACGTGAATGCGGCTGCCTGGGGTGAAGCATGGCTTGGATCGGGAGAAGGGGTTCACTCCTTTATGCTTGTCGCTCTTGGGACAGGAATTGGTGGCGCTTTCTTTTATGAAGGAAGCGTACTGCCGGGCATTCGAGGCGGATTCGCGGAGATCGGCCATCTAATCGTGGATAAAGACGGAGTAGCCTGCACCTGCGGCCAATACGGCTGTTGGGAAACACAGTGTTCCGGTACTGCGCTGAGCCGGATTGCGAAGTCTGTGAATCCGGAATGGAGCAGCCGGTATCTGGTACAGGCTTACGAGGAAGGTAATAAAGAAGCGACAGATGCAATGAATGAATATTTATCCGATCTCGCCAGAGGCTTGATTTCTGTGCAGCAGGCCTATGATCCGGAAGTTATTATTTTGGGCGGGGGGGTGTCCGACGGTTACCAAAAATGGAGCAAGGCGCTGAATGAGAAGCTCCAAGAGCTGTGCGTATTGCCTGTACGTCTTGCCAAGGCAGAGCTTGGCAACCGCGCTGGCATCATCGGTGCGGTCAAGTGGGCTATGACGGATCAAACAACCTAACAAGAAGTAGAATGGAGGGATTTCCATGAACATAGCCATTATCGGCTGTGGAACGATGGGCATGACCCATGCCCATAACCTGGGGAAGATGCCCGGTGTTAAAGTATCTGGCGTTGCAGACTTGATTCAGAAGCGTGCAGATCAAGCTGCAGAAGCCTGCGGTGCAGTGCCATATAAGGATTGGGAGTTGATGCTTGAGCAGGTAAAGCCGGATACAGTAGTCGTATGTTTGCCGACATATCTGCACAAGTCGCTTGTGTTAAAGCTTGCCGAGCGGGGACTTCATATTATTTGTGAAAAGCCTGCGGCCTTGACTCTTGAAGACGCCAAAGAGATGAAAGCCGCATGCAGTAAGCATGGCGTTCGGCTGTTTATCGGCCATGTTGTCCGCTTCTTCCCGAACTACCGGAATGCGTTCGATCAGGTACGATCCGGAAAAATTGGCGAGGCTAAAATGGCATATTTCAAACGTCACGGTTCCTATCCGATAGGAGTTAGTTTTTGGTACCGTGATCGCTCCAAGAGCGGCGGAGTCATTATGGATCTGATGATTCATGACATCGACTTTGCCTGCTGGTTGTTCGGAGACGTGGAATCCGTATATGCTTCGGTTACGAAGCCGTCCCTGTCCATGGAATATGCCCAGGTGACACTGAAGTTTTCCAGCGGAGCTATTGCCAATTTGACCGGATTCTGGGGATACGCCGGGCCGTTCACTACCCAGTTTGAAATATCCGGCAAAGAGGGGATCATCCGTTTTGACAGCAACCAGGTACAGTCGCTTGATTTGAAGGTCGCCACTGGCGGCGACGATCAGAAGGTAGCAGTTCAAGTGCCGTCGAGCCCGACGCTACATGATCCTTATTATGATGAAGTGAAACATTTTATCGAATGCATTCGCGAGGGCAGCGAGCCGATTGTCAGCGCAGCTGACGCTTGTCGGGCTGTTGAAATTGCTCTTGCATGCGAACATTCGGCTCAGACAGGACAACCCGTCCGCATGGGAGGGATTACGTCATGAACAAGATGAAAGTAGGATTTATCAGCTTTGCCCATATGCATGCTGTCAGCTATCTGAACGCTATGCTTCAGAGAAGTGATGTGGAAGTGATTGGAATCGCTGATGAGGATGCTGAACGAGTAGCTCCGTTCACAACCGATCGAGGAATTCCTTACTATGCAGACTATAACGAGCTGCTTGCGCAGGACATCGATGCAGTTGTAATCTGTTCGGAAAACGCCCGACATGCGGAGCTCACTTTCAAAGCAGCCGAAGCAGGTAAGCATGTGCTCTGCGAGAAGCCGCTTGGCTTGTCCGAAGAGGAAATGATAAGTATGATCCGGGTATGCAGGGAACAGGGCGTTCAGCTGATGACAGCATTCCCGTGCCGTTTCCTGACAGCGGTCCGCCAGGCGAAGCAGGCAATTGACGAAGGCAAAATCGGTGATATTCTAGCCATGAAAGGTACGAACCGCGGTACGATGCCCGGCGGCTGGTTCCTTGAGAAGGAGCATTCAGGCGGCGGTGCGGTTTTTGATCATACCGTCCATGTCATGGACTTGATGCACTGGTTTACAGGCAGCGTAGTGGAGGAAGTATATGCCCACGCAGAAACGTTATTTCATGACACGGACATTGATGACGCAGGCATGGTGCATGTGAAGTTTGCGAACGGTGTGTTTGCCGTGCTGGATCCAAGCTGGTCCCGCTCTAGCAGTTTCCCGACTTGGGGCGATGTGACATTAGAGATCATCGGAACCAAGGGGACGCTCTCCATCGATGCGTTTTCCCAGAAGAACGATTTGTACAGTGATGCAGCTCAGAAAGCCAACTGGAGTTACTGGGGTGACGATATGGATACCGAGCTGATCAACAGCTTTGTGGACAGCATTGTCCAAGGTAAGCCAGTTAGCGTTTCGGGCGAGGACGGTTATCTGTCCGCCCGTGTAGGGCTTGCCGCTTACGAGTCCGCCCGTATAGGCCAACCGGTTCAACTGAAGCCGCAAGGATAAGTGACTGGCCCAGCGCCTTTATAGCAATGTACGCATTTAAGAGGAACATCCGTGAAGCAGTTGCTTCCGGTGTTCCTCTTTATTTTGTTAGAGGTGCACGACACTTGTTTTTTGAATAAATTGGATAATCGAGGCAACTTTCATCGTCATAGTTCCGTCTTTGTAGATGACAGGGGGAGCATAATGATTAGAAGATTTGTTCTGCTTGCTCTAACGGTAATGGTTGGAATCATTGTACTGACGGGCTGCCGTAATTCGAGTTCGGAAGCTTGTTACGCCGGTATTCTGATCGTTGATGATAAGGAGTATCTGTGGGAAGGCGATTTAGATATTAATGAATTTACAATGAGCGAAAAAATAGGTGAGGTACAACATAAAGTAGTTGCAGCAGAATATCCTCGCGAGAATTTTTCATCCAACATCGTAGAAGTCGGTGCAGAGATTTATTCTTCGAAAGAAGATGGCACAGTTGTAATTGTGAAGCGTGAAGACGGAAGTTATGACAAGTTCACAGGGAGGGGCGATTAGCAAGGAATGCTGTATACCTAATAGATGGCCGCTGAGCTGATGGGTGTTAGTATCATGATGGGATAAGTAATGTTGTATGTTATACAACACTGGAGAAGCAGAATGCCTGAACCTACTGGTACTCGGTCAGGCCCCCGAATATTGGACACTTTGTAAAGGAACTTGTAGTGAACGCACTATACCGCGATTTTAAACGCGTTCACTTCATTTTTCTTAAGTTTTTCAGCGAATTCGACAGGCGAGTACCCATACAAGCTCATATGGATTCTTCGATTATTGTAGAAGTCCATGAATCGGTCCAGCACCATAAATGCTTCTTGAAAGTCCGTAAAAATATGGCGCTTAAAACACTCCCGTTCTAAGATGCTGTGAAACGACTCAATGAACGCGTTCTTGTTTGGGCTGCGATTCGGTGTACGTTCATGAATAATAAATTCTTTGTGTGTCTCGAAGAACTTTCCAAATTTGTGACTCTTAAACTGAGGGCCATTATCCGTTCGGATTACTAACTCTTTCTCTTGAGAGAAGATATTTCGTTTGATTAATGCTTTATAAAGCGTATCAACAAGACTTTTTGTAAGGCACTCCTTGCCGCGATACTGCCCCACTACGTTGCGGTCGTATACATCGATAATACTTGCCGTATAGAAGTAACGCTGTAGGCCAGCAATATAGCCGTATTTAACGTCCATCTGCCACAACTGGTTCGGACCGGTTACTTCCATATTGTTAGCTAGACGGCGTGGATAGGCCGCTTTCTGCTCTTTAGGTTTGCCTAGAATATCGAGTTCTTTACAAAGTCGGTATACCTTTTTCTTGTTGATCTTAATAGCGTGCCGTCTACGTAACACAAGAGTGATTTTTCGATATCCGTAAGCAGATTCTTCACCTTCAAGAAGTTTTAAGATTATCTGTTTAATTCGTCCATCACTTACTTTTTTGCCGTTAAACGTGACGGAATAACCTGGCTTTGGGCGCCCAGATTTATTTGATTGTTTTGAATTGGTAGTGGTCTTACGTTGATAATAGTAAGTAGACCGAGGCACATTACACAGCTTCAGGATCTTGCTTACCGGATAACCTTTTAGGATCCATTGCCGGGCCACTTCCATTGGATGTGTGGATGAGTTTTTTTTACAAGGTCTCGGAGGATGGCTATCTCCAGTTCTTTTTCCCCAATTAACTTGGTGGCTTGTTCATACTTTTCTTTCCAATCACCTGTAGTTTGAGGTTGAACTTCAAGTCTGTCCATGTTCTTCTTTCTACTCATCGTCATCTCCACCTCATCTCGATATTGTTTAACCCATTTATATAATGAGTAAGGGGAGAGGCCATGTTTTCGTGCTGTTAGTGCTACATTCCCCCGTTCAAGTGCTTCTTCGACGACCTGTATCCGCAGCTCGTCGAACTTACTATGTTGTACTCTCATAGTGACTGCCTCCAGATAAATTAATTGTATATTATTTATTCTGAAAGTGTCCAAGTTGATTAGGGGGCTTTATAGGTACTGTTGTAGAATATACAACAATCCCCCTGAAAAGAGGTAAATAAATGATTTCCTATCCCTATTATTGTATTGTGTGCAACAATCCGTCCTTCGCTGCTATATCTTGAAATATTGTTGTACTTTATACAACACGCACTGAATCCTGTGGGATTATTTGAATAGTCACATTCCATACGTAAGGAGGTTCATTCAAGTGCTGATGTGTCTTCAATCATATGGGATGCTACAATTGTCAAGCACTATGTTTTGAGTAAAGCCTAAAATGTATTTCAGATTATGGTGGGTTAGCTGAACTGCAGCGGAACGAACGAAACAATTCCGAAGAAGCGACAGAGGTCGCCTTTGTCACCGAATTTCTACCTTGTAGAAATATAATTAAAAGAAATTCGGGGACAACAGCGATCGTAGGAATGTTTCGTACGTGGAGCGTTTCCCAACGGAAAAAGAAAACAACAGCAGAAACAGCTACAAAAAAGGTATGTTTCGTACAAGAAGCGTCACAGAACAGAAACAGCAGAAGTAGCACAAATACACAAACAAAAGGACGCTCCCTCAGGCCACAATTGACCTTGGGGAACGCCCTTTTTAACGTGTTCACCGATTAGAAAATCCAAACAAAATAAATGACAGCCGCCAGAACGATACGATAAATCGCAAACGGTACAAGTTTGATCTTGTTGATCAGCTTCAGGAAGAAGCGGATTGAGATCAGCGCGAACACGAATGCGCTGATGAAGCCCGCGATAAAGAACGGCAGCGCGCTCATCGTGAAGTACTCCAAGTTTTTCAACAAGGACAGGAAGCTTGCACCGAACATGATCGGCACGGCCATAATAAAGGTGAAGTCCGCAGCAGTGCGGTGATTCATACCTAGCATAACACCACCTGAGATCGTAGATCCCGAGCGGGAGAATCCAGGCCAGAGAGACAAACACTGAATCAGACCGACACTGAACGCCTGCTTGTAGGTGATCTGGTCAACCGTAACGGTAGTAGGTGCTTTTTTGCTGCTGAATTTGTCTGCGATAATCATGAAAATAGCGCCGATTACTAGGCCGATCAATACCGTTTCTATAGAGAATAAGTGTTCATCGATGACGTCTTCAAACAATACACCCAGTACACCAGCAGGAATCAATCCAACAATAACCTGGGTCAGCTTCAAACGTCCGGTTCCGACAGGGGCACCCAGTTCCGGTTTTTTGCGCTTAATGTTCAGAAGATCGAGGAAACGGTCTTTGAATACGACAAGCACGGCGAGAATAGAGCCCAGTTGAATGACAACCTTGAATGTATTGGCTACATATTTGGTCAGAAACTCTTCCGATTGCAGCCACATATCGTCAACAATGATCATATGGCCTGTAGAGGATACAGGAGCGAATTCGGTCAAGCCCTCCACCATACCGAGAATAATGGCTTTAATAAACAAAATAAAATCCATAAATGCGAATCTCTCCCTTGCTTTGAATAATAGTACAGGTTCTTATTGAGCAGATTTTTTCCGCTTGCGGATGAAGAGCACAACGAATACAATCGCTGCCACTGCTATAACGGCATAGGCTATGTTTGAGTATACATCCATGAAGGCCAGTATGTCTTCCCATGATTCTCCGAGCGCAGCGCCTATGGATACGAGTATTATGTTCCAGATCAGCGTTCCGAGCGTTGTAAACAGCAGGAACATTCCAAATTTCATGTTGGACATGCCCGCAGGAATGGAGATCAGGCTTCGGATCAGGGGAACCATACGGCAGAAGAGTACAGTCCAGTAGCCATATTTGTCAAACCAGGCATCTGCTCTGCGAATGTCCTCTTTTTTGACCCGGAGAATGTGGCCCCAACGGTCTATAATCTTCTCCAGTCTTTCCACATCGAGCAGCAAACCGATACCATACAGTATAACAGCTCCGATGACCGAGCCCAAAGTGGCTGCTAAAATAACACCGGGAATCGTGAGATCCGTATAGGTTGTCATGAATCCGCCAAAGGTTAAAATAACTTCCGATGGAATCGGCGGAAATACATTTTCCAGTGCGATCATCAGAAAAATTCCAAAGTAACCGAACTGCTCCATAAAATGTGTAATCCAGTTTTGCAATACGTACACCTCTTTCAATTCACTAACATGATTGTACCAAAATTGTTGTTATATAAGTGCTTTCTTGAGCTTTCGCAGGTACTGGCTTCGGATGAACAGGAAATACAAAACCTGCGCAATCAAAAAACCGATAAGCACCACGCCCATCTCTGCGGCAATAGAGAGGAAGAAATAGCTCTGAAGCGCAATGAACGCAAAAATACTATGAAGGATCGCTGTGCCAATCGGTACGAAAAACAGAAGGGCCAGCTGTCCTGTGATGATTCGGCTGAATTCACGGTCCGTAAGCCCGATTCTTGACACCGTAGCGTAGAAACGGAAGTCATAGTCCAGATCGGCATACAACCGGAAATATAAAAAGCTGCCGGCAGCGATGAAGAACACGGTTCCCACGAGCAGGGCTGCGAACAGCATCATACTGAACTGGCTGCTCATCAGGGCAAACAGCGTTCCGCTGACCGTGAGTGCATACGACTCATTCATCTCATAACGAACGTCTCCTCTGGTCGTCAAGTGGGATGCGATGCCTTCGGTTTGCCGGAAATCTTGAACATAAAAGCCTGTATATCGATCCGTTCTCTCTGGTGACGAGATTTGTGCGAAGCGAGAGTCACTAACAACAAGCCCGCCTAATAAAGAATCCTCGTATAGCTCTGGTAGCAAATATTCCGGGACCGCAACATGCTGGGTATAGCCAATTTCCGTAACTTCGGCTTCAGAACCACGGAGTGTGTAAGATGCCTGGGCACGCTCCCGGATATGAGTCCGGTTATTTTGCGAATTGACGAGCACCAGAGCATCGTTCCCCATTAAAGGTTCTTCGTCAAAAGGAAATCCGGCCATCGTAGCTGCCTTCCGGTAATCGGAAAATGACAGCAGCGGAAGCAGATCCGGAGGATTTTTAATGGTCGAAGACACAACCCCAACATATTTAACCGGCAAGGATATGGATTCAAATGAAATGGATCGTTCGGTTAGTTCCTGCCGAATTTCCTGAAGATGTTCAAACTCCGAGGGATCACCTTCTTTGGCCATATAACCCACGGCTGCGGGAAAATCTTCGTTGAATTGCTTGGTCAGTACGGGTATGGAAGCAAACACGCCTACAGAACAGAATGAAACAGCAAGTACTGTCGTTACCATAAACAACATTTGCGCATTATCTTTTAATCGATAATTTAGACTCGAAAGTGAAATTAACCGGGTTCGGTTCCAGGTGAACAGCCTGCTGCGTTTCAGTAACCGTATCAGGAAAATGCTGAGCTGTGAATAAAGTAAGTAGGTGCCAACAATAGTCATCAGGGTCACGGGAAACATGCGGTAAATAAGTGAAGCTGCTGTTGTCGTTGCTGCCAGCGTGTAGCTGGTCACCAAGAGTGCTGCGGCCAGCAGCGACAGAAGCGGTGACACCTTAGCTTCGGTCTTTGGCTTTTGTCCAGACCGGAACAATTCGATTAATGTAACCGGACGAAGCAGCAGGGATGTAAAGAGCGAGATTAGGATAAACAGAAGCATGTAACCGCCCACGGTCAATCCAATCGCTTGCAGCGACAGATGAAATGGCAAGGAAGGGACGTCGAGAAATGCAGCCCCGGCCATCAGAAACAGCTTGCCGGTGATGATCCCGGACGTCATTCCGGTCAGTATGGAGCCGATGCCGATAATCATATTTTCGAGAAAGACCATCTTATTAAATTGGCCTTGTGTCATCCCATGCATGAACAGTACGCCGAATTCTCGTTTTCGTGTTTTGAGAAAAGAGCTCACCGAGTATAGCACGAAGAAAAACGAGAAGATATACATGATCAGCTCGGCCCCTACCATAGCCTGCATAACGACAGGATAAAATGTCTCATCCCTGATCTCCGGGTTAAAGATGAACAACGCACAAACAAAAAAAATCATGACCGAAAAGGAGCTGCTCAGAAAGTAAGCGGCGTAGGTGCGCTTGTTCCGGACAACATTCCTAAAAACGAATTGCCGAAAGGTCATGGTTTCCTCCTCCGAGCAGAGCAAGCATATCGATAATCTTCTGGAAAAAAGCCTGGCGGTTGTCGCCGCAGTATATCTCATTATAAAGTTGGCCGTCTTTTATGAACAGGACACGGTCACAGTAACTGGCTGCTACCGGATCGTGCGTCACCATCAGCACGGTAGCTGAGGCCTCTTTGCTCATCCCCGACAAAGCCTGCATGACATCCTTAGATGCCTTGGAATCCAGATTTCCGGTCGGCTCATCAGCAAGAATAAGAGAAGGCTGCTGTATAAGTGCTCTTGCGATAGCCGTCCGCTGCATTTGTCCGCCAGAAATCTCATACGTACGTTTGTTCAAAATGGACCGGATTCCGAGTTTGTCTGCAATCTCACTCAGTTTTCTGTCCATTTCGCGCAAGGATTCTCCTTCCAGCGTAAGAGGGAGAACGATGTTCTCCTCCACCGTCAGTGTGTCTAGCAGATTGAAGTGCTGAAACACAAATCCTAGCTCGCGTCGACGGAAGAGCGCAGCTTCCTTCCGGCCCAGGAGATGCGGATTGCGCCCGTTGATGTTCACTTCACCGGCTGTCGGCTGGTCTATGGTTGCGATCAGGTTGAGGAGCGTTGTTTTTCCGCTGCCGGAAGGGCCCATGATGCCAACAAATTCACCCCGTTCGGCAGAGAAGTGAATATTATGCAGAGCCTGATGTGCCACTTGGCCTTCGTAAATTTTAGTTAGATGTTTGACGTTTAGGATAGGCACTCTTGCTCACACTCCTTGCCTGGTATCTTTATTGTAGGACAGTAGCACAGACTGCCGCTATGGCGATAACTTACAGTTACCTTACAACTCTGTAAGGTTCAAGCACTGTGAAATGTAATACGGACGGTAGTTCCTTCTCCAATGGTGGATTCAATTTCGAGATCATGGCCCAGCTTGCTGCAAATTTGCTGCACCAAATACAGTCCCATTCCGGTTGATTCCTGATAACGTCTGCCGTTTTCTCCGGTGAAGTAAGGATCAAATACACGCGGCAGATCGCTCCCAGGAATACCGATCCCCTCATCCCGGATTTCCAGAACAATGTCTTGGTCTTGGCGGTAACCTTTGAAAAATAGTTTCCCTCGTTCAGAGGGGGTGTAACGGACGGCATTTGTAATGAGCTGTGAGAGCACAAAGGACAACCATTTTTCATCGGAAGTGATCGAAATACCTGCTTCAATATCAATAGAAGGAAAAATCCTCCGGCGGATAAAGAGACGTTTCTGCTCCGATGCTGTTGACCGTACAATTTGCTCCAGCTGTAAAGTTTCGACATAGAAATCCCGCTCGAACGTATCAAGGCGTGCACTGTACAATACGAGATCAAGCCCCTTTTTTAGACGGTCTAGTTCGTCACCGATGGCTGTGGAGTCGGGGTCGTCCTTTTTCTGCAGGATCAGATGAATGACCGATATGGGGGTCTTCATTTGATGGGCCCATTGGTTGATAAACTGAATATGAGACTCGATTCTATGTTTATAGTTATGCAGATCGGTAGTGTAATGTCTGAATTGGCTCCGCAGCACTTGCTGCAGTGCCTCGGCGAGCGGGGTTTGGGAAGGTTCGCGGGAGAATTCCTTCTGGAACGGTTCCGGAGAAGCATGTGGCTGCTCTAATCTTTTGTAAAATGAACGGTTGGCGACGTAACGGAAGATGAGGTAACCAGCCAGCAGACAGCCGCTGATCAAGCAGGCATAGATACTGACTGACATATTTCTGTACCCGTCCAGCCAGTAAACCAGCGTTATGATGAGAAGCTGAGCGATATAAACAAAGATCAACGGCCGCTGCTCACGCAGAAACAGTTTCATATCTCTTCACTCCAATTCGGACTGAGGCGATAGCCGCGTCCCCTTATCGTCTGTAACCCTTCTTCAATACCGAATTGGGCAAGTTTTTTGCGTACACGGGTTACGTAGACATTGAGGGTGTTATCGTCCACAAAGACCTGGTCATCCCATATTTTCTCTAATAGTCGATCCCGGCTCACCACTTGTCCAGATCGCTGCATGAGCTCGTCCAAAATTTTGGCTTCCGTGTGGCTAAGATCAATCTGGGAATCGCCTAGCGTTAAGGAAAGGCGTTCAACGTCCAACGTCAGACCGGCAACAGTTAGCGTACGCTCGTTATTTGCGGATGCGTAGGAGCCATAGGCCCGGCGTAGCTGGCTTTTGATTTTGGCCATAGCAATTTCATAATCAAAGGGCTTTGTTATATAATCGTCAGCACCGTTTTCCAGTGCCATCACCTGATCCATTTTGCCGTCACGAGCGGAGATGAACACGATAGGACAGGTGGAGATGCTGCGGAACTGGCGGCACCAGTAATATCCATCATATTTGGGAAGATTGACGTCAAGAAGGACAAGTTGCGGATCATAATGTTCGAATTGACTGCGTACGGACTCAAAGTCGTCTACGGATTGAGTCATGTAACCGAATTTATGAAGATGTTCTTTGAGTAGGCTGACCAGATGATAGTCATCCTCGACGATAAATATTTTAAACATATCGATAAGTCCCTCTCTCTAGGCATAGCATTACATACGTATCGACTGTAATTGTACCAAATTGTTGGACACAAGGAAAAACGACGCAAATTAGAGCGGATTCCGAAGCGGAAGCTATAAATTACTTTTAAATTGTGATTCAAATCCTGATTTGATTTTTTAAAGTACTATACGATGGATCTTGTTAAGAGACACATGATCAATATCATTCAAATCAGGAGGGCGATATAGATGAATGAAGTAATGCTGGCAAAGGATATTTTCTGGGTAGGAAAAATTGATGATAGAGAAGTGCCATTTCATAGATTAATTTTAGCAAAAGGGACGACTTACAATGCGTACTTGTTAAAAACAGAAAAGCCGACGGTAATCGATACGGTGGATTTGGAGTTTGGCAGAGAATTTGTAGAGTATTTAAGCGAATTGATCGACCCTAAAGAAATCCAATATATCGTTATTAACCATACGGAACCCGACCATTCAGGTGGATTAGCAGCGTTAGCAGGAAGAGCACCTGATGCAACGATTGTCTGTACAGAAATTGCAGTAAATGAATTAAAAGAAATGTACAAGCTTCATAGCAGAAATTTCCTGGTAGTAAAGGATGGTGATACATTAGATATCGGAGGCAAAACACTGAAGTTCAAAGAAACCCCATATCTTCACACAGAAGAAACCATGATTACTTATTGCATCGAAGATAAAATCTTATTCCCTTGCGATATCTTTAGCACACATGTTGCAGGTAAAGAGTTTTTCGCTGATGAGGCAGGCTATGATATTACAGAAGACTTTATTGGCTACTACAATGCGATTATTCACCCACATAGAAGATATGTAAGAACATTAATCAATGCATTAGAAGAATTAGACGTTCAGATGATTGCCCCTTCCCACGGTTATATTTTACGAAACGACATTCAAAAGTACATTGATCTCTATGCAACATTGAGTGCGGATACGGTTGAAGGCAAAAAAGTAACGATTGTATATACAACGATTAGGAACAGTACGAAAAAGATAGCAGAATATTTAAAGAAAATTTTTGAGGAAAATAACATCCAAGCTTCTGTGTTCAATGCGGATAAGTCAGATCAAGCTGAAATCCTTGAAAGCATTAAGGAAGCCGATGCCGTATTCATCGGAAGTTCGACGAAATATGCGGATATGATTGGTAATCTGGAGGATCTGCTTAAAGAGCTGAAAAAGATGGATCTCCAAGGAAAAATTGGGGCTGCCTTTGGGTCATACGGTTGGAGTGGAGAAGCCACTGAAGTCATTCAGGACTACCTCAACCAGACAAATATGGATGTTCAAAGCACCTCACATGTTATTAAAACGACGGGCATGACGCATGTGGAGTTTCCTGTAAGAGTGAGATTTGCTCCTAAAGATGATCAGTTGAAAAAAATTGAGCATTCCGCTACTTACGTGGCCGATTTACTGCTAAGTGCAATCTAGTAACATGATAAGTGGGTGAAAAAATGAATAAAAATTATTGTATCATCGGAACGGGTGTTGCGGCTGTAAATGCAGCGAAAGCAATACGAGACCTGGATCAGGAATCAAGTATATTATTAATTGGAGCCGAAACATCATTACCCTATAACAGAATCAAATTATCAAAAGAATTATTTTCAGACTTGGGCAGTGAAAAAGTGCTAATTAAGAAGGAAAAATGGTATCAAACTCAAAATATCCAAACCCTGCTTCATACAAAAATCGAACATATTGATTCCGATAACCATACCCTCCATACGTCAACGGGTGAAACGATTCAGTACGATAAATTACTCATTTGTACGGGGGCTAAAAACCGGAAGCTGCTAATTGATGGGGCAGATAAAAAAGGGGTTTTTACCATTAGAGAAATGCATGAAGCAGAAGACTTCAAAGTATTTATAGAGGATAAAACAAGCATTGTAAATATTGGCGGGGGAATTCAAGGATTAGAAACGGCCTGGTCCATTTTTAAGGCGGGTAAAAAGGTTACGATTGTCGAAGCTGCACCAAGGCTAATGGCTAGACAACTGGATGATAAAACAAGCGCTTTACTCAAAAATAAAATTGAAGAAGCAGGCGTAGATGTTCATGTAAATACCTCCATTAAGCAGATCATGGATGGAGATGAAGTAGAAGGGATCGTACTGGGGGACCAAACCATTTCTTGTGACAGTGTGATCTACTCCATCGGAGTCGTTCCGAACATCGACCTAACAGAAAACACACCAATCCATACGGGCAAGGGGATTATTGTGAATGAGCGAATGGAAACGAACATTAAGGATGTTTATGCCGCTGGTGATGTAATAGAGCTAAATGGTGAAGTGGAAGGTCTATGGGGTCCGGCGATGGACCAAGGAAAAGTGGCGGGTAAGAATATGGTGTCTGTTGCTGAATCTTATCAGAAGACGACTCCGTTTACGGTGTTCAATGCCTTTAATCTTTCTCTGTTTTCAATTGGATTCATAGATGAAAGCCGCTGTGATACAACGATCATTGAGGAAGATGGTGCTGAAAAGTACACTAGAGTCTTTATTAAAGATAATAAAATGGTTGGGGTTATTTCTCTTGGTGACATGTTGGCGTCTATTCCGTATAAAACAGCTATTGAAAGCGGAGTTTCATTAGATGGGATTAATCTGAACGATAGTTCTATAAAGGATTTAATGAGTGAAGTGAAAGGTCGGCTTACGACACCCGCTTAAACAACAAGGAGGATTTCAAAATGAAAAAATACATTTGTTTACCCTGTGGTTACATTTACGATCCGACTGTTGGGGATCCTGATGAAGGTGTTGATCCCGGGATTTTATTTCAGGATTTGCCGGAGGATTGGGTATGCCCGGTGTGTGGCGAAGACAAAGATAAATTTGCAGAGGTAGAAGAATAGGATAACGGCACATATATCATTTTTAATTGGGGCTGTCCCAAAAGTAGTTTTCAAACTTTGTGAAACAGCAAGTGTCTACAAGACAGTCGATGATTTAACAAAAAAGAGCGAGTTTGAGGGGCATATCCCCATCAACACTCGCTCTTTTTCTTGGTTGCTCAACACTTCCATTCTACCAAGGGCAGTTTCTTTGTTTCTGTGTTTAATTAGTGAATATGTACGAA
This sequence comes from Paenibacillus uliginis N3/975, assembly GCF_900177425.1. Taxonomy (NCBI): domain Bacteria; kingdom Bacillati; phylum Bacillota; class Bacilli; order Caryophanales; family Paenibacillaceae; genus Paenibacillus; species Paenibacillus uliginis. Next base: position 5,441,646 of record NZ_LT840184.1, on the reverse strand, counting down.
GCAGCGGAGAGGACGAAACGATTCCGGAGAAGCGGCAGCGGTAAAAGCTTTCCAAAGGAAAGCTCGCATCGAAAGCACACGCTCCTTTGTCCCCGAATTTCTTTCGCTAAGAAATCATTCAGGAAATTCGGGGGCAAGAGCGATTGTAGGAACGCTTCGTACACGTAGCGTCTTACGACAGACATAGGGGGCGTCCCAGGTCAATGGACCTTTTTGGCAGTGTGATTCAAAACATAATACGCCCTTTAGCATAATGATATATTTTTGTTATTGATATTGATTCTCAAAGTAATAGTAGATCGACAATAAAATTTCTTGTTAGGTGATGATAATGAAGGAGCATAATTGTAACCATGATAATCACAAAATGATAGAGCCCTGCCCTAAAAAAGTTCCGATTTTCAAGGAATTATCTGATGAGGAAATCTTAAAAGTAGCTAAAATGACGAAACACATCCATTTCAAAAAGGGGCAAGCGCTTCTGCACGAGGGCGAGAAATCAGACAAATTATTTATTGTGAATAAAGGGCAAGTAAAAGTATCTAAATTTACTGTTAATGGGAAAGAACAAATTTTATATATTTTGACAACTGGCGAGTTTTTTGGAGAATTGCATCTTTTTAATCATGATGAAGTAAACAATTTTAGTGTATATGCCATTGAAGATACAGTGATTTGCCTGTTAACGAAAGATGATATTGATCGTATTATGGAAGCCAATCCTGAAATTGCACTAAAACTTTTAAGAGCGGTGACAAAACGGTTAGCCCATATAGAAAATTTAGCACAGAATTTAGCAACTAACGATGCTGAAGTAAGAATCGTACAAATGATATTGGAATTCTGCCAAAAGTTTGGAATGAAAAAAAATGAGGGAATTCTTATCGAATTACCCATAACACGAGAAGAAGTGGCGAGTTACGTAGGTGTTGCAAGAGAAACGGTAAGCCGAAAATTCAGCAAGTTTGAGGATTTAGGTTTAATAACTTTATCAGGTAATAAACAGATCTTTGTTAAAAATCAGTTAGCTTTAAGGGAATATTTACATTTGATATAGGGCTGAGGTTATTGATAAGAAAGCTCAGGTGGAATAAAAACGGTATATCGGAATTCTTACTAAAATCAAGGGACTGTCCTAGGTCATGTATCGACCGTTACGGACATCCCTTGATTGTTTATAGTGATGGAAGAGTCACTATAAACACAGATCCTTCACCAACCTTGCTGTCTGCCTCAATCATTCCACCATGAGCTTCCACAATGGATTGTGTAATTGAAAGTCCTAACCCGGAGCCTCCGTATTTACGGCTTCGGGAATTATCGATGCGGTAAAATCGTTCAAACAGGTGAGGAAGATGATCGGACGGTATGCCTTGGCCATTGTCACTCACTGTAAGAACGGTTTGTTTCTCATGGAGTTTCAATCTGACCTCAATCTGTCCTTTTTTAGGGTCAGTGTGCTGGACGGCATTATGAAACAAGTTCAGCACGACCTGCTTGAGTTTGTCCGGATCACACATGCAGCGAATACCTTGTTCCAGATTAAAGGACACGAATCGTTCATCCGCCAGCATTCTCAGATGCGGCTCCATCTCCATGATCAGCATATCCAGCTGAGTTTCCTTTAGCTGAAGTTCGGGAGCTCTGTCGAGCTTGGCGAGAAGAAGGAGATCCTCGATCAACTTTTTCATACGGTTTGATTCACCATGCATACTGCGTAAAGCTGCTTCCAGCTGATCTGGATGATTGGCCGCTCCACGGAGCAGCACTTCCAGAAAGCCGTGAATGGAGGTCAGCGGTGTTCGAAGCTCATGTGATGCATCCGCAATGAAGCGGCGCATCTGCTCCTTGGATTCACGCTCCGCCCTGAAGGAAATGTCCAAGCGTTCAAGCATGCTGTTAAACGATTCCGCGAGGCGGTCGATCTCCTGCTGACCCTGCTGATCTGGAAAACGGTCAGCCAAATTGCCGGCATCCGTCCGCTCTACGGCCTCCACCATGTTGTTCAACGGATTTAGTGTTTGGCGCAGAAGCGGCAGATAGAGAAGCAGACCGCCGGCCATAGCGAGCAATGCGAGTGCAGTAAAGGTCACCAATTGCCGCAGAATCACATCCTGAATCGGATCTGTATTTTTCCCCATCTGCAGCAGTCTATCTGGATTTCCCGGATTGCCGGCAGGGAGGAATACAACCAATTGTTCGATGCCATCCTTATCTTTTACCACCCGGTACTCGTTCGGCTTACGTTCCTTCATTTCACTTAAAATGGAACGATACGTATCAGCCGACAGCTGCGGTGCGCTATATCCTCCATCAGTCTGCACCTCATTAAAACCGCCCTCTGCGTCGATAACGGCCAATGACATATCCGGCATGAAGAACAACGGTCTCCGGCCGGTGTCGGGTTCTTTGGCCTGCTTGCCGTTATCTATCTGATCCGGCCAGTGTCTGTCAGAAGAATTCCAGACGTCTCTGGGAACGGAGCGCAGCTGGGCTGTCATCGCTTCCGCCTGGCTACGGTACATGACATTTTTCATCAATACATACTGCAGGAAACCTATCAGAATCAGAAGTACAGCCAGGACGAACAGCGACCTAGATAACAGCTGAACCCTTAGAGAACCGGGTTTCCGAAATATCTTTGAGATACGTTCCTTCATGGCAGATCAACCCGGTATCCGGCGCCCCGTAGGGTGCGTATAATTACGTGTTCTTTATCTCTCAGCTTCTCACGAAGAGAGCGGATATACACTTCGACAATGTTGTCCTCTCCACCAAAATCATAGTCCCATACGATATTCAAAATTTTGCTCTTGCTCATGACGGTGCCATGTTTGATGACTAACAGTTTAAGAAGGTCATACTCTGTTGGGGACAATGTCAGGGCCTGCCCTAAGTACGTGATTTCCCGTTTACGGTCATCAATTCCAAAGGGACCTAATGTAATCTCTCCGAAAAGATTAGGGAATTGATTACGCAACCGCGCTTGAATCCGGGCGAGAAGCTCCTCGAAACTGAAGGGCTTTATCATATAATCGTCCGCACCGGTGGTGAGTCCACGAATCCGGTCGCTTACCTCGTCCTTAGCGGTGAGCATAATAATGGCGGCATCATTTCCGTTCTGTTTTAATTGCCGACATACCTCCACGCCATCGATTCCCGGCATCATGATGTCCAAGATGATGATATGAGGATTGAAGAGATCAGCCATTTGAACAGCGTTTATGCCGTCTGAAGCGGATTCCACCTCAAACCCTTCACTGCGCAGTCCAAGCTCCAAAAATTGCAAAATATGCGGCTCATCATCCACTAGCAAAATTTTAATGCCTTTGATCGTATTCATTACTGTAGCCCCCATATCCATTCCAGTATCTATATTAACTAACAATGATCATACACCGGGAAGCTGAATGGCTCCTGAAACTTTTCTGAACATAAACTGAAAGCTAGTTTAAATATACAATCTTAATAGTAGTTGATATTATCTTAATTTAAGATATTATGAGTTTAAAAGTAAAAAACGATACAAAAACGTAAGGAGGAGTCAGGACATGAAAGGGACGCTGTATCCACCCGAAATGCATGGAAGAGGCATATACGATGGAGGGAAAATTACAGAATCGAAGCCGATCGGTCTTTCGGGAGAGGGATCTGCTGTTACCCGTGTAGGTCCGCTGTTTTATTGGTCCTGGTTTCACTCACCTCTTGAGGGATATATAGGATTGCATCCACACCAAGGCTTTGAGGTCATCACCTATATGATTCAAGGCAGAGCGGTTCATAGTGATACGCTCGGTATTACAAGTGAGGTAGAGGCTGGTGGTCTGCAGCTCATGCGCACAGGATCTGGTGTCCGGCATGAGGAGCGTTTTATTGGCCCGGATGCGGAAGGATTTCAAATCTGGTTTGAACCGCTATTGCGGGACTCTTTGAAGCAAAATCCGTCTTATCGGCGATACCAGCACAAAGATTTTCATATCGAACGGGAGGATGGAATTGTCCGCAAGACGGTCATTGGTGATAGATCTCCGGCTGATTTATCGGTAGATGCCCGCATGTATGATATCCATCTTCAGGAAGGTAAGAGCATAACCTATATGCTGCTTCAAGGACGCGTGTTAACCGCCCTTGCTGTCCGAGGTAGCGGAATTTGGAATGGCCAAACAGAGGGAGGCCAGCTTCAGTTTCATCATAAGGATTTTGTCCTTCTGAGTTCGAATGCTAATGAATTACTCAGTCTTACAGCTAGTGAGGGACTAAGAATGATTTTGATTGATGTGCCTGACAATCCAGGTTATCCACTTTATAAGAAGAAACCATAAACCTTTGCATTGTGAATCCTACAAAGAGAACTGCCTCCACCAAACAGGTGTATGCAGCTCTCTTTTTTTGATTGGTGCACGCTCATTTTTTTAAGTAGATCCAGAAATAAGAAGCAGAATATATAAATTTACCCATTTAATAAGGAAAATATTAAAAGTAGTTATTTCATTAATAATCCTATGTACCCAATATTAGGTCGGATTCAAGACGAAAGTCCTTGTTTTTGGTAGAAGTTGGTTTGTTCATTTGTGAAAATCGGAGCATGCAGTCCCGGTTTTGGCCTGTCTATAATGGGGGACGGGAAGAACGGAACATGTTTTCGGATTCCAGACTTTTACGAGAATCAGGGAGGTACACATCACATGCAAATGAATTGGAGAAAAATAATGGCCGGTGCGCTTTTGTCTGCAGCGGTTATGGGTTCTTACACATATGGATCAACTACATACGCGGCTGCGGCATCCAATGCTCAGGTCAGTGTACAGCAGGGAAAAGCTAATGGTAACGTCAATCTGAGAAGTAAGCCATCGACTTCAGGCAAAATCGTTGCCAAAATTAATAAAGGCGAAAAGGTTCAGATTGTAAAAAAAAGCAGCAGCAGCTGGTATGAAGTGAAGACAAGCTCAGGGAAACAGGGCTACGCCTCTTCGAAATATATTGTACCTGGAGGAAGCACAAATACAGTTGGAAGCTCATCGAATAACAATAGCAATGGATCGGCTTCCAGCTCTGTTATGGTAGAGAACGCTATTAAAGCCGGAATGAAGTACTTGGGTACTCCTTATGAATTTGGTTCAGACCGCAATACGACGACAACCTTTGATTGCTCTGACTTTGTTCGTCGAGCATTTTTGGAAGGGACAGGCATTAAGCTTCCAAGCAGTTCCCGCACACAAGGTGACTGGATTAAGGACAAAGGAACTGCCGTTAGCAAAATCAGTAATTTGAAGCGCGGAGACCTCGTATTCTTCATGAGTTATAAAGGTTCTTCCGCTTCGAATTATGCCGGATTGGACAAGTCCAAGCAGCGTATTACCCATGTTGCTATCTATCTTGGAGACAATAAGCTCCTGCATACATACTCACAAAAGTCCGGCGGCGTGCTGGTCGGTAATTTCAGTGATTCTTGGAAGAATCGTTTCCTCTTTGGTGGAAGTGTAATATAACGAAATCGTGTTAGGTAAAGTGAGTTTAAGACAATATTATGGATTAAACGCGGATGAAAAGGTTGGAACGGCCTTTTGTCCGTTTTTTTATTTGCATTTTTATCTATATTTCCGTATTGTGTGTCATAATTAGAAATGAAAAAACGCATGAAAGATTGAATAGGAGTGACATCTATGAATGGACAGAATCGTTCTGACATAAAACCCGGAATTGAAGTAGATATTGTGTTGAAGCAGGATCAGCGGACTGGCAAGCTGACGCGAGGTATTGTAAAAGATATTTTAACGAATTCTCCGCGTCATCCGCATGGTATTAAGGTCCGGCTTCAGGACGGACAAGTGGGTCGTGTTAAAGCTATATACACGAGCTAATTGGCAAGAGCGATTGTAGGAACGATTCGTACGCGTAGCGTCTTATAACAGATAATGGGGTGCCCAAGGTTTGCGAACCTTTTGAGCACCCCATTTTTTTTAACTGTATGCTAGTTCTCTATTACATCAAATACCGAATGAATATATAAACCGATGAGATTACGATGGACAATATCATAAGCGGAAAGCCGTATTTCAAATACTCCATAAACTTGATCGGGTGCCCTTCTTTCGCTGATAGGCCTGCCGTGACGAGATTGGCGCTTGCACCGATCAGTGTTCCGTTGCCGCCGAGACAGGCACCGAGAGAAAGACTCCACCACAAGGGTTCAAGATTGCTTATTCCGCCGTGGCCCATCTCCTGAATGAGAGGAATCATGGTAGCCACAAACGGAATGTTATCAACGAATGCAGATGCGATACCACTGAGCCATAAGATCAGCATGGAAGAGGCTGTAAGGTTGCCTCCGGTCCATTCCAACGCTTGCTCAGCCAATCGGGCGATGACGCCAGTTTCAATCAGTCCTGAGACGAGCACGAACAATCCTACAAAGAAAAAGATGGTTGTCCACTCCACTTTTTCGATGGCCTGTTCCATCATATGTTCTCCCGTCAGCAACAGTAGAATGAATGCCCCCGTGAGAGCAACTGTGGCAGATTCCAGATGAATCAGCTGATGCAGAAAAAAACCAGCGATGGTGAGCGCAAGTACGGATACCGACTTCATGAGCAGCTTCCGGTCGGTGATCATATCTTTCTCGTTCAGCTCCATCACCTGGTGCATAAGCTCGGGTGTTGTCTTGATCCGTTTGCGGAACATGAGCACAAGTAGAGGCAGTATGGTCGCCATAATGAGGATGACGATGGGTGTTAAGTTCTGGATGAAGGCCATAAAGGTCAGTTCCGGAACCCGGCTACCGATCATAATATTCGGCGGGTCGCCAATCATGGTTGCCGTCCCACCGGTATTCGAAGCGATGATGATAGCAATCATGTACGGAATGGGGTCGACTCGTAGCTGGCGTGTAATGCTGTATGTAACAGGTACCATGAGCAGCACGGTCGTCACATTGTCGAGAAAGGCAGAGCCCACCGCAGTGATAAGCGACAAATAGATCAGGATTTTGACCGGATGCCCTCCGGCTTTTTTGGCTGACCAGACAGCCATGTACTTGAATAGCCCTGTCTCTGCCGTAATATTAACGATAATCATCATACCGATCAGAAGCCCCAGAGTATTAAAGTCAATGTGGTGTAGAGCGGTTTCCTGGTCCACTATGCCAAACATGAGCATGAGTACTCCACCGAGCATGGCCGCAATAGTCCGGTGTATTTTTTCACTGATAATGATGGCATATACGATTAGAAATATGGCAATGGCCAAAATAGCTTGCTGTTCCATCAGGGCGCCTCCAATAAGAGTTCAGGGTAATCCAGACGACAAAAGGAGCCTGCAAACAGGCAGGCCCTCTCTACGTATTTCTTCGCCGAACATCGTTTGTGTTCATGATTATACGCCCAGACTTTTTCTTTGTAAAGAAGCTGTCGGGCCTTAAAAAAGTTATGCTGGATATCATCCACAGCTGGTGGATTTTTTGCGTGACAATATCAAAATTTATGAATATCATCAGCAATAATACTAGATAACATGATGAATCATTTACGGAGTGAAAGACAAAAGACGCCCATCATGGACGGCTTTTATCGATGGTTGAAGTTATTCATTAGATAAATAAATGACTTTATGTCAATTTATTGGAATCTTTGCGGCATGTTTGAATAGCCTTGTCCAAAAGAAGGCTGGAAGTTGTTCTGGTTATGGGACTGGTTGTGAGCATACACAGACTGCTCTACCTGTTTCACCAGTTGGGATATTTGCTGGTATTGCTGGATAGCCTGATGATGCCCTTGAATTGCAGATTGAATCATTTGGGAAGCTTGGCGTTCACGCTGTGCCAATTCCTCTAGACGTGAAGCATTCTGTTGCTCTTGTTGCAGCAATTGCTGATACATTGCTGTTGCCTGTTGGGTTTGCTGGCTCAGCTGTTGAAGCATTTGCTCGCATTGGCGGACTTGTTGTGAAATCTGAATGTTATTGGATTGATACATGTGATGTATTCCTCCTTCGGTTAGTGGGTCAAAGCCCTCGTTTATTGTGCGGAGGAATACATAAAATATTCAAATTAGAGTCGTCAAAAGACTATAATTGACCTTCCAAAATTTGAACAAACTGCTCCAAAAATTCGCGGTCTTCCTGATCGAAGCGGTTTACGAGTGGACTGTCGATATCCAGTACGCCGTACAGCTGTCCATCCTTTATTACTGGGACAACAATTTCACTATTGGATGCGGCGTCACAGGCGATATGGCCGGGAAAGGCATGCACATCTTCTACAACGAGTGTTTTCAGTTCAGCTGCAGCGGTTCCGCATACACCTCGGTTCAGAGGGATACGAATGCAGGCAGGAAGGCCTTGGAAAGGTCCGAGAACAAGCTCTTTCCCGTCATAGAGATAGAAACCAACCCAGTTAATATCTTTCAGAAAATGATTCAGCAGAGAAGAGGCGTTGGCCAGATTGGCTACAGCATTCGGCTCATCATGGATAAGTGCCTTTAACTGATTGAGTACCTGGGCGAATTGTTCGTTGCGGGTACCTTCATAGGGTATATTTTGAAACATGGGCGATCCACCTCTCTTACGATTGATTCTCTATTAATTTAATTAAGATAGTACACGGCCGGGACTCCGTCAAGCTTCACGGCCGTTTGGAACACGCTTTGGCTAAAATCGGCTGATTCCTGAGTTAGCCTGACGATCAGTGATATGAGCCCAACCAGAGTAAGCCGAAGGAACTGTACGGTGAAATGCTTAAGCCAGTGCAACGGAAGTAAGCAAGATACCACAGCATAAAGAAAACAGGTCCGCGGAAAGAGGTCCATAGCAAAAATAGCCTCCGGAGTGAGCGTTATACACCTCTCCGGGGGCTGTTTTTTATACGGGATTATACGGATTCAAGGGAATTGTCCTTAAAAAAATCGAGCCGTGTTGGTTCAGTAGCAGTCTTTATTTCGGGTTTCCCCATATGTTCGTGCAGGAAAAATCGGATTTCCTGACGATATTTTTGGGGATCGATATGATAAGCGTTGGCGTGAATAGCGCCTTGGATCAGAACAAGCTTTTTGGGCCCAGGCTTCACATCGTACATCTCCTGGCTCATATGGGTCGGTACGTAGGTGTCGTTCGTTCCATGAATGAACATGACCGGAAGATGGCTTTCCCGTACGGAACGGATCGGGCTGACCTGCTCAAAGCTGAAGCCGGCTTTTTTACGGATCCGGTTATGAACCCAACGGAAAAAAGGTACAGCGGGAACTTTGTTCAGTTTCGTTATTTGGTGTTTCATCAGATCTGTGAGATCAGAATAAGGGCAATCCGCAATGATAAGTTTAACCTGCGGAGCCGCGATTGACAGGTATTCCAGAACAGTTCCGCCGCCAAGGGACTGACCGTGAAGGCCGATCTCGGTATCCTTGCCGTGCTGTTCGACAAGCCAATTAACCCATGTCTGAACATCATATTTTTCATAAAATCCATATGTGGTGTAGCGCCCTTCACTCCGTCCGTGACGACGCTGATCGATAAGCAGCACATTATAGCCTTCGTCCGTAAACATATCGATAAATTGGGTGGAGAAGGCGCGGGAGCCAGTATATCCGTGTACGATGATCATCCAACGTTTGGAGTCCGGATAAAGCTCAATCGCAGCTCCGCTCAGCTTTAGTCCGTCGACGCTTGAGAGGATAATTTCTTTTTTGACCAGAGCCTCGTAGCGATCCCGGCTGTACAGACCAAGACTTTCAAGTACGGTGAACAGGCTGAGGTCATTCTTGACTTTCATTTGTGTGATCTGCAGGAATCCAAAATGCGTAATACCTGCCGCGAGAATGGCCAAAAACAACAGTATTATGATCGTGATATACATCAAGAATACTCCTCCTCTTCTTCCGTTTTACTTCAGCGGGGTGGAGGGATCTAATATTGACGGGAATGTGCCGCGTGACTCAATATAGAAGCATCTGCCCCGGTGACTGACACATGAATCATGCAAATTCAAAACGATCAAATGTAACTATATACATGAACATAGTATCACCTAAAAAATCAAGGACAAGTCAAATTTTTTAAACACACAAGGCTTTCATTGAACCAGCAAGATGGCTGCTGTTTAGGGGGGGATTGTGCTTTGTAGTTGAAATTGGAGGACAGGAGTGACTTTCTTATGTACCAGTGTAAGGGTGTTATCCCTGAGCTAAGGGGGACAACCGTACGACTGAGAAAAATGTCTCCCCGCGATGCCGATGATCTGTATCAATGTTGGTCCGATGAGTGGACAGCAAGATATTTGTATCTTCCATCCATGACTGGAAGACATGATGCAGAAGCTCTAATCCTGCTGCTCAATGAGCTATCAGAGTCTGAAGATTCGTTACGATGGGGAGTTGAACATCTGGACAGCGGCATAATGATTGGGAGCTGCGGGTTTAATGGGTGGCAGCTTCAAGGGGCTTTCCGGGGAGAATTCGGATGCGAGCTTGCGAGTTCCTATTGGGGTAATGGATATATGCGAGAAGCGGCTGCGATGGCACTCGAATACGGATTCCGTGTAATGGGCTTAAACCGAGTGGAGGCTTTTTCGGATATACGCAATGAAAGAGGTGCCGAATTTTTTCGGAAAATCGGCTTTGAGCACGAGGGAATTCTTCGGGAATACAAGCATACTTCGACAGGCTATATAGACGTCAATGTATTTTCGTTGCTCCGCCGGGACTGGAATCGTGAGAATATTAGTGATCAGGATATTCGGGGGTAACCAAAATGTTGAGGAAGGAAGCGGATGAATGTTAATTCAATATGAACAGGGAAACTCACTGCTGCATCGGTGGGACCCATTAAGCAAGCTGGCTGTCCTGATGTGTACCGCTGTAGTGGCCATGCTATGGGACGGAGCATTTTTACAAACGATTCTTCTTGCAGGGTGTATCATCACGGCGAGATGGGCTGGAGGATTATCTTTACGTCATTTGTTCCGGGGAATCAAGCTCATTGCCGTGGTTGCTATCCCTTATTTTGTCTTAACGTCTCTGACTGTGCCCGGAGAGACAGTATGGTTTCAGTGGGGACTTATAAGATTGACGGCTGAATCGGTTAATCAGGCAGGCGAGATGAGTCTGAGGATGATCACCTTATTTTTGTCATCACTAGCTTATATCGTAAGTACAGATCCGCAGGAGCTGGTAGCTGAAATGGTTAGAAGGCTGCGGATACCGTACCGTTTTGCCTTCGGGATTTCGGCGGCACTGACGTTTCTTCCTACACTGGAGGAGGAGGGGGCGAGCATTCGCGCTGCCCAACAGGTCAGGGGGCACAGGCCTCCGAAGGGGATTGCTGGTAGGTTGTCATGGTGGGGCAGATTTGTTGCTGCAGTGCTGCTTAATAGTTTACGACGGGTTCAGCAAACCGCTGGAGCGATGGAATCGAAAGGGTTTGGAGCCTATCCGAAACGTACGTTCCGAAAGGAAGTTGTTGTACCTTTTTGGGGACCGGCAGCAGCCATAATAGCGGTCGTTCTTACCGCATGGTCGTGGTGGACCGTCTAAATTGTTAACCATAATACAATAAATTTTGGTTGACGAATTGCTGATAAGAAGGCAAAATATGATCATGGTCCATTCAGCGAGAGATGTTAATACTCTCTAATGGGTCTCCCGCACAATATTATTTGGTTATCGAAAGAGAGGGTTCTCATGAAAACATCATCCCGCAGTCGATTCACAACACAGGACATCGTGCTAATGGCCATGCTTGCTGCCGTCAACGCCGTACTCACCGTGTATCTTGGCCCGGTCAACAAGCTTCTCGGCAGTTTGGGCGGCCCCATAGCTACCTCCGTCACGACAGGATTGTACATCGTTTACGGTTTGCTTGCTTATTACATCATTCGTAAACCTGGCACTGCAGCGATTACATACGGTATTGGAGGAACGATTCAGGCACTGACGGGTCCGGTATATGGAATAGCGTCATGTTTTGTCGCAGCGGCTTGTTATATGATTGTCGCGGAAGCTTTATTCGCTTTCTTCCGGTACAAGCGGTGGGGGACGGGAGTATTGATGCTCGTAGGAGGGGCAATGGTACCTTTATGGTTTCTGTTTGCCGCTAATATGTTCGGATATACGGCTTGGCCGACCAGTGTGCTCATCATTGCACTGCTCGTCCGCATCCTAAGTGGTGTACTGTTATGCGGCCTTCTGGTCAAGGTTTTGGGGGATGCATTGAAGCGTACGGGGCTTTTACGCCGATTCGCCCTTGGTATGAAGGTGTAAGCGGATGACGGGAACGAGAGTGACCTGTGAAGATATAACGTATATCTATGAAGGTGAAGATCTCCCTGCAGTAAAACATATTTCCTTTGTGATTCCGGCTGGCCAGTGGACCGCTGTAATTGGCGCGAGCGGTAGCGGTAAGTCGACGCTATGTCAGCTTCTGAATGGTCTACTTCCACGCAGCGGAGGCGGGAGCAGGGAAGGGACATTGCTGCTGGACGAAATGGATCCGGCAGAAGCAGCGTTGGCAGAGGTCACTCAGGCCGCCGGAGTCCTGTTTCAGGATCCGAATGCCCAATTGGTGCAGGGGATCATCGAGGACGAGGTCGCCTTCGGTCCCGAGAATATGTGTGTGCAGCCGGCGGAAATCGAGCGCCGGATTGTGAATTCTCTGGAGGCCGTCGGCTTGATCAGCCGCCGCCGAGATCATGTGCGCAGGCTGTCCGGCGGACAGCGCCAGCGCACCGCTATAGCCGCCGTGCTGGCACTCCAGCCGCGGCTTTTCGTCTTCGACGACGCCTGCGCCAGCCTGGATGCTGCGGCGCAGGCGGACTTCCTGCAGCTATGCAGAGTGCTGCAGGGGGAGGGCCGGACGGTGATCACCGCGTCCGGCCGCTTTGACGATGCCGCGCGCGCAGCGCAGCGCGTCATCGTCATGGACGGCGGCACCGTCGTGCTCGACGGGCCGCCGGAGGCGTTGCTGCGCCGCTGCGGTGAGCAGCTGGCGGAGCTGGGGCTGCTGCCTCCCCAGCGGGGGGAGGCAGGGGCATGGCCCGGAGCGGCGGCAGAGTCGTCCGCGCTCGCTGGTCCACCCGCACCCGCCAAACGGCCCGCAGCTAGCGATCGGTCCGCGCACACCGAGGCGCTTGTACCTAGCGAAGCGCTCGCACCCGCCGAACCGTCTACGCCCGGTAATCCGTCCGTGCTCGCCGAACCGCCCGCGCAGACTGCCTCTCCAGCCGCGCACGCTGTACTTACAGCACAGGATTTCGCCGTCATCTCCCCCAGCAGCACACTGCTGGAGGTGAAGTCGCTCGACTTCACATACCCAGGCGGCAGGCAGGCGCTCCGGGACGTACATTTCAGCCTGCGCAGCGGCGAATGGGCACTGCTCACCGGAGTGAACGGCTCTGGCAAAACAACGTTAAGCCGCCTCTTGATGGGTCTGCTGCCAGCACCCAAAGGATGTATAACGTGGCAGGGAGAAGACACAGCCGGCGTTCCGGTTTACCGTATGGCTGAGAAAATCGGTTATGTCTTTCAGCAGCCGGAACATACCTTTACCGCCCCAACAGTGTGGGAAGAACTCACTTACAGTCTGCACGGCGGACTTCCGCAAGCCAGGCGCCCGGAACTTACGGCAGATGAGAAACGGCGTGCAGATGATCTGCTCCGGACTGCCGGTCTTCATCATAAGAACGATGTGTCGCCTTATCTGCTCAGCGGCGGGGAGAAAAGACTGTTAAGCGTCATCAGTCAATTGATCGTACCCAAAGAGCTTTATATTCTGGATGAACCGACGTCCGGGATGGACTATGCGGGAATAGCCAGACTGATCACATTGTGTCGTTCAACTTGCAACCAGGGCGCGGCTTTGCTAATGATCACACATGATCCAGAGTTGGTGGAAACCGAAGCTGATACCTTGTTGAAATTGCAGGATGGAAAAATGATGTCTGTCCTTCTCGCACCCGAACTACTATAATAGAAACGTTGCGCAAGAAAAAAGTTCTCCTGTTTTAGAAGGGTTTATCACCAAAGTTAGTGCTTGACGATTATAAATTGAATGGGAACGTATAGAGGTTCATTCAAGTACCGATATGTCCGCTGCCATCGTCAGCACTATATTTCGAGTAGCCTTAACAAGGAGTCTTTACGCTTTCCATTACTATGAGAAGGTTTTTCTACTTGCGTTGTTTCAACAGCCGCTCTTTTTCGAATTTACGAAATGCCGAGATGGCTGTTCTTTATAGTAAAGGGGACTCATCTAGTGAATACTTTAAACCAGACTAAACGCAGCTATATTCTTGCAGGCATACTGCTGTCGACGTTTCTTGCGGCGATTGAAGGCACGGTTGTGGGACCCGCAGGCCCTGCCATTATCGGTAATTTCGGCAGCGTCAGCCTGATGAGTTGGATTTTCACCTCCTACCTGCTAACGATGGCAGTAACAACTCCGATATTCGGCAAAATCAGCGATTTGTATGGCCGGAAACCTGTATTTTTGTACGGCTCTATGCTGTTCTTGCTCGGTTCGCTACTGTGCGGATTTTCGCAAAGCATGACCCAGCTAATTGTGTTTCGGGCAATTCAGGGTATTGGCGCAGGTGCGGTCATTCCTGTAACCTTTACGATTATCGGGGACATTTATAAACTGGAGGAGCGGGGTAAGATTCAAGGTCTTCTCAGTTCGGTATGGGGGATATCTTCATTGGTAGGCCCGCTGCTTGGAGGCTATTTCGTTGATTACTTGTCCTGGCGCTGGATTTTTGGATTTAACGTGCCGTTTGGGCTCGTTTCCATTTGGCTGATATATCGTTATCTCGATGAAAAAAGGGAGCATCGGCGCGTATCGATCGACTACGCGGGAGCCGGATTGTTTACGGTCGGAATGACTTTGCTGCTCTTCGCTCTAGCAGCCGGCGGACAGACGTATCCATGGTCTTCGCCAATGATGCTTAGCATTATTATTGCATCGGTTGTACTGCTGACGGCCTTTCTGTTCGTTGAAGCGCGGGCGAAAGAGCCGATGGTGCCTTTGAAACTGTTCCGAATCCGAGATATCTCGGTGTCTACTCTCGCGAATTTGCTGGTCAGTGCACTGCTGATCGGTCTGACTACCTATTTGCCACTTTGGATTCAGGGTGTCAGGGGCGGTAACGCAACGTTGTCGGGATTGACGCTTGCTCCGATGTCTATCGGTTGGCTAATTGGATCTGTGGCAAGCGGAAGGCTTATCATGAAGGCGGGATCACGCAAAACAGCTCTCATCGGCGTGATCGGACTTGCCGCAGGCGCTACGGGTCTTGCCTTTACCCATGAGGGAACTCCATTGGTAGCCTTGCTGCTGTATACCTTTGTATACGGTTTGGGCTTCGGTTATATTTCTACGTTGTTCTCGATCATCGCCCAGTCCTCCGTCGGTTATGAGCTGCGTGGAGCTTCCACGGCGCTTAACACGTTCATCCGGACATTGGGGCAGACTGTAGGGGTTGCCGTGTTCGGTACTTGGCTTAACAGCGGTATTGCAAGACGGATTGCCGAGGAGCCGGCAGGAGCCGGAATCAGCAGCGACGATATTAACAAACTGCTTTCGCCGCATGGCGAGATGAGCCTTCCGGCAGAATCCGGAGGTTTGGTGAAGCAGGTGTTGGAGAGCAGCCTGAACTCGCTGTTTATTTTAATGGCAGTCATTGCACTCGTCTGCTTTGTCATTGTTGCCCGTTACAATAATAGGCCTCCTGAGCCTGAGGACAACACTGAAGAAATCAGAGCTTCAGCCGCTCTCTGATTCAGAACATTATTCATGTAGAAAGGCCGATCCTCTAATTCTTGCTTGGAGATTAGAGGATCGGCCTTTTGTATGTAATGATAAAGAATTGCTTCTTAAAGCAGTAACCTTTTTATGAACAAGAAGTGCCAAATCCGGCGAGGATTCCCCGCCGGATTGGTTTGTGTATTATTTCACTTACGTAGTAATGGTGACAATTTTTCCGCTTGTTTCCCAAGCCTTTTCAGAAGATGGATCATTTGATCCTTCTCTTCTTCGGACAAACCGCTGAGCGCAAAATGAATCCGCTCCGCATACTGAGGATATTGTTCGTTCATCAGCGCTTCCCCTTCAGGGGTCAGCTCGGCATAAATTACTCTGCGGTCCTTGGGACAAGGTCTGCGAAGCAGGTACCCGCGGCTTTCCAGTTTGTCGATTACATAAGTGACGTTTCCGCTTTGCAGCAGCAGTTTAGCACCAATTTGTTGAATGGGTTGGGGCCCCTTGTAATACAGCACTTCCATAACCGCAAAAGCTGTAGGATTGAATCCTTCAATTTTGCTGCCGGCTACGGCATGCTCACTTACACTTTTAAATGACTTGGCAAAAACCCGATATAGGTGCAATGACAGCTGTGTATCGCGTTCATGTGACAGAATCATGCTTCTTCCCGCCTTTTTGGTCATGCCATAGATTTCTTGAATATAGATTACTCCAATCTTGGGAATAGAAACATGTGATTTATCACAATTAGACTCTATTTTAGTATTTAAAAATAGAAAGGCCTCATTCCATTTCATTCCTCCGGTCGGTAACAACCCCTTCCCGAGACCGATACAAAGTAAGATGTCGATTCATATAATGACATTATTGGTGTTAGAAACGGCAGGGGAGAGAAGAATAATGAATCCAAATCTACAAGGGACTGTTAAAGGTGGGCTTACCCGCAATCGAAATTATATGATGCTGATGGCAGCACAGCTCATATCCAATCTGGGAGAATGGTTATATATTATAGCTCTTCTTACCATGGTAGGATTCAAGTGGAATGCGACCCCGTGGGAGATTACGGCGATAACATTAAGTATGGCGATTCCTGTACTCATCGGCGGTCCGGTGGCGGGAGTCATCGGTGACCGGTTTGACCGCAAAATGCTGATGATTGTCTCTGATTTGACCCGAGCGCTAATTCTGGTAGGCATTATGTTCTCCGGAGATCTGTGGCAGATTTACGTTCTTCTCGTTCTTAAAGGCATGATGGATGTACTATTCTCGCCGGCGAAGAGCGGTAAAGTGAAAGAAGTCGTACCACCTCAGCACTTGGAGCAAGCCGTGACGATCAGTTCTTCAATGGAGCAGATGATGAAGATTATTGGACCGGCACTGGGCGGACTGGTGATGGCGGTTTTTGGGATTCGGATGTGCTTTGTGGTGACTTCCATCACCTTTGTGGTATCGGCACTGTTTTTGATCGGAGTTCAAGGGAAGAAGAAGGTCGAATCTTCAGATCTGTCAACCAATACTTCAGGATCTGAAACCACATCCCATGAGAAGAAGACGTTCCTGCAAGAACTCAGCACTGGTCTATCCGTCATTTACAGTATGCCGCTTCTTCTGAGTGGTCTTGTTACTCTATGTTCCGTTATGCTGGTGCTTCAGATGGCAGACACCCAGACAGTTACACTGTTCCGAATCATTCCTGGTGTTTCCGATGATCTTCTGGGGTACTGCATTTCAGCTAGCGGATTTGGTACACTGCTCGCGGCACTCATCGTCCGTAAAATATCATGGAGTACGCTGAACAAAATGGGTGTCGGAGCGGCCGCAACAGGTATCGTGTTTGCTTTAGCGGCAGTAGCCGTCGTATCTTCTTTGCCGGAAATGATGGTGTACGTGATTCTCTTTACTGCGTTCTTTCTGGCTGGAGCGGGGGGCGGATTTGTATTTATCCCGTTTCAAATGCTGCTGATGAAGCGGACTCCTGAGCACATGACAAGCCGTGTGTTCGGCACAGTGGGGAGTCTTACAAGTGCAGCTGTCATTGTGGGACCGATGCTTGGAGGCATGCTGGTTACAATGTGGGGTCCGGTCACAACGTTCATCATTTCAGGTTTGGGGACCGCGCTCTTGGGCATGACACTGCTGATATTAAAAGGACGGATCGAACAGAGAGACCATTCTACCACGAGTGAAAGAAGCCCGCTTCAGGCGGTTACAGAGTCATCCCTTTAAACTTTTGTTGTAACCGTGATTCTTCTCCTGCGTAATAACTAGAAAATACTTTGTTTATGAAACCATAAATTAACAAGATATGAGCAGGAGAGAAGTAGATGATGGAATTCGACAAACAGCACCGGCCGCCGGTGCTGGAGATAGATATTGAGGAAGCTGGTTATGAACCGGGCCGTCCGCGGATTCATGATGTGCATTTTCAAGTGTCTGCAGGAGAGCTGCTTGGCTTGATCGGACCGAATGGAGCAGGAAAAAGTACAACCATTAAGACGGTCATGGGCTTGCTCAAAGATGCTAAGGCTGCAGTGAAGATTGCGGGTGATCCTCCAAGATACGCATATGTGCCTGAACAACCGGTTTTTTATGAAGATCTGACGCTCTGGGAGCATCTTGACCTTGCTGCGGCAGCCTTTGGGCTGGAGGAGGAGCGTTTCGAGGAACAGGCAAATCGTCTGTTACAGCAGTTCGGTATGGATCATGTCCGTGACGGGCTGCCTGGTGGATTTTCCAAAGGGATGAAGCAAAAAATGATGCTGATGATCGGGTTTATGGCTCAGCCGGATATTTATATTGTAGATGAGCCTTTTATCGGCCTTGATCCCCGGGCGACCAAAGACTTTCTGGAGCTACTAAACCAAGAGAGACAGCGGGGAGCAGGTATTCTGATGTCGACCCATGTATTGGATACTGCAGAGAAAATTTGTGATTCCTTTGTTCTTATCTCAGGAGGCCGAGTCACTTCTCAGGGAAGCTTGGATGATATACGTAGTTCCGCCGGATTGCCGGAGGGATCGTTGTTCGACTGCTTCGATGCCCTGACATGAGGGGAGGAGCATGGAAATGAAAGAGAAAGTGGAAATTCAACGGAAGCCACGTATTCTCCATCCGGGGCAGCTTTTTAGACGAAGAGTGCTTAGCCACTGGAAACATCAGATTTCGGTTATGAAATCGGTGGCAGATTGGACTGTCATGCTGTACATATTGATTCCAGGTCTGCTCCTCGGCGGTGGACTTTATATGGAGCTTTGGACCTCACCACTTCCGGCGTGGGTGGAATGGATTCCTCAGCAGGCTGCTGCGGCTGCTCTACTGTTTATGTTCTCGGGCAATGTTCTGCTGTTTGTTGAGGAAGGTGACATGCTGTTTCTAAGACAGCAGCCCCGCTGGATGAAAGGGCTTATGCTAAGGGGAATGGTTTACAGCATAACGGTAACCACCTTAAAAGGTTTGCTGTTCCTGCTTATTGCGCTGCCATTTTTGTACCGGGGATTTCAGCTCGATTCCTGGACTTTGATTGCATGGGGACTGTTAGCCGCCGGAACCGCTTGGTGTACCAATTTAATGGTTCAGCGAATCCGGGTACGTTTTCTAGGCTTCAAAAAATGGTTATTCTCCAATTTCATGAGATGGTTATCCTATGCCTTCTACCTGACTATATTTACGCTTCTGCCGGGTATGCCGGCATCCGCTGCTGTAACAGGACTGCTCTTGATGGCAGTGGCTGTGCTCCTTATGCGGCTTCGTCTTTCCATGCAGGGAAGCTTTACTGCTGATACGAGGGAAGACGCCCGCATCCGGTTGTGGCTTACGGACATAGTGCTCGTCCAAGCGGTGGGCAAGCCTCCCCGGATACGCAGTAAGGCATGGCTATTCCGTAGATCCCGCCGGATTTACCGGTCCAGTGCTCCGGAAAAGCGGTTTGCTGGTGCAGGTGTCAAAGCCTTTCTCAGGAATCCGGAAAATCTGCTGCTCTATGTCCAATTCTCTGTTGTTGCCATACCGGCTGTTCTTTTTCCGCCTATTGTTATCAAACTGATTATGTACGGAGCTCTGATGCTTCTTGTATCTTATCTGCTGCGTATCAAATGGACCGCTTTTGCGGAAGCAGAGTTCTCATTGGTTCTTCCATTCAGCGGCACACAGCAGATGTCTGCTGGTACTCTGGCAGTCCGTACATTAATGCTCATTCCGGCATTGATCATCTCGCTAGCTTTCAGTTTCTCGATATGGCCGAGCTGGATTGGTCTACTGTCGGCGGTTCCACTGACTCTGATATCTTCTTTTTCTGTTCCTATACTATTTTCTCTGCCATCACTGAAGCGGAAATATTAAACAAGTAAATTGTACGGATTGATTCCGGTTAAATGAACAAGACGCGCCTACTTCCGCTTGTGCGGACGTAAGGCGCGTCTTTGTTTTAGAGATAAGAGTCAGTTGCGAAGCATGGCTGCCGTCTCTGCGGCATGTTTGCCTGCCGTGTAACCGGTCGAGAAAGCGGCAGTAATATTGTATCCGCCTGTGTAACCATGTATATCCATCACTTCACCACAAAAGAAGAGGCCTGGCATAAGTTTTGATTCCATCGTTTTAGGCTGAATCTCTTTAAGGCTCACACCACCTCCGGTTACGAACGCTTCTTTCAACGAACGGGTGCCGCAGGCACGGAAGAGAAATTTCTTCAGGACGGCAGCGAACGCAGAGACAGACGTTTTGGACAAGCCGCTGCAGACCGTATTTCCGTCAATTGCGGCTTTGGAGAGCAGAAGAGGAATCATACGTTCCGGGATCCATCCTTTTATGGCATTTTTAACAGCTTTTTTAGGTTCTTGTTCCAGTCGTTCTTTAAAAGCCGACTCTACTTCACTGAGAGCAAGGTCCGGAAAAAGGTCGATGGCCAGATCGACATTGACGGTATCAAATTTACGCTGAACTTGCCGGATAAACTGGCTGCACCGCAGTGCGATGGGTCCTGAAACACCGAAGTGTGTAAACAGCATATCTCCCCTGTGAGCAATGACTCGTTTGCCTTTAGGGTTCCAGACGGACAGCTCCACATCCCGCAGTGACAGTCCTTGAAGCTCTTTTGAAGCGATCCATGTCTCGGTGGATACAATCGGCACTTCTGTCGGATACAGCTCTGTTATCGTATGTCCCGCTGTAGTGGCCCAGGGATAACCGTCGCCTGTGGAGCCAGTCTGGGGGACGGATTGTCCTCCTGTAGCAATGATAATGCAGGGTGATTTATAAATTTTCCCCGATTTTAGTTCTACTCCGGCAGTCTGCCCGTCCCCATATAAGACCCGCTCGACAGGGCTGTTTGTCTTGATTTCAGTGCCGAGCTCCTTTACCTTGCCGACCAGAGCGTTGACCACGCTTGATGCCTTGTCCGAGACGGGGAACATTCGGCCGTTGTCTTCTTCCTTCAATGGAATCCCAAGTCCTTCAAAAAAGGACATAATATCACGGTTGTTCCAGTGCTGAAACGCACTATATAAAAATCGGCCGTTTCCCGGGATATGGGCAATCAGCTCATCGGTTTCCTTAGCATTGGTGACATTGCAGCGTCCGCCCCCAGAAATGCCTAACTTGCGTCCGAGCTTGTCTCCTTTATCAATCAGCAGGACGGATGCACCCCGTTCGGCAGCGGCTACACAAGCCATAAGTCCAGAGGGGCCTCCCCCTACAACAATAACATCGTAATGTGACATATTTTTTCATAGCTCCTTTGGGGGTGATTCACTAATAGAGGTTGTTCAAAAAATCATCTTTTGATCACGAAGTGAATCAGGAAGCGAAATCGACGTCGAATCTTGAATTCAGCCGGGCCTTCCGGTGCTCACGTAGGTTCTCCCTACGCTCCGCTCCTCAGTCCCTAGCTTCATCCAACCTTCTCGGTGCTGAAAATCTGACTTTTTGAAGCTCGCACTAATACATAACGTCTATTATAAACATTTTTCACGCATATCCCAAACCCATAAGTTTAGGGCTGAAGTCATTAATATCCTTTTATTTCCACATAAATTTACAAGTATTGTAATCTGATGTCGCCTGTGATTTAATCAACAATATCAGAGGCACTGATCAATTGGGGTGATGATGCGTTGTGTTGATTGCATTGAAGGACATTTTGCTGCAGATCATGCTGTCCGGCTTGTTTACCTTTCAGATTCCACTGCTATTTAGTAAACATCTCAAGCCGCATGGTAAGGATGATAGACTGCAATACCGAAATCTTGTTGTGATAACCTGTGCTATCAGTATTTTGCTTTGTTTCGGTCTGTCCGCAACTTATAAAGGTATGATTCCGATCAACCTGAGTATTCTGCCGCTGTTTGTAGGTATTCTATATGGCAGCAGAACGGCCGGCTTACTATTATCACTTCTTAATATTGGTTGTCACGAACTTATTTACGGATTTTCCATTTCTGGAATGGTTCTGCATACAGGCCTTCCTGTGTATCCTCTTTTGTTCTTATTTTCTTCCCGATTTAAACGAAGTAACGTAATGGAGAAAATAGGATGTTTATGGACAGGACTAATACCTGCCCTGATTGTCATCGTAGCTTCCCCCATTTTAGAAGATGGGATCAGTAACACCTCATACAATTCAGAAACAATCCTAATGACTCTCTTATATGTTTTTCTCAGTATTTTTAATGGAGCACTTCTTATTTATTTTATTGAATTAATGTATAACCGACTATTCATAAATCTCCCGGAAGAGTTTGACCCTTTGCTGCAGCAATTAATAGACATGGTGCCTTTGGGAATGGCTGTTGTGGACAGGAAAGGGAATATCGCCATGCTGAACGAGCAGCTGGTTATTAATTACAAGCAGACTTATCCTCATGTTAATGGTGATAATATTATCGGTCGGGCTTTTTATGGGATGTTTGAAGGCACCACGCAGCAAGATTATTTGAAACGCAGAATCGTTCAAGCCCTTCAAGGATTTCGTTCTAGTGGAGAGGTTGTACGCAATGGTATGAATATATACTCAACAGGAGTCTTTCCGCTTTTTAATGAAGGAACACAGCAAATCGAAGGTGCAGTAGCGATCATACATGATATTACTGAACTGGAGAGGCTTAAGAGTGAGTTCATAAATATTGAACGGCTTAGCTTGGTCGGACAAATGGCTGCCAGCATTACACACGAAATTCGAAATCCTATGGCCGTGGTAAGAGGCTTTCTTCAATTGATGAAAGAGAAGAGTCCGGATACGTTAGATCATTATTACCGGATCGTGATGGAGGAGCTGGACCGTGCCAATGGAATTATTAGTGATTTCTTATCTTTGGCTCAGAATCGGATTGCTGAAAAGGAAGAATGTCATCTCCATGATATCATCCATGAACTGAGTCCTCTGTTGTGGGCGGATGCCAACCTTCGGGGACAGAGCATTGATCTGAGGCTGGGCAGCTATATTCCGAGCCTTCATCTTAACTCTAAAGAGATGAAACAGCTGATCTTGAATCTATGCCGTAATGGCATGGAAGCTATGGATGATAAAGGAGTGCTGACCATCGAGACACGCTTGGCAGGGGAGACAGTGGAGATGCGTGTGAAAGATACGGGGCCCGGCATTCCCAAGGATAAGCTGGATCGTTTATTTGAGCCTTTCTTTACGACGAAAAGCAAGGGAACGGGTCTGGGTCTCGCTCTTTGCATGAGCATTGTGCAGCGTCATCATAGTACCATCTCCGTGCAATCAGAGGAGGGAGTAGGTACTATATTTACGGTCTCCTTTCCGATAGTCGAAACGGATAAAGAACCTTTACTAAAGCCATAATAAGGCGAGAATATCGGTAAAGGAGGTCATGGCATGAACAAGAATGATTCCAAACAGCAGGAACAACAGAAGCAAGAGAATAAGCACCGCAAGGGTGAAACGATTACAGACAAGAAGCTGGATGGCATTAATCATCCTTCAACTTAAGACGCTAAGCGATCAAATAAGTAGGATAGGGCGGAATCCTTTCACGAGGTACCGCCCTATTTTCTGCTTATCTTGCTTTCATCCATCGGGATTGTATAATATAGAATAGCGGAAAGCTGTTATTATATTTGACAACTTGTTTATATAAGGAGTGAAAGTAGCATGGGTATGTCTTTTGACCGGTATATGCGTGATATGGTTCAACCGATGCGGGATGAACTGACGGAACTGGGTATCCGGGAATTGAAAACACCGGAAGAGGTAGAGGAAGTATTGCCAACGGCGAAGGGTACGACCCTTGTTGTTGTTAACTCGGTCTGCGGATGTGCTGCAGGTCAAGCGCGTCCGGGTGTAGCCCACGCACTCCAGCACGAAGTGAAGCCGGATCATCTGTGTACGGTTTTTGCCGGCCAAGATAAGGAAGCAACAGCGAAAGCACGTGAGTATTTCGCTCCATATCCGCCTTCTTCACCTTCAATTGCTTTATTGAAGGATGGAGAACTGGTACATTTTATCGAGCGTCATCAGGTAGAGAATCGTTCTGCTGAAGAAATTGCAGCGGATCTCACGGATGCGTTTGATCGTTACTGCCGTTAATCGTCAGTGATCATTAGGCCCCGGAGCATTCGGCAATATCCGAAGCCTCGGGGCTTTTCTGGTTCATCCGCTGTTGTTCATTATGAAAGGAGTTCTGGACATGAGCTTACAAGAACAAATCATTGCCGAATTAGGTGTGAAATCTTCCATTAATGCGGAGCAGGAAGTAAGGAAACGGGTCGACTTTTTGAAATCATACGTAAAAGATTCCGGAGCATCCGGATTACTGATTGCCATCAGCGGTGGGTTGGATAGCGCTGTCGCAACCGGGCTGTGTAAGCGGGCCACGGATGAGCTTACAGAAGAACTGGGCAAGGAGTACAAAACCCTTGGCGTATTTCAACCATACGGGACACAAGCAGATATTGAGCACAGCTATGAAACGGCTAAAGCGTTTGACCTTAAATATACGGTGGAAACAAACATCGAGGATACGGTGAACGAGGTTGCGCTTGAGGTGGAGCACGGATTGAAAAATATAGGGGTTCACCAGCATATTAGCATTCCCGGCAAGGGGAATGTGAAGGCTAGAATTCGGATGGTTGTACAATATGCGTTGTCGTTTGAGCAAAATTTGCTCGTTGTCGGTACCGATCATGCCTCGGAAGCAATCACAGGATTCTATACCAAGTGGGGAGACGGTGCTGTTGATATTACGCCGCTTAGCACGCTGAACAAGCGCCAAGTGAAGCAGCTCGGCTCTTATTTGGGTGTACCGCAGTCAGTGCTGGATAAAGCACCGACAGCAGGCCTGTGGGAAGGACAGACCGACGAGAAAGAACTGGGTATTAGCTATGAGGATAATAGTGATTACCTTGAGGGCAAGGAAATCGCTCCTGAAGCTCGCGAGAAATTGGAGAGCTTTTTCCGTAGAACAGCACATAAACGAAACGCCATTCCGGGAATCTAATACAGATTCCAGACCGAGGCCCCGGGAGATATTCTTCCGGGGTTATTTGTGCTTATAAAGATGTAAAATACTTTTGACATTTTGGAAGTTATTATGCTATGATCGGAATGTAAAAACTTTTTGACATTGGAGTCTGCCATGGAAAACCGAATTCACGAATTGCGTAAACAAATCCGAATGTCGCAAGAAGAACTGGCAAAGGCTTGCGGAGTATCACGTCAGACGATTAATGCCATTGAAAATAACAAGTATGACCCAAGCCTGCAGCTTGCCTTTCAGTTGTCCAAAACGCTTGGTATTACCGTTGACGATCTGTTTCGGCCTGATTAAAGGTCAGGCAGCGGATATGTTCTGAAGACAGGGGGATGTATATGGGCAAAAGCAAAAAAAAGGTCTCAACCAAAGGATGGATCGCGATTAGTTTTGGTGTAACGTCTCTGATTGTTATCGGCTTTACACTCTGGAAATGGCTGAGCGGTCAAGAAGTCGGGTTTAACGAGTGGAGCAGCATCGCCATTGTACTTTCCGCTTTTTTGGGTGCCATGACCTGGGGGTCGAAGGGAGATCCTGAGCACATTTCACCGGAAGAAGAACTTGGGCGGCATATCTCTTCGCAGAGCTTCAAGGCCTCATACTTTATTTTGCTTGCCTTGGCCCTGATCGTACTTGTTATTGAAAAGATAGCATACGCTCGTGATAACATCGGAGTCATTGCTGTGCTGTTACTGGGTATTATTGTTCTGCCGGCAACAGAGTATGTCGTTTCGCGAAAGTTCCGATAAACCTGTTTGATGTATAAGGGGAAGACTGCCGTCCAAGTAGTCTTCCCTTTTGATTGAAATGCAGTTTGCTTATTGTATTATATTGACAAATATAGTTGAGGCTCTCGCGTAGATAACAGGTGGCTGTTACAATAGGAAAGTATGTATTAATTAAGACCGGATTTTAAAGGGAAGGAGCGATAACGGTGATTTATGGAATCGGACATGATGTGCTAGAAATGAGGCGTGTTGCTCTGTTGATGGAAGGCCCCCACGGTCAAAAGTTTATGGAACGTGTCCTGACAAGGGCAGAACGCACTTTAGCTGAGAACAAGGGTGGAAGCCGCACGGAATTTGTTGCCGGACGATTTGCAGCAAAGGAGGCCGTAAGCAAGGCTTTTGGCTGTGGAATTGGGAGTGTGATCGGCTTTTGGGATATAGAGATACTGCCGGACAAGCAGGGAAAGCCGGTTGTCACGTTATCGGCTTCGGCATGGTCCCGGTTGGGAATTAGCGAACCGGACCATTATGCGCTGCATTTGACCATATCACATCAGACTGAGCTGGCGTCTGCTTTTTCGGTCGTCGAGAAGCTCCAGGATAAGTAAGGTTGCACAAAAGGAGATAACAACAGATGAATAACATAGAGCAACAACGATTTTTCAGTCGAGAGCTGCTGGACTGGTATGGGCGCAACAAAAGGGATTTGCCCTGGAGACGGCACCGTAATCCATACTACATTTGGATCTCGGAAATTATGCTGCAGCAGACTCGGGTGGATACGGTCATTCCTTATTTCAACCGGTTTATTGAAAGGTTCCCAACGGTAGAGTCGTTAGCTGATGCGCCGGAGGACGAAGTCCTTAAATGCTGGGAAGGATTAGGATACTATTCGAGGGCCCGCAATTTGCAGCATGCTGCCCGGCAGGTGAAAGAGCAGTATGGTGGAATCATGCCGAGCGGCAAGGAGGAAGTATTCGGGTTGAAGGGAGTAGGCCCGTATACAGCCGGAGCGATCCGGAGCATTGCCTTTAACATTCCGGCACCTGCAGTGGACGGTAATGTGATGAGAGTGCTGTCCCGATATTTTTTGATTGAAGAAGATATTATGAAGGGAAGCACCCGTTCACATATGGAGGATCTCGTCGTCCGTTTGATTCCGGAAGGCAGGGCATCTGATTTCAATCAAGGACTGATGGAGCTCGGAGCGCTTGTATGCACACCGAAATCTCCGAAATGTCTCACCTGCCCGGTGATGGAGCACTGTGCCGGTCGTATTGAAGGGAAAGAGGAGTCACTTCCGATCAAGACCAAAGCCAAACCTCCCCGCCCTGAGTATCGGGTGACAGCGATTGTTGAAGGCAAGGATGAGCATGCAGGGAAGGTATTCATTCGCAAGCGCCCGGCAACCGGTTTGCTGGCTGGGATGTGGGAGCTGCCTCATGTGTCCGTATCGCCGGAAGGAGGGGCAGCACTCGCTTCCCTGCCGGACGAAGCTGCTATGGACAGGCTTGCCGGAGAGCTAAAGGGCGAAGGTATCCCAATTACACCGATTGCTCATTTTATGAACGCCGAGCATACGTTCAGCCATATTCATTGGAACATGCGGGTATTCCGCTGTCAGTGGCGCGATATAGGGAACAACCATTTGTATGCTGCTGAAAGTGCAGCTTCCTATGAGGCGGACTTAACCCTGGCGGAAGCGGCTGAGGGAGAGTCCGGCAGAGACGTTCCATTTCGCTGGATTTCTCCGAATGACATGGAATTTTACGCTTTTCCGAATGTATTCCTTCGTATATTAAATCAATATTTTTCATCAGTACAGAATTAACACAGTTAGGAGAGGACATGGTAGGCAACAGGGGGGAATCCCCACAGTAATGCCATGTCCTTTAACATATACATAGCATTGTTACAGTTCAACATGGGGAGAAGTGGTACCTATGCATGGATGGAAAAACCCGCTGCTGTACATATTCGGAATTGGTGTGTCCAACCTGGGAAATTGGATTTACTTGGTGGCCATAAACCTGTTGGTATTAAGAATAACCGGCTCACCGGCCGCAGTGGCTGGCATGTTCATTATCAGGCCGATGGCTGTACTGCTCACAAACTCCTGGTCTGGCAGCATCATAGACCGGGTTAACAAGCGAAAATTAATGATAGCAGCTGATTGTATAAGGGGGCTACTCATTTTTGTTATCCCTTGGCTGGATTCGATATGGGCTATTTACAGCATTATGTTTTTAATCGGCATCACCGGTGCGTTTTTCGGTCCGACCTCCATGACGTACGTTACCAAACTGGTGCCACCGGAGAACCGCAAACAGTTTAATTCCTGGTTCAGCTTCACAACTTCGGGAGCCGCGCTTCTCGGACCGGCAATTTCCGGTCTGCTTATTATGTATATGGATATTCGTGTAAGTATTATCATCAATGCGATTTCGTTTTTCGTATGTGCGTTGGTGATCTACTTTCTGCCGGACGTGGACCAGGGGGATGATGCTGCGAAAATAAGTGATCGGATCAGCCTGCGAACGATTATTGGGGATTGGGCACGGGTTATTAGCTATGGGAAATCAGCTAAATATTTCATTCTCATTTATTTATTGTTCCAGTCGGTTATGATGATCAGTTTTGCGCTGGATTCCCAGGAGGCTACCTTTATCAAGCAGGTGATACATCTGGATGACCGGAATTATGGATTGCTGATCAGCGTGGCCGGCGCCGGATATTTAGCCGGCTCCACGGCTGCCGCACTGACCTCCCGGCGGATGTCGCTGCGGATGTTGATCAGTCTGGGGATTCTGTTCTCTAGCGTAGGATATGCAATGTTTTATTCTGCTTCCGGCTTTGTCATGGCGGCAATAGGATTTATCGTATTCGGTTTTTTCTCATCTTTCGCGAATACCGGCTACTCCACGTTTTTTCAAAATAGCGTGCCGGTAGAGATGATGGGCAGATTTAGCAGTACGGCGAGTCTTCTGGAAGGGATTGCCCAAATCCTGTTAACTCTCCTATTGGGCTTTGCGGCAGAGCTACTGTCGGTTCAGGCCGTATGCCTGATCGGAGCGCTCCTTGCGATTGTCATTTCCACATTCCTGTGCTTTTTGATCTATATTCCGTCAAAAATCTCTCATTACGAGACCAAAACATCAAGCGCGAACGTTACGTAAATTCTTAGCAATTCGAAGATGATCAGAGCCGCCGACACTTCGGTCATTACGCTTAACTGCGTAAATGACCGAAGTGTTTTTTTAGCCGAAAAAACATGAAAAATAAAATTAAATTTTAAACCATATCTATGTGACTCAAATCACAAGGCTTGAATTCATTCAAATCTACAATGAGGTTAGTAAATGATAAGCATTCTCATGGAGGGAACAGTATGGATAATCCGAGAACGATTGAATTGGACGTGCGCCCGCATTTAAAAAACAAAATTGAACCGTTGCAAATCATTATGGATACCGTAAAATCCTTGAATAAAAACGATACATTCGTGTTGCATGTTACTTTTAAACCGACACCGCTTCTGATGTTGATGAAGAGAAAAGGATACCGGCACACGGCCCAAAAAGTAGAAAAGGATCATTGGATTGCAACCTTTGTCCATAAGAGTTCAAATCTGGAGGAAGCAGGCGGAATTCAAGAAACGGCTTCGCAAATGGAGCATTCCGATCCGACCATAAACGGACAGGTAGAGGTTTACTTTTTGGATAACCGCGGTCTTGAGCCGCCGACACCGATGATACGGACGCTCAAGCAACTGGAGAAAGCGAAGCCTGGGGATACGGTTAAAATTCACAATGACCGTGTACCCATGTTCCTGATCGAAGAGCTGCAGTCGCTCGGATATGCTTATGAGATTGAGGAGCAGCCCGACGGGACGGCCGTGGTGACCATTCACAAAACGTGATGGGGTGAAATTTATGTTTCGATTGCCGTTTACATTTATAATTACGGGCATGATCAGTTTCGTGCTTTTTCATTTTCTTACATTCGCCGATTTTGCCGGATGGGTCCACAGCGAACCCAGATCCCCGGACGGGTGGTTTCATATTCACCTGCTCGTCCTGGGATGGGCAACCATGATGGCCATGGGGGCTGTCTATCAGCTGATCAACGTAGTTTTGCAGACAGAGCTGCACAGCAAAAGATTAGGCTATATCCATTACGGTCTGTTTGCGACAGGCACATTGGGGCTTCTTGCCGGATTTGATCATTTTAACGCCAAATGGATTGCGGCATTTGCAACTCTGGCTTTTGCCGGCATTCTTCTTTTTGCCTGGAATATAGGTGCTACGCTGTTAAAAGCGAAGCAATGGAACCCGATAACGATCAGCACGGCGTGCGCGATCATTTATTTATGCCTTGCCGCCTTAACCGGAATGCTGATGGGGATGGATTTTAAATTCAATTTCCTGGGCATCTACCACATGAAGCTGCTTGGGGCTCATATTTGGCTTGGCACCATAGGCTGGTTCGGCTTATTGGTTACGGGCTTCAGCTATAAATTGCTTCCTATGTTTTATTTGGCACACCAGTATCCGGTATCTTTGCAAAAGTGGGTGCTGGTCTTCTGGAATGCCGCTGTATGGCTGGGTTGTTACGGATTCTTAAGCAGCAAAGTCATCTTTAATGCGGCTGCTTTCATTGTCCTGATCGTCGCTTTGTCCCTGTACAATGTCCACATTGGGCAAATCATGAAACACAAGCATAAAAAATCAGCCGGTGCAGGCATTGAATGGACGGCATGGTCGGCCAGAATGCTGCTGGCACTTGTCATTATGGGGACGGCAGCCGTCCTGTATAACGCTGAGCTGGCTCATCAAACCTCGTTCATTGTGTTTATGCTCTGGTCCTATTTATATGGCTGGGTAGCGGTCACCATTATGGGATATCTTTCGAAAATCGTTCCTTTTCTCTGGTGGACCTACAAGTATGGACCCAAAGCGGGAAAAGCAAAGGTGCCGACCATGGCCCAGCTGCTGCCCGAAAGACCCGTCCATATCGGCTTGTCGTCAGTCGTGCTCTGCATGGGCGGATTATTGGCCGGTTTGGGCACAAACAATTCGGTTATGATCATGATTTCCGGCATGGCGCTCTCGGTTGCAGCTGTCATCTACATGATCCGGATCGGATATGTTTTCACGAGATAAGTTATTGGCACAGATAAAATTTAAACAAAAGATAAGGGGTGGTTTATATGCTAACGATATATAGCGATGCGGAGCGAATGGAGCGTATTGTGAACCGTTTGCGCGAGGTGTACGACCCTGAGCTGGGGATCAATATCGTTGATCTGGGTCTTGTTTATGAGGTTCGCGACGTTCAAGAGGAGGTTTACGTGGCTATGACCCTGACCACTCCCGGATGTCCCATGCATGACATGATCGTATCGGGTGTGAAAAGCGCGCTAAGTGACCTGCCTAATGTCGCAGACGTTCATGTTCAGGTCGTCTGGGAGCCGCAGTGGACTCCCGAAATGATGTCGGATGAAGCGAAAGCGGAATTGGGATATTAATCTTTTGAAAGAAAGGATGAACGGGCATGTTAACTTTCAAACGGGCGGCTGCCATTATCATCCTTCTATCGATGTGTTCTGCCGTTATATTGGCTTGGACCGAAGCGAAAATGGATAAAACAGCTGAGCTAGCCGATACGCCATTGAATCAGGCTCCGGTTGAGCCGGTTGTTCACCGGGAAGGAACCGATGTTTTTATTGAGATGACGGCGCAAGTAACCAACATTGAAATATCAAAAGGGGTTACCTATAACGCCTGGACATTTAACGGAACAGTTCCTGGTCCGGTACTGCGAGTAAAAGAGGGTGATACGATTCACTTCACACTTCGGAATCTCGATCCGGATACGCCGCATTCCATGGATTTTCACGCTGTGCATGCATCCCCGTCGGAAAAGTTTATCGACATTCACCCGGGTGAGGAGGGCACGTTTGAATATAAGGCCAGCACCCCCGGCGTATTTATGTACCACTGTGGGACGAAGCCGGTTCTGCTTCATATCGCCAACGGAATGTATGGGATGATCATTGTCGAACCCAAGGACGGTTATCCGACGGACTCGGAGATCGACCGGGAATATACGATTGTGCAGAGCGAGTTTTATTCAGGTGACGTATATAACAGCTCCCTGCATGAGGAGCCTGCCTATGTTGTTTTTAACGGTAATGACTATGGGCTTAAGGAACATCCGTTTCTCGCAAAGACCGGGGACAAGGTAAGGTTATACATCAATAATGCGGGACCGAACCAGGTGAGCTCTTTTCACATCGTTGGCACTGTGATGGACCGAGTATACTTGGACGGCAATCCTCAAAATGTTTTATACGGCATGCAAACGGTTATGCTGCCGGCAAGCGGCGGAGCGGTGGTTGAGTTTACGGTTAAGGAGGAGGGTGACTATCCCATAGTTAGCCATCAGTTTAAAGACGCACAGAAAGGAGCCCTTGCCATCCTTCGGGTAACCAAAGACGGGAAGGATTCAAGAAAGACGGAATAAACCAATTGAGAAGAATGCAGATATTCACCCAGTTCGATATGAAACGATGAAATCACCTCACTGTCATTTTGCACAGGAGGTGATTTTGTTTCATTATAAATGAAACAATGAAACAAAATTGTGATTGTTTCATAAAAATAACAAGTAAAAACCTTTGTTTTTCATGGAATAAAAGAATTTAAGCCAAAAACGACATTTTATCTTTTCAAACCGAGAGAAGTATGGTTTAATATGAATGAATCGTGTTTCATTTGTTTCAATTAATGTTTCACGAGGTATCAGGGGGGATTTCGTGGCCAACATCAAGGATGTAGCAAAATTGGCTGGCGTATCTCCAGCAACCGTATCAAGAGTGTTATCGAATAAAGGCAATACCTCGGAAGATGTCCGTGCAAGAGTTCAGATGGCGATTCGGAAGACGAACTATGTTCGCACCGGAGGCGCCAAGCCTCTCATCGCCAGCAACAGGACCATTTGCTTGACCATCGCCCGAAACTCGACGCATATCTTCGGTAACCCGTTCTTCGACAGCGTGCTGTACGGGGTATCGAGCGCTGTTGAGCAGCATGGCATGGACTTGCAGCTGGCGGTGTTCCACAACGTCGATCAGCAGATCGAGAAATGCTTGCAGCTGTACAAGCAAAACAAGGTCGATGGGTTTATCTTGACCGGGATTTTGTCGGCTGACAAGGATCGGCTACTGCGAACCTTTCATGAAGAGCATATTCCGTTCGTCATTATCGGCCGCACGTTCCGCCATGACGTATTCTCCGTCCATAACGATAATATGCGGGACGGATATATGGCCGCTCGGCATCTGATTGACACCGGATTCCGGAATCTCGTTGTATTGACGCAGGACACGCAGTTGGATGTTTTCGCGGCGAGAATATCCGGTTATAGCCAAGCAGTACAGCAAGGCGGACTGGACGCGAGCCCCAAGCGTATCGTGCAGGCGGGACCGGAAGAAGAGGATATCATGGATGCGCTGCAGCGCCTGCTTGATGAAGGCGTCGTCGTTGACAGCGTCATCACGATGGACAGCGTCATGTCGCTTAGCGTTTTGAAGTTCTGTCAGCTGAAGGGTCTGCGCGTTCCGGAAGAAGTGGGGATAATCGGATTCAATGACGCCCCTTATCTGGTCAAGGTATCCCCGACATTAAGCTGTGTGGAGATGAATGGGGCCAACCTGGGGGCGGAAGCGTTTCATTTGCTGAACGAGATCATGAATGAACCGCAGACGATGAGTCTCAAAAAAAACGTGACGCTTCCATCTAAGCTAATGATTCGTCAATCGACCGCAAGAACTTCCTTGCAGGTCAGATAGAGGCACTCAGGCACAGATCTGCGGGAATGCGATAGGCCCGCAGATCGGATTGCATGTGGTTTCAAAGATTACAGAGCAAGCGAAGGAGCAATTATGGAGCTATATCTAGTACGGCATGGACAATCAGTCGGCAATACGCAGCCGGACCGGGATATGCCGGATTCGCCGCTGACCGAGCAGGGCCACGCTCAAGCTGCTCGCGTGGCGATCTATTTGAGGGAGCGTGGCATCCGCGCCATCTATGCCAGCCCGTTGATTCGGGCGATGCAGTCGGCGCAGCCGCTGGCAAGACTGCTCGGTTTGCCGATTCATGTGATGAAAGCGTTGTATGAAGTGAGGGAAGGCAGCCGGTTTATCGGTCTTTCCCAGCAGTCATTATTGGAGAGCGTCCCGGAAGCTATATTCGAGGACACGATAGAGACGGATGGATGGGAATGCCCGGGGGGAGATCGCCCCGAGACTGTCGGGCGGCGCGCGCAGGAAGCGCTGCGGCAGCTCCGGGCGTGCGGAGAGCAGCGGATTGCGGTATTCTGTCACGGCAATTTTAATGAATATCTTCTCCGCGAAACGCTCGGCATTCCATCAGCCGCACATATCCGTTTTCCTCAGGAAAATACGGGGGTAAACCATATCGTTTTTGGCGAGGAAGAGACCGAACTGCTGAAGTTGAACGATACGGGGCATCTGCGGATCGGGGAGTACGAACGGGCAGGCTTGGCTGCCGGCAGCTTTCGGAGCGGATAAATCTAACAACACAGAGGAGAACATGATCTATGCACTTATATGTCATTCGCCATGCACAATCGACGATGAATATTGGACAAGGAGGCGGGCCGAACTGCAGTTTGTCGGAAGTGGGACGATGGCAGGCGGAGCAGATCCCTTCGTTTTTTAAAGATATCAAACTGGATGTGATATTTTGCAGCCCGCTGCGCAGAGTCATTCAGACGGCGACACCTTTTGCCAAGGACCAGGGTCTAGGGATTGTGCTAATTCCTGAAATGTCCGAGATTTTCAATGAGGAATGGAAAGACTACCGGGATTACGATTGGGAAGCCTGCTCGCAGATTGTGGAGGAATTCCCGCATACGAAATTCGTGGAATATCAGGATATGCAGCAAAAATGGTGGCCGACCTGGCCGGAGAATCATGCGATCGTCCGCAAACGCGTCCAGAAATTTATTGATGCGAAGCTGTCCGCTTATTACGGAACTGACGCGCATATTGCAGTATTCGGACATGGTCAGTCGACCTCGGATTTGAAGCAAATCGTCAATCCCGGGGACGTTCATCCCGTATATAATGCGGCGATTGTGCACTATGTTCTCGGTTCGCAAGGCCAATGTGAGCGTGTAACGTTGCATAAAGACCATCTTGGTCCGCACGTATACGAATAGATTTCAATCATAGACTCAAGGGGGAACTTAAGTATGGCAAAGAAAATGTTATTGCTGCTGCTCTCATTAACCGTCGTTTTGTCGCTTGCGGCCTGCGGGCCGAAGCGTGATGCGGAACAGGCCAAACCGGATACGGCCCAGCAACAAGAAGGGGAGATGCCGCCGAAGCCGGACCGTCTGAAAATATGGGGTCCTGAAAATGAGCCTGAATTAAATTCAATGCGGGCCATTACGAAAAAATTTACCGAGAAGACGGGCATTAACGTGGAAGTCATTCCGTTCAACCCGCGCGAACAAGCGAAAGCGTTCTCACTTGATGGACCGGCCGATCGCGGGCCTGATCTGTGGAGCGCCACCCATAATTCCATGGGCCGCAACGTGCTGCAAGGGCTGGCCGAGCCGTTCCAGATCAGTGAAGAGCAGATTAGCGAGTATTCGCCTGAGGCGATCCAGGCTGTAACGATTGACGGCAAAATATATAACCTGCCAATGGTCATCGAGACGACAGCCTTGTTCTACAACAAGGAGCTTATGCCAAAGGCGCCGGAAACATGGGAAGAACTGGAGAAATTCGCTTTGGAGTTCACCGATGTATCGAAGGATGAATATGGATTATTGTTCGATGCGACGAATTTCTATTACGCCAACATGTTCCTGCAGGGTAATGGCGGTTATATTTTCGGATATGACAAAGATACAGGCTATAACGTGGACGATATCGGCTTGAATAATGAAGGCGCTGTCAAAGGCGCAAATCTGATCAAATCATGGTTCGAAAAGGGGCTTATTCCGGAATCGATTAATG
Organism: Paenibacillus uliginis N3/975; assembly: GCF_900177425.1. Taxonomy (NCBI): domain Bacteria; kingdom Bacillati; phylum Bacillota; class Bacilli; order Caryophanales; family Paenibacillaceae; genus Paenibacillus; species Paenibacillus uliginis. The sequence goes on along the minus strand of NZ_LT840184.1, from coordinate 5,405,638 downwards.
GTGATGTGATCGACGGCTTGTTCAAAGAAGGAAAGGTTGGTGCCGTCGTCTCGGTGCCATCATCGATCAAAAACTATGAATCGGCGCTTGGAGATAAGCTGGGTGCTATCCCGCTGCCGAAGCTTGCCAACGGCCAACGCCCGCCTTCCTTCCTGGGTGTCAAAGGACTGGTGCTGTCCCCATTCTCTAAACATAAGGAATGGGCGACCGAGTTAGCTCTGTTCATTACCAATGACGAGAACGGCGCGAGCCATTTCGAAACGGCCGGAGAAATTCCAGCGCGTCCTGGGATTTTAGAAAGCGATCTCATTACGAAGCACCCTTACTTCTCGGCTGTGGCCGAGCAGTCCAAATTCGCTACACCAACACCGAATAATCCGGAAATCTCCCAGACATGGGAGCCGATGAAAAATGCGCTCGTGTTCCTGGCGAAAGGTCAGGATACCAAAGAGGTGCTGGATGAAGCAGTCGTTCAAATCAAAGAGCAAATCGCGATCAACAACGCCAATAAATAAGGAATGATGATCGGATTGGGGTGCGGGTTTCGCACCCCAATCCAATTGACGTTGCATTGCGGATGTCAAAGAGGAGGCTTGATTAGATTGGGAGAACCGCAGACACGAACCGACAAGCCGAAAACCAGTTCGCATAATGCCAAGTTGGCGATGCTGCTGTCCGGTATCCCGGGGCTCGGGCAACTGTATAACCGGAGATATATAAAGGGTTCATTATTTTTTGTATTATTTTTATCCTTCTTTTTCGTGTTCGCTGATTTTTTGAACATCGGGTATTGGGGGCTTTGGACGCTGGGCACGTTGCAAGGGGTGGACGACTCACGTTCCTTGCTCATTCAAGGCATTATTTCGATCATATTGACCATTTTCTTTGTTATTTTCTACTGGATTAACTTGACCGATGCGCGCAACGATGCCCTTAAAATCCGCGAAGGCTGGAAGGTAACGACGCTTCGCGAAGGCTATAGGCAGGCATGGGATAAAGGGGTTCCTTATCTATTCGTCGGGCCCGGCATCTTCATGGTTACGTTCGTGCTTATTTTGCCGCTATTGTTCATGGTTTCCTTGGCATTCACGAATTACAACATTTATAATTCGCCACCCCGTCATTTGCTGGATTGGGTAGGATTTGAAAATTTCAAAAATATTTTTTCCATTCCGATTTGGCGCAATACGTTCTTCTCCGTGCTGTCGTGGACGCTCGTATGGACGTTTGTCGCGTCGACGCTGCAGATTGCGCTCGCCTTGTTTTTGGCGGTGATCGTGAACGACAAACGCGTCAAATTCAAAAAATTCATTCGGACGATGCTCATTCTGCCATGGGCCGTTCCTTCATTCGTATCCATTCTCGTGTTTGCCGCGATGTTCAATGATCAATTCGGCGCGGTGAACCGGCAAATATTGGGCCCGTTAGGCTTGTCCATTCCGTGGATGTCCGATCCGCTATGGACGAAGGTAGCCATTATTATTATTCAAGTATGGCTGGGCTTCAGCTTTGTGTTCGCCTTGTTCACGGGGGTGCTCCAAAGTATATCAGGCGACTGGTACGAGGCGGCGGAGGTTGACGGAGCGAGCAAGTGGCAAAGATTCCGCTTCATTACGCTTCCACATGTCCTGTTCGCGACAGCTCCGCTGCTCATTATGCAATATACGGGCAATTTCAATAACTTCAACTTGATTTACTTGTTCAACCAAGGCGGTCCGCCGGTGCGCGGCCAGACGGCAGGGTCGACGGATATCGTCATTTCATGGGTGTACAAGCTTACCTTTGAAACGTTGAACTACAACATGGCGGCCGTCATTTCCATTATTCTGGGTCTGATTGTGGCAACCGTAGCCTTTTTCCAATTCAGGAGAACCCGATCTTTCAAGGAAGGGGGCAACATCTAATGAGTACGAGATGGAAATCGAGATTAGAGCTCACCGGCATTTACGCGTTCATTTTGTTCATGTTCATCGTGATTGCGTATCCGCTGGTATGGGCCATGGGCGTCTCGCTAAATCCGGGGACCAGTTTATACAGTGCAAAAATAATTCCGGAGAACTGGTCGACGGAGCATTACTCCTGGTTGTTCTCCAGTCCGGACAGTCAATATGCGCTGTGGTACAAAAATACGCTGATTGTCGCCAGCTGGAAGACGGTGCTGTCGCTTATTGTCACGACGTTCCTGGCGTATGCGTTCTCGCGTTATAACTTCAGAGGGCGCAAGAACGGTCTGTACGCGCTTCTGCTGATCAAGATGTTCCCTGTATTAATGGGGATGGTCGCGATTTATATTTTGCTCAACCTCTTAGGACTGCTGGATACGCTGGCTGGCTTGATTCTGGTCTACGTCGGATCCTCCATTCCAATGCACGCGTTTTTGATCAAAGGCTATTTCGACACGATCCCGCGGGATTTGGACGAGTCGGCCAAGATTGACGGAGCGGGCCATTTCCGGATTTTCTTCCAGATTATTTTGCCGCTGGCGAAGCCGATTCTGGCCGTGGTTGCCTTGTTCAATTTTATGACGCCGTTCATGGACTTCCTGCTGCCGCGGATCGTCATTCGAAGCTCGGAGAACTATACACTCGCCGTCGGCTTGTTCAACCTGGTCAATCAGGAATTCAGCAACAATTTCACTCGGTTCGCAGCGGGATCGATGCTTATTGCCATTCCGATTGCCGTGGTGTTCCTGTTCCTGCAGCGTTTCCTTATTTCCGGGCTGACTGCGGGGGCAACGAAAACATAGGGAAGCGAGCTAGAGATAGAACCTGCGGGAGTTTTTATGTGCAAATTAGATTAGAACAGTAGTGACGAGAGGGGGAGATACGGTGACAAGCCCTTGGACGTTGGACACGGCAAGTATATGTCTGCGATTGCTTCTTGCGCTTGTGCTTGGAGGCATTATCGGCTTCGAGCGGGAGATGAATCAGCATGCTGCCGGATTCCGCACCAATATTTTGGTATGCATCGGCTCTTCGCTTATTATGCTGCTGTCCATTTATGGCTTCAACGCCTTCGTCGATGAGCCGAATGTTCGGATCGATCCGGCCCGTCTGGCGGCACAGGTCATCAGCGGCATTGGCTTCCTCGGCGCGGGGACGATTATTCGAACAGGCATGTCCGTCAAAGGACTGACTACGGCCGCTACGCTCTGGGTAATGGCCGCGATAGGACTCGCGGTAGGCGCAGGATTTTATCTCCCGGCCATTTTAACCTGCGGGCTCGTGTTCCTCTCCTTGCAGGTGCTGAACAAAATCGAGCTTCGTTATCTGGTAGCAAATAAGGCGCTGTTGGTAGAAGTCACCTGTTCCGGAGGCCCAGATACGCTGGGCATGATTTCGAAGCAACTGATTGCGGAGCGGGTAGAGATCCGGAACATGAACGTGGCCGATGCGGAGTCGCCGGAACCGATGGAAGAGGCAGCTCTGCCACTGCAGATGATGATCACAATTGTAATGCCGAAAAAAAAGCTGATGAGCGATCTGGTTGAGCTCTTGAAGGCGATACCAGGCGTGACTGCTGTAAAAATAGAGTAACGCTATGATGTGTAGGAATTGAATTGAAGTGGGAATGAGAGAGAGGGCGGAATATCCGCCCTCTCTTACTTCATGTATGGGATGAGGAATGTCTTGTCCGTTGTGTCGATTGGCGAACGATAAGCTCGGAAGGCAGCGTTACCGTCTTGTTCTTATTAATGCGCTCAGGATCGTCCATCAGCTCAATGAGCATCTCCAGCGCTTCTAGACCGAGATGCTCCCCTCGAATGGTCGTGCAGCTGATCGATGGGGAGATTTTGTTAAGAAAGGCGGCATCGTTGAAGCCGATGATGCCGACATCTTCCGGAACGCGCAAATCGCGCTCCCGGCAATACTTCAATACACCGAGCGCCAACACGCTGTCAGCAGCGATAATCGCGTCGAATGCTCTGCCTCCGGAGCTGTATTCGTCCAGAGCAGCAATCATGTCCGCTTCCTTCGAGCCGCACAAGACGACGTCGTCGTCTCCCGCCTCCAGACCGTTGCTGTGTAGCGCCTGCTTGTACCCTGCGATCCGGTCGCGCACGACATCGACGTCCAGACTCTCGGTCAGGAACACGATACGCCGGTACCCTTCGTCCAGCAAATGCTGGGCCGTGACATACCCATCCCGGAAATTATCGCTATGAATGCAAAAAACATTGTGCTGCAGACTGCGCCCGATCATGACGAATGGAATGGAATGCTGCTGCAGGCTTTGAATCAGCGAGCTTTTGTCCGCCGACATGACGCCGGATAAAATAAAGCCATTCACTCTTTTGTTCCGGTATAGCGCCAAGCATTTCTCGATTTGTTGATCGACAGAGCGAAAGGCGGAAATCTGCAATTCATATCCGTATTTTTGAGTAGCGTTGGATAAACCAAGGAGCACATTGGAATAGTACGGATTCCCAAAAATTTCGCTAGGTTCACGTGCGATTGTATAGCAGATGGTGCGGGATTCGGCGCCCGGAGCGTTCGGCTTCGCCTTTGGGTTGTGCACGTACCCGAGCTCCCGTATCGCTTTCTCTACTTTTTCATTCACTTCGGAGGATGTGTTTCCTTTACCCGTAAGAACCCGCGATACGGTCGCCGGCGATACACCCGCTGCACGTGCTATATCTCTTACCGTTGGCAAGTCCCCGCCTCCTTTTCTACGGAATCATAATAATCGCAACATGGGACAATAAAAAGCCGCCGTATGAGTAGGTCGATACGAGCAGCTTGTTGATGCAATGAGTTTATATCACGGTAACGGAATAACTTAGCTGCGAAGCACTCTATCGATAATCAAAATGGCCCTTTAAACACGATATGCATGCATTGCGAAGGACAAGAATCGTATCTTTATCATATCTGATTTCCAGTTAAAAATCAAAGATGGTCAAACTTTTATTCCAACTTTTTGGTGCCGCTATCCGGCTTGATGCGACTTGGCTTATATTTCTCGCAAAAAAACGCTATCGTCCATAGTGAAGAACGATAGCGTTTCAACTTGTATGTGGTTTTTAGCGGCAATTACTTCGCGTTGTCGTAGCGTTTGCCAACTTCTTCCCAGTTTACAACATTCCAGAAAGCGGAGATGTAATCTGGGCGTTTGTTTTGATATTTCAGGTAGTAAGCATGCTCCCAAACGTCCAATCCAAGGAGAGGAGTTTGACCTTCCATGATCGGGCTGTCTTGGTTAGGAGTGCTGGTTACAGCCAGTTTGCCGTCTTTCAACACGAGCCATGCCCAACCGCTTCCGAAGCGGGTAGTAGCTGCTTTTGCGAAGTCTTCTTTGAACTTATCGAAGCCGCCAAGCTCGCTGTCGATCGCTTCAGCCAAAGCGCCGGTAGGATTGCCGCCGCCGTTTGGTCCGATAATTTCCCAGAAGAGGGAGTGGTTTGCATGACCGCCGCCGTTGTTGCGAACAGCAGTACGGATGCTCTCTGGAATAGCGTCAAGGTTGCTGATGAGTTCTTCCAGCGATTTGTTCGCAAATTCAGGAGCGTTCTCAAGCGCTGCATTCAAATTGGTAACATAGGTGTTATGGTGGCGGTCATGGTGAATCTCCATCGTCTGTGCGTCGATGTGAGGCTCGAGCGCGTTGTTTGCGTAAGGAAGCTGTGGTAATTGAAATGCCATAATGAAAATACCTCCTGTAAATATAGTTTTTTTTTGGTTATGATTAAAGGGCCTTCCTAGATCTGGAAGCCTTTATCACCCGGAGAAATACAATATGTAATTCGGCTACATACATATATTAAACCGTTCGGGGGGATTAAATCAACTTTTATGTTTGAAAAGTCGGAGGTGAACCCGTTTTTAACACAAAAACTTGTATAATGACATCTTTCGATACATATAACACGCAAACTTTGTGACGAAGTCTTTCGTTACATATATAACCGTAAACAAATCCATTAACCTGACCATGAAACTTGGAGAGTGGATATGGCGGATCTGAAGGGAGTATTTCTATAAATGAATACTAAAATGGTCAAAGTGACAGCCATTTTGCTAGGCGCGGTGCTTGCTGCCTCACCGCAAGCCGATGCGGCAGCCGGAAAGACTAACGTGCCGGTCTCAGCAAAGAAAACGTTAACTCCGATCGGGAACATAGGGCTCGGTAACAGTGTCTCTGCAGCTCTAGAGCATGCAGATGTCTGGCAGCAGAACGGCAGCCATGTGGCTGTGTTTACGCTGAATTATAAAAATAAGGGCAAAAGCACAGCACGGCTTGTTACTTATTTTCCTAGAGTGGTGCTGCCCGACGGTTCTGTAACCGCAGCAAATCCGATTACCCGCGACATCACTAAAAAAGGGGTCGGACCCGGCCAAAGTTTGAGCGTGACCTACTATGCCAAGATTAGTACAGGCTCCTTATCCGGCATGAAGGTGGCTATGGATGTATGGAATCCGAAAGTAAAAGGCTATCTGCAGCGTGTAGGAGCGTATAAATTGCCGACGAACTATTCACCCGCTGTGGCACCTGGGGCGAGCACTATGCTGAAGCTGGGCGGAACACCGATTACCGTTCAGACGGAATCCCTGCAAATCATTAAGTATAATGGCAAAGTAATGGCCAAGGTTGGAATGTATATTACAAATCGCGGCGGAATGGTATGGACAGACAGCAGTTACGACCCGTATTTGGTAACACGCAGCGGTACTTCTTTCCTTCTTCAGCCGGAAGCCGGAAAAGATGGATCACCTGTTCAGCCGAAAGAGAAGAAACTCGTTTATTACATAACTGAAATTCCTTCATATCTTAAAACAAAGGACTTACGCTTCTTGTGGACGGAAAACGATGAAACGCTAAAGCTGTCTCTGCCTACCGCATCATTCAAGCTGCCTGACGCAATAGCTCCCAATTGGGATATTGCGCCAGGATCTGTTAAAGCGCTGACACTCCAAGGAAATCGTGTCGATGCCAAGGTTCGTCACGCTACTATACGGGCATCCGGTGATCAGGCCTTATGGAATATCGAAATGACTTTCAAAAACAAAGGCAATAAACCGGTGGAGGTTCCTGCCTATGAGTTTGCGATTAAAGCTTCGGAAGGAACTTATCATCCTTACATTCCGGATGATAAAGCGGCGACGATAACGCTACGGCCTGCGGAGGAGAAAACGATTTCGATGGAAATTCCGCTCCCGCTCAATCTCAGGCAGGATCGGTTAAAACTGCAAATGATTGAACCGTCCGGTTCCGGTCTTCCGTCCAAATCGCCTGTAAATCCGGCTGAGCCTGGCAACACATCTGCAGCTCCCGATGCCTCGGGCAGAATGATCGTGCCGATTGCATACTTTGGCCTGTCTTATCAACCTGAACATAAAGCATCCATCGGTGTGGAATACGGCGCGCAGACGGCAAATGGTTTTGCGTATACACTGGAATCCATCCAACGCCTTCCTTGGGAGGATAAGGACCTCGTTGTCGCCAAGTTGCGTCTGCGCAATACTCAAGACTGGAACTCAACACTGCTGCCTGAACTGAAAGTGAATGTAAAAGCGGACGAAAAGACAGTTCTGGCTAGTTCCGAGGTTATTGCGGACGAGCAAGGTTCCTTGATTGCCCCCGGGGCATCGACCGAGGTGTATGTCTTGACACGGATTCCTTATACCCAAAATATTCGTTCACTCCGCTTTGAGTTGTTTACCCAAAAAGATACGGCAAAAGCACCTTTCCTTAACTTGACCACGTCAGGAACAACCATGCAGTCGATCAAGGTTTTGGATAAAGGGGAGCCTTATTCCATCGCGACACCAGGTAAACGTGCCGAAGCGCAAGAACGGCGGACGGTCATTTATGAGGGAGTGGACTCAGATATTATATACTCCGAGTTAACACTGACAAGCAGTGAGCAGCGCCGGATGCAGGCAGCGCGGCTGAAAGGGTATTTCCAAAGCACAGACGGAAAAATTTATGAAGCGGACACCGTACAGCCGGAAACCGCACTTCAACCTGGTGCCAAGCAGTCGGTCGTCTTTTGGGCAAGGGTGCCGAAGGGCGCCGCGAGCGATATAGGTCTTGCTGTGGGCACTGCGATGTCCGAAGGCAAGTTTGCGGAACCGGGCAAAGACATAACCGGTGTTCTGGGTGTGAAGAAGCTAATGCTCAATCCAGTGAGACCGGCTGTAAGCTCCTCACTGACCCAGTTAAATTGGTTTCCTTACAACGTCTCGGTTACTAAGGCGGTAGGCAATCTGCAGGAAGGCAGCTCTACAATCTCACTGAAGGTCACTTTTGACGTGAAACGCAGCGAGAACATAACCGCTGCCGATGCTGGTCACAAGTTGATTTTAATCATTAAAGACCATTTTGGGCAGACGCAGGAGCGTACGCTTACGCCGGGCACAGACATCCAGGTTCCGGGCACGCGGACAGCTTCATTTGAACTGACTGATGAGTTATATAAGAAGATCAGAGGCGGATGGGTTAACTTGACACTGGTGGATGAATTCCAGAACGAGCGAATTACGCTTGGCAGCCAAAGTTATAATTTGACGGTGCAGCTGAACGAGGATCCGTATGAAGACAGGTAAAATCAAGGACCAGAAAGGAAACGCGAACATGCTGCGTTTGGAAAATGTGTCGCACAGCTTCAAAAATGGCAATGAAGTGCTGAAGGTGCTTCATAACATTCAGTTTGAAGTCCAAAAAGGGGAGATGATCGCTCTTCTGGGCAGCTCCGGGTCGGGCAAATCCACTCTGCTCAATTTGATGGCAGGGCTGATGAAGCCGACAGAAGGCCATATTTATATTGCTGATCAGGATATCGTTAAGTTTGGGGAAAACAAGCTGGCAGAGTTTCGGCGCAAGCACATCGGATTTATTTTTCAGGCATATGAACTCATCCCTACGCTGACGATTCGGGAAAATGTAGAGCTTCCGCTCGTTTTTCAGTCCATTTCATCGTCTAAACGCCGCAAGAAAGCGATGGAGCTTCTTGAAATGACGGGGATTGGCGATAAGTCCGGAATGTATCCGGCCCAGCTGTCCGGCGGACAGCAGCAGCGTGTTAGTATTGCGCGTTCGCTGATCACTGAGCCTTCCGTTATTTTTGCGGACGAGCCGACAGGCAACTTGGATACTAAAACAGAAGAGGAAATTATCAGTATCATGATGAACCTCAACCAATCGATGAACACGACCTTTGTCATCGTAACCCATGAGATGGAAGTCGCCGCGCAGATGAAAAAAACGATCATGCTCCGTGACGGTTTTTTGGTGCAGCCGGAGGACTATCAGGCCCCAAAAACAGTTGATAAGGCGATGTATTCTGTCCCGGTTTTGTCCGGTGCCCCGGCCTGCGCGGATGAGGGAGGCGATGGCAAGTGAGACTTGCAGACAGTATGCGGCTGGCATGGGGTCAGATTAAGCGCCGTAAAGTAGTTACTGCCTTATGCATGACCGGTATTTCCATCGGCTGTGCGGCGATTATTGTTGCCCTTAGCCTCGGTAACTCCGCTCAGAGCTATTTGGAGAAAGAGATTATAGGGAGCCTGAAGCTTGACGAAATTAATGTTACCCCCCAAAGCTCGGGCGGTGGCGGTGGCGGTGGCGGTGGCGGTGGCGGTGGCGGTGCCAGTGGCGGTGCCAGTGGATCGGGCGAATCCGCCGGATGGGACCGCGGCTTGCTTACAGACGATAAGCTTGAAGTGATTAAAGGCTTTGATCATGTTAAATCCGCGATAGCTACTAAACGGGTCGGAAACTTTAGGTCCATATCGTCAGATAATTTAGTTAACCAAAACCTGTCTCTTGTCGCCATGGATCTCTCGCAGCTTAAAGAACAGGGGAATAAGTTTAAACAGGGTGGCCCTTTGGAGCAGCTTGGTGCCGTTGTGTTCAACTATGGAGCCACAACAGGGTGGATCGATAAGCAGACAAGTGAACGATTGAACCAAATGATGAGTACAGATCCCGAAAACCCGAAGCTGTGGGAAGAATGGCAAATGTATGAAAGCATGGTTTCGGATATGTACGGCAAAAACATTCAAATGGAGCGATGGGAGAACGAAAAGACAGTACTCAGCCCGCAGCTTTATGTAGGGGGCGTGCTCGATGTCCCCGTGGGAGAAAATGCTCAATTTGCTTTTTATGATCGTCAGGCATATGTATCTTTTGAAACCGCGGAATGGCTTAGCAACAGCCTAAGTCCACAGGGAGGCACGGCTCCGAAACAGCGGGTATACGATTCCCTTACGATTAAAGTGGATGATCTCGAAAGCATTAAGCCGCTGGAAGAATTGATTCAAAAGCTTTCGCTCAACGCGAGTGACAATTTGATGATGCGCGATCAGATTGCCTCTCAAATGAACACATTTAAGGCGATCGCACTGGGCGTTGGTGTATTCATTCTGTTATTGGCCTCCATATCTATTATTGTTGCCATGACGATGTCTACGCATCAGCGTCGACGGCAAATCGGCATTATGAAAGTGCTCGGGGCCAATATGCCGCAGATCCGCAACATGTTCATTGTTGAAGCCAGTTTGCTTGGGTTTTTGGGCGGTCTGCTTGGTATCGTATTCGCTAATTTGATTGTCACCGGGCTGAATTCATTCATTACAGCTTCTGCAGGCATGTCGGGGCTGCAGGTTGTAGTTACACTGGACACGCTGCCCATTGGAATTGCATTCGCTGTGATGACAGGGGTCATGTCAGGTATTTATCCGGCGATCAGCGCCGCAAGAACCAATGCATTGCTCGCGATTAAGCGGGATTAGGATTATGAATTAGCATCGGAAAGGGAGCTAAGGAGCATGAAGAAGATCATAAAATGGACGGTGCTTGTCGCTGTTCTGGCCTTCGTGGGCTATTGGGGATATGGAAAGATGAAGCCGGCAGCACCTGTCGATCCCATGATGGAAGAGCCGCAGGTCATTTCATTTCCTGTAACCGAGGAAACCATCATGTCGACCGTTCAGGTCAAGGGCAGGTCCGAGTATGGACGGGAAACGAATGTATACACACCTTTTGAAGCGAAGGTGTCATCCTGGAAAGTAGTGAACGGCCAACAGATCAAGAAAGGGGACATTCTCTTTAACCTGGAGCAAAAAGAGCTGCGCCAGCAGCTTCAACAGAAGGAAGCAGAGCAGAAGAAGCGGAAGTTGGAGCAGGAGAAGAAGAAGCAGGAGCAGGAGAAGAAGAAGAAGGAGCAGGAACTAGAGGAGTTCATTTTGAATCAGGGTTTGGACAATGCCCCACTTGGAGCTACGGAAGCCGAACGACTTAAGGCGTTAGCCGAGCAACTTAAGACGTTAACCGAGCAGGAAAATGCGCAGCTGAGCAGTCAGCTGGAAGAAGTAAACGACATTATTGAACGTCAGGCGATGGCTGACTTGCATGACAAATTGAATCTGTCTACGTACAGATCACCGGATTCAGGGATTTTTCTGTTCGACAGCACGCAAAAGCCGCAGCCGCAATCGGTGACAGCGAATCAATATATCGGAAAAATAGTTGATTTAAACTCTCTGCGCTTTGTGGCATATGTAGATGAAAATGATGTATTCAGCATTAAACCGGGCATGGCTGTCGAGGTGAAGATGCCTTCCATTAAGGACCTGCGCCTAAAGGGAAAAGTGGTGGAAGTGGCAAAATTCGCTGAGGCGGTCACCCAGGAGAAGCAAACTTCCCAGACACCACAGTTTAAGGTTATCATCTCGCTACCTAAAAATGACCGCTTAATCGGTGGGTTGACGCTCAACGGTGAGATTGTAAGCGAACAGAAGGATAAAGCCATTGTTGTTCCGAAGCTTGCTGTTCTGACTGAAGGCGGCGAATCGTACGTTATGGTGGACAAGGGAAATGGTCAAATTGAGCGGCAGGATATTAAGATCGGTATGGTAACGCTGGACAAAACAGAAGTTTTATCAGGACTTAAGGCCGGCGATTCAGTGGTCCTGCAGTAAAAGAAGATTCTATCTTAAAGAGCAGCGCTCTTCTCGGTATTTAGCCGGAAGGGTGCTGTTTTTTTATAAAGTGAGTCCGGGATACGAATCCATTTTTTTGATTTGAAGGACAAAGATAGAAATTTAGCCAGCGATTAAAATGTAACCGCTTCATATAAAGCGTTTTCAAAAGAAAACTCGTGAATTCTGGAGTAATATGTGGTTTAATGGACAAGAACGCAGGATTTTCGCATTTTTTGTAGTAATTATTAATGTTAGGTTTGCATCAACGGAATACTTAATTGTAAGCCGCGTAAACCGCATCATGCTAACGAAAAGGGAGATTTTGAGATGCATGTTCGTTCCTTTCAGTTGAGTGACTGTAACCAAGTAACTGAGCTTTTACAGATTGCTTTGTCGGAAGAATGCTACGAAAATACGATGGAACCTTTTTCCAGACAGCTTGCCTGGGATTCAGACCTGATTATGGTAGCAGAAGAAGATGGCGAAATTGTTGGTGCCTTGATTGGGACCATCGAACGCAATAGTGGGTGTTATTACCGCATTGCCATTCATCCCGATTACCGTAGACAAGGAATTGGAAAAGCCCTTGTCGAGGCTATGGAACAGCGGTTCCAATCCCGTAAGGTCAGCCGGATTCTCGTTGCCGGTGATGAACATAATGCAGCTGCGATGCCGTTGTATGAAGCGATGGGATACGGCGCAAATAAAATCCTGACAGCCTTCCAGAAGCTGAGCATAGTAGCTCAGCCGTAATGGTCAGATCGGATTAAACTGGTTTCACGACATGTGTCCAAATGGACGCGTAAAAGCGGGAAACGACATTTATTTCTATATGAAGCATATCTATCGACCGTTGCAAATGGGAGAGAGATATGCTTTTCTATTAATGTACCAATTTATATAGCGGTCTCCAAGTGGAGGCTAACTTGATAGTAAAGAAGGTGTAGCATGGGACAAGTAATTCCACCGGGTTCGAGTGAGAATGGAGATGCATCGAATTCCCAAGGGAAACCGGCCGAGAAGAATAGCTGGGCTGCTGAGCTGTGGGATTGGGTTAAGACGATTGCCATTGCATTTTGTATCATGGTTCTACTGAATATGTTTGTCTTTAATCTGTCTATGGTTAAAGGAGAATCGATGAAGCCGACACTGGAAGCGTCCGAGCGGCTGTTTATCAATAAATTGGTATACCGCTTTGCTGATCCAAACCGCGGTGACGTGATTGTGCTGAAGGATCCAAGTACCGGTCCGGACAGAAAGGAATTTCTTGTAAAAAGGGTTATTGGCCTTCCAGGTGACACGGTCGAGGTCAAGGGACATATTCTTTATGTGAATGGTGAGGCGCAAGAGGAACCTTATACAGACGTTCCGATCGAAGATCCTGATTTCGGTCCGGTTACCTTAGAGGAAGGCCGTTATTTTGTCATGGGTGATAACCGCCATCTTCGAAAGAGCAAGGACAGCCGCGAATTCGGAAGTGTAAAGGAGTCGGACATCGTAGGACGGGCGGAGTTTATTCTTTGGCCGTTGTCTAAAATAAAGGGACTGTAAGGCTCAAACAGGAAAGGAGGCGCTGGAGATGACTTCACGACTTGGAGCCTACGCTCCTTCGTCCTCCGTTTGGGAGGAATTGAAAGAAGAGCTGAAGCGGGCTGCGCCCAGCATGGGCATTGATGATATAGGGTTCGCTTCGGCAGACCCGTTTGTGTCGCTGAAATCGATTCTGCAAAAGCACCGGGATAAAGGGTATGAATCCGGGTTCGAAGAGCCTGATCTTGATAAAAGGGTCACTCCCTCACTACCGGGAACGACTCCAGCTTCGATCATTGCAATAGCTGTAGCCTATCCGTCCAAAATGAGCAATCCGCCCAAATCGGAGCCCGGTAAATATCGGGGGATTATGGCCCGCTCGGCTTGGGGTAGGGATTATCACCATGTGTTGCGGGAAGCGATGGCGAAGCTTGAGGCATTTATCCGTGAACGTGTTCCGGATGCAGTCCTTGAGAGCATGGTAGATACCGGAGCTTTGGTTGATAGAGCAGTTTCGCAACGGGCCGGAATCGGCTTCAGCGCTAAAAACTGTGCTATTATTTCTCCGAAATACGGTTCTTGGATTTACCTTGGTGAAATGGTAACCAGCATTCCTTTTCCGCCGGACTCACCGGTGACGGAAGACTGTGGAGAATGCACCAAATGTATTGATGCTTGCCCTACAGGTGCCCTCGTGGGACCGGGGCAGCTGAACGCACAGCGATGTGTATCTTTTCTTACTCAAACTAAAGGATTTCTGGATGAAGAAGTGATGCGCAAAATCGGTAACAGGCTGTATGGATGTGATACCTGTCAAATCGTCTGTCCTAAGAACAAAGGCTTGAACTGGACACAGCACGAGGAATTGCAGCCTGATCCCGAAAAGGCGAAGCCGCTTCTTCTCCCAATCCTTGATATGAGCAACCGCGAATTTAAAGAAACATTCGGCGATACTTCGGCAGCATGGCGCGGGAGGAAACCGATTCAGCGCAATGCCGTGATCGCCCTTGGCAACTTTAAAGACGCTTCGGCAGTACCGAAGCTCAGCGAGGTGCTGCTGAAAGATCCGCGTCCGGAGCTGCGGGGAACTGCCGCATGGGCTCTGGGCCGCATTGGAGGCGAAGAAGCTTTGAACAACTTAGAAAAAGGCATGAAATCGGAACAGGATCATAAAGTACGTAACATGCTGACACAAGCCTTGAATAAATTGCAGCCGGAGACTAAGGCAGTAGCAGAGACAGAGAAACAAGAAGGCGTCCAGCATTCCTCTCAACAATCGGAAGAAGCAGGACAGGATGTGCAGTCACCAGGCACCTCTTCGGTCAACATTGCACCGAAGGGAGTAGAACCTATGGCTGCTCCGACTATTGAAAGTGATGTTTTGTATTACAATGAGGTACACACGCCGATTGGAACATTGACGGTTGTAGCGTCTGATCTGGGGCTGTGTTTGATTGAGTTTGGCACCTTTACCGTCAAAGAGGCTGTGCTGCAGCAGTGGTCGCGGACCTGGGCTGGAGGTGTCGGATATGAGCGCAATGAAGAGCGTCTGGCTGACGTTACATCTCAGATAAAGCAGTATTTTGAGGGGACATTGAAGGAATTTACGATACCTCTCGATATGCGTGGAACGCAGTTCCAGCTGCAGGTATGGGAAGCCCTTAAGGAAATTCCTTACGGTGAAATCTGTTCATACAAAGATATTGCTGACGCCATAGAACGGCCGAAAGCGGTTCGTGCCGTCGGAGGTGCAAATAACAAAAATCCGGTTCCGATTATCGTTCCTTGCCATCGTGTAATTGGAATGGACGGCACGCTTGTGGGTTACGGCGGAGGACTGGAGATCAAACGATCTCTGCTTACGCTGGAAGGATATCTTCCGGATCGTAAAGGCCTTTAAAAATCAGGCGGTAAAAAGACCAGAGACCCACGGTTTTTTCATTTGCTGTCCTCAAAAGGACATGCTATGATAGGTTCGTATATGCGCCATTAAATGGTAAATATTAGTATGTAAAAGGTGGTCAAGTCATGAATATTGTTATTCCGATTATTACATTAATCGTGGGTCTGGTCGGCGGATTTTTTATCGGTGTGTTTTATCTCCGCAAACAGTTGGAGAAAATGCAAAGTGATCCGCAAATGCTGCAAAAGATGGCTAAACAGATGGGTTACAATCTGAACGGTAAACAAATGCAGAAAGCGCAGCAAATGATGAAAAACCAGCCTGCGTCGGGCAAAGGCCAAGGACGCAAGCGTAAATAAAGGATTAAGAGTATAACCGTTTGTTTTTTAACGGAAAGGGGGATATACCGTGGCGGGCGTAAAAGATTATGTTAACAATAAAGTTGGGGAACATCGTGAGCAGATTGAATACCATGTAGAGCAAATTCTTAAGTTGATCGGTGAAGATACCGAGCGAGAGGGATTGCTGGAGACACCTGCCCGCGTGACACGGATGTACGAGGAGATTTTTGCCGGTTACGAGATCGATCCCCGTGACGTGCTCGGCGTCACGTTTGACGAGCAGCATGAGGAATTGGTTATCGTGAAGGACATCGTGTACTACAGCCAATGCGAGCACCATATGGCGCCGTTTTTCGGTAAAGTGCACATCGGTTATGTTCCTAGTGGCAAGATTGCAGGCTTAAGCAAGCTTGCACGCCTGGTAGAGGCGGTTACGCGCCGACTACAAGTACAAGAGCGTATCACTTCCCAGATTGCGAACATTATGGTTGAGGTGCTTCAACCACAAGGTGTTATGGTCGTAGTAGAAGGTGAGCATCTGTGCATGTGTGCTCGCGGCGTTAAGAAACCCGGCAGCAAGACGATTACTTCGGCGGTACGGGGAACATTCCAAAGCGATTCGGCACAGCGCGCCGAATTTATGTCGCTGATTAAGAACTAAGACTCATCTTAGATGAGTGATATAGAGAAGGCTCCGCCGGTTTTTCGGCGGAGCCTTTTTTTGAAACTTCCGCCGTCTTTAAAGGACGGCATAGCCGTTTCTACTTGAAGAGATTAGAAAGGCTGCCACATAAGTTTCTTCGCCTGCTCGAAGCGCTCCGCTGCCTCTGGCCAATATATGACGTTCCACCAGTCTTTGATGTAATCCTTGCGATTGTTCTGGTGCTTAAGATAATAGGCGTGCTCCCATACATCGAGGGCAAGGATAGGGACGACATCCCACTGGGACAAGTTTTGATGTTTTTCAGCCTGCAGTATTTCTAGACGGTGGCTGCGAGGGCTCCAGACCAGGATCGCCCAGCCGCCTCCCTCGACTTTATCCGCCGCTTCCGTAAACTGCTTCTTGAATCGCTCGAAGCTTCCAAAATCTTTTTTGATTTGCTGTGCAAGCTCTCCCTGGGGAGCTCCGCCGCCCTTCGGGTTCATGATGGTCCAGAATAAAGTGTGAAGATAATGGCCCGCGCCGTTAAACGCAAGCTCACGCTCCCAATGCTTGATCAGATCGAAATTGCCGGTTTTGCGAGCTTCCTCCAGTTTGGTCTCTGCCTTGTTAAGACCGTCAACATAACTTTGATGATGTTTGTCATGGTGGATGCGCATGGTCTTCTCATCAATGTATGGTTCAAGCGCATTATACGGATAAGGAAGTGGAGGAAGACGGTGACCTCCGATAGGGACAGGTTGTTGCTTGGAAGGGGGGGAGGAGACGCTTTGGATGACGGCTTCAATTTCCTCGACCTGAAACGGTGTGGCTACCGGGTCCTTTAAAGCACCTGGGATAAGATCAGGATGATCGATCAGACGTTTCAGTGCCCCAGGTTGGCTGAGCTCCTCCAGAACCTCAATGAAATATTCTGACTCCCGGATAATGTGAAGCAGTACCGTATCGGCAAGGGGGACTTGCCTTACGGCAGCACTGTTGCTCTTCATCATATACAGATGGCGTATGAATTCCTTCGATTGTTCGATGGAGACCCGCAGCAGCAGTTCGATCTGGGCGATAAGTTGTGGAGACAGCGGGCCCGGGGAAGCAAGGACTTGACTGAGCAGCTGATCCGCCACCTTTTCCGTTTCTCCGAATACAACAGCCCAATCGTCTAGCAGTTTGACATAAGGAGCCTCGAGACCGGGGACAATCGCTTTAATGACTTCCGTATGTTCCATCTCCTGACGTTTCCAGAAGCGGACTTCTTCCAAAATCCTTGCCGGGAGCATCGCTCCGTAAATATACAGCATGAACTATTCCTCCTGTCACATTCCTTCACTATGAAACTATATTCGTATACCAGCCTGTATTATGAAGTTGAACAGCAGAAAAAAGCCCGCATCTGATACATGAGGCGGACTTTGGGGTGGATCATATTAAGTTTAAGCTGTACCGGTATATTATTCAGGCATAGGTCCGTCGGGAGATTGCAGCTTTCCGAGGAATGTGGACACTCGGCGTAAATACTCGCGTGGATATTCCCGGAATATGAGTTCATGACGTGAGCCCTCGACAATCCACGAATCGGAATCGGGATGGGTCTGGTTGGCCGCAATTTTTTCCGCGATCGGATAAGGCGCCTTGTCGTCTTTCGTACCGTGTATGAATAGCGTCGGGAACGGATAGTCGTTCTTTTTAACTTCCGTGTAAGGAATTTGGTCGAGACTCGTGCCGTTCAAGACAGGAAACAACAGCTCCAATATTTCAAGTGACGGATGGCGGGGCAGATCAATCTGGTTTTTAATGTTGTGATACAGGGTGTCCGGTTCCAGCAAAAAAGAGCTGTCGAGTATCATTGCATCGACATCCTTGGTTTCCAAACCAGCCTGTAAAGCCGTTCCTGCTCCCATGGAGAAACCCCAGACGACGATTTGCTTCGCACCACGCTGCTTGGCCAGTTGAATGGCACCGAGAAGCTGCCGTTTCTCTTCTTTACCTCCAGTAGCAACCTCTTTGCTGGTCTGGGATGCAAAACCATAATCGAACATGAGCACATTAAAGTTCAGATTGTGCGCGTAGTGGGCAAGGTCGTACATCGGAATCCACGTTTCCTCACGATTGGCTCCGTAACCATGACTAAATACGATCGTCCGCGAGGAGTTTTCCGCAGGAATGTACCAGCCGCTCATATTCTTTTTCCCGTCGATTGAAGGAAAAAGCACATTCTCATATTCCATATCCTTCGCAAGTTTTGGGTTGGAGTAGAGGGGGGCTACGGTAGGATTCGACAAAACCCAGGCGATATAGGCATGCAGAGCTATGAAGCAAAATACGAGAAAGAACACGACTGACAAAATGAGAGCAAGAAAAATATGTTTGAACCGGATCATACGGGTAGAAAGACCGGTCGCTGTATCGTTCATTTGGGAGAGTGGGGCGTTATTACCAGTGACCATGCTCATGAGTGGCCCCTCCTTACCATGAATTCTTTCATTAAAATGAAAATTTATAAATTATAATTATCGTATGCCGGGACGAGATCAAAGTCAATGTAAATTAGGAGATTGTTAGACAAATGTAAAATGAGGAATTTCAGTTTACTTCCCGTCTTTTTTTTCATATAATTCTTGTAACCAGGTTTCATGTGATGAAACACGAGAGGAGGAAACCGGGTATGGAAGATCGCAAATTAACGGTGCGTGCCGTTGAACGGGCGCTTGATATATTAATGTGTTTTACAAAGAATCATGAATTGGCTTTAACGGAAATTTCCTCTCTCATTGGACTGCATAAAAGTACGGTACATCGACTGATGACCACTTTGGAGGAAAAAGGATTTGTCGTTCGGGATAGCCGAACGGACAAATACCGGCTAGGGATGAAAATATGGGAGCTGTCAACGCATTTATCGCACAGTGACGATCCGGCGGTATTGCTGCTGCCCGCCATGGAATCGCTTCGCGATCGGCTGGGGGAAACAGTAAGCCTGTATCTCCGGGATGGTGCGGAACGTATCCGTATACAGGCCGTACAAAGCAATCAGGCGATACGCCGGGTTGCCCAGGTGGGTACACGACTGCCGCTATCAGTAGGAGCATCCAGCAAAGTGCTGGTGGCTTATGCGTCTCCTTCGGACCAAGAAGAGCTGCTCAACTTGCCGAATTGGCCTGATGTGGTGGACAAGGAGCAGTACCGCCGTCAATTGGTTGAAATTGTGGAGAAGGGCTATGCGATAAGTATTGAGGAACGCGAGCCTGGCGCAGCGGCTGTATCCGTTCCGATTATAGACCGGAGCGGTAAAATTGCCGCGGCGCTGTCGATGTCAGGGCCGGTTAACCGTCTGTCTGCAGAGACGCTACGTGAATATGCCCCGGTGCTCAGGGAAGCGGCAAGAGAAATGGGCTTGATGATTTGATGATTCAGGAAACAAAACAACCGGACTTCCGTATTTGGATGTCCGGTTGTTTGTTTTAACGGTTAATATCACACTTGTTCATAATGAACGAGATTTGATTCTCCATCCGGATGCGTTCCTGAGTTTCCGTATCTTCTGCACCCAGGCCCCGAAGGGCTGCCAGCTCCTGCTTGAGCTGATGAAGGTCGTCTCCAGCCCGACTTTCCCTATTATGGAGGATTCACCTCAACTTATTCATTGCCCCAAGGTCTGACTAAACTACACCAGCTTCCTCCGAATTGCTCCGGAAATCATATCAATCACGGTAATCATAATGATGATTCCGAGCAAAATGATTCCGACGCGGTCCCAGTTGCGGGAGCTCAATGCGAAGATCAACGGAGTTCCGATGCCCCCTGCGCCGATCACACCGAGAATCGTTGCGGAGCGCAGATTAATCTCAAACCGGTATAACGTGTACGACAAAAAACCAGGCAGGACTTGGGGGATGACGGCAAACCAAAGGATTTGCAGACGGCTTGCTCCCGAGGCGATCAGCGCCTCTGTGGGACCCTTGTCCATGTTCTCCACTTCGTCGGCAAACAGCTTCCCGAGCATCCCGACGGAATGTAGTCCGAGGGCTAACACGCCTGCAAAGGATCCGGGTCCCACTGCCTTGATGAATAGGATTGCCATGATGATTTCCGGGAAGGTTCGGATAAAGCTTAGAACCAGCTTACCCGATCCGGACACCCACTTTGACCGGCTCATATTGACTGCGGCCCAGAAGGCGAACGGAATACAGAGCACCGTAGAAATGATAGTGCCTAAGATAGAAATCGCCAGTGTGTCCAGCAGTCCTCGGAGCAAGTCCTCGCCATCAGGCAAGTAAACGTAATCCCAGTCAGGCGAGAAGATGCCGGACATAATCGCTGCTGTAATTTGACCTGCCGTTTCTTTGATTCCCGTATACGGAATGCCGGCAAAGGCCCAAATGTAAATTGCAGCAAGCAGTACATAGATAAGCCATCGATAACGGTTTTTTTTCGGTTTCAGTACAATTTCATTCCAGGATTTCGTCATAACAATTTCTCCCGCATCTTCGTGCTTATATAATCGATGATCAGAACGACAGCTAGTGTGAAAATAATAATCATGCACGTCTTATCATATTCCAGAAATCCTAACGTGACTTCATAGTAGTGGCCGATGCCCCCGGCACCGACCAGGCCGAGAATCGCGGCCGCCCGAACGTTGATTTCGAATGTGTAGAGGACGAACGAGATGAAGTGAGCCTGAATCTGCGGAATGACGCCGTAAACGACACGCTGCACGGAGTTGGCACCGACAGAGGTCATCGCTTCCAGAGGTCCGCGGTCAATGGTCTCCAGAGCTTCATACGTGAGCTTGGCGATCAGGCCTAACGAGAACACAGATAGAGCGAATATGCCAGGTAAAGGCCCGAGCCCGAAAATCGCCACAAATATCGCGGCCAAGAGCAAATCCGGGATCGTTCGGATGAGATTTAATATAAGACGGACCGGGTGATGAACCCACTTGCTCTTTGTCAAATTGCTTGCGCACAGTAGGGCGACCGGAACGGCTGCAATCGCGCCAAGTGTTGTGCCCACTAACGCCATGCGGATCGTCTCCAGCATGGCGTCCAGGATATTGTCGAAGTAACTCCACTTCGGCGGGAACATTTCCTTAAGGAGATCCAGCATATTGGGTACTCCCTCGACAAGTTCCTTAATTGTGGCGTCCGTCTGAACGGCACTTCCCCATAGCAGCAGAAGAATGACGGCCGCGGTCAAATAATGCTTCAGCTTGCTTGGGGCTTGAGGGCGTTCCGATTCCATCTGGGTATTCATAGGATGGGTTCTCCTAGTAATTCGTCCTGCTTCAGCGGGCGTCCGTAAATTTCCGCAAAACGCTCATCCGTCGCTTCCGATACGGGGCCATCGAATACAACCTCACCTGCCCGGAGGCCGATAATCCGCGTGGCGTATTGACGGGCTAAATCAACAAAGTGCAAATTCACGATCGTCGTAATGTCGAACTCCAGATTGATCCGTTTCAAGTCATCCATGACCTGCGTTGTGGTTAGGGGGTCCAAAGAAGCTACGGGTTCATCGGCTAAGATGTATTTGGCTTCCTGTGCCAGTACGCGGGCGATCGCCACACGCTGCTGCTGTCCGCCGGAGAGCTCGTCAGCTCGCGAATAGGCCTTCTCGACGATATTGACACGGTCCAGTGCCTGAAAGGCCAAGTCGATATCCTTCTTCGGAAACAGTCCAAGCACCGTGCGCAGGGTAGAGTGATAACCGACGCGGCCCGCGAGTACATTGCGAAGTACGGTGGTGCGCTTGACCAGGTTGAAGCTCTGGAAGATCATGCCGATATCCCGGCGAATCTTCCGTAGCGGTTTGCCGGATGCTTTTGTTATGGATTTTCCGTCAATGAGGATGTCGCCTTCGGTAATGTCATGAAGGCGGTTCATGGAGCGTAGCAAAGTTGACTTGCCAGCGCCCGACAGTCCGACAATGGCTACAAATTCCCCTTTGTCTATCGTCAGATTGATCTGGTTCAGCCCCTTTGTCCCATTGGGATATACCTTGGATACATTGCGCATCTCTATCACGTAAACACCATTCCTTTATGCGTTATCGTAAAAAATAGCATAGCCAGCCACAGTGCAGATAGCACTCTGACTGGCTCTTCAAAAATACCCATCATCAACCTCGATTCCTCAATGCGATGAGGGGCCGGATTCGTTAGACTATTCGGTCTTGACCTTCTCGCCATATTCACGGACGATTTCGAAGATGCTGTCCTCCGATTTCACATAGCCCTCGTGCGTATAAATATCGGCAATAATGGCGTGGCCTTCAGTGTCCTTGCCGATCTCAATGAAGGCGTTTTGGAGCTTCTCGATCCATTCTGGGCTCATATCGGAGCGAACGGTAACGGTATCATTCGGAATTTTATCGGTATAAGTCAGGACGCGAGTATCCTCAAAAACGTTTGGATAGTCGTTCTTCACGATATTTCGTGCATCCTGGAAAATCGCGGCCGCATCTACATCGCCGTTCAATACAGCGAGAACGCCTTGGTCATGGCCTTTTACGGTGATGGCTTCCACATCTTTCAACGGGTCCAGTCCGGCCTCGATCAGCTTCCCGGCAGGCCATACATAACCTGCGGATGAGGTCACATTTTGGTAGGCGATTTTTTTGCCCTTCAGATCGGCAACGGTCTTGATTCCGGAGTCTTTCTTTACGATGATCATCGCTTTGTAGAAGTCAACCAACTCATTTGTTGGCTCACCGGTCTCATCTTTTACTCCATAGCGCTGGGCTTGAAGGATTACTTCTGCGGCGCCTTTTTCTTTAGCCAGGACGTAAGCGGTTGGCGGCAGGAAGCCGACATCGACTTTTTTGGAAGCCATCGCTTCGATAATCGTGTTAAAGTCGGTCGATACGCTCACTTCTATCGGTATGCCAAGCCGGTCGGACAGCAGCTTCTCCAATGGTTTGGCCTTGGCTTCAAGCGTATCCGCATTTTGGGAAGGGACAAACTGTACGGTGAGCTTTTCGGGAACGTAACCGGTATCAATCGTTGCTGCGTTATTCGAGGCGTTATCTTGCGGTTTGTCTTGAGCGGAGTTTGTCGCGCTATTATTAGCGGCCGCTTCTTTAGTGGTGCTGCTGACCGGGGAGTTAGCCCCGCAACCGCTTATGACTGCGATAGATAAGAACAGGGGCATAACAAATTTCACGATTTTTCTCAAACGATATGACCTCCACACATTCTATTTTTCATTACTTATATAACTATAAAAACAGTTTATTAAGCCGTTGTTATCCGAATGTTAATTTTTTGAAAAAAGTATGTAATTTTAATATAAAACTTGATTTTACTTGCTAAACTTTAAGAGTCCGGATAAATAACTCTTAAGAAGGCTGGTCTAAACTAGGAATGAGGGAGTGCAAATATGGAGGATAACCATCAGATTACGTGCGAAATACTGGTTACAAGCGATATTCATGGGCATATATATCCGACGGATTACCGGACTCGCGAGGAGCGGAACCTCGGTCTTGCCAAAATAGCAACGATGATTCGTGCAGAACGGCTACGGGCGCCGGAGCTGCTGCTAGTGGACAATGGAGATTTGATTCAAGGGACTCCGCTCGCTGCATACGCATTGAAACATAGGGACGGTGTGCATCCTGCGGTAACCGTGCTTAATGAGCTGCATTATATTGCTGCCGTGCCGGGGAATCATGAATTTAACTATGGAATGGATTTGCTAAAGCGGGTGATATGCGAATCAGACTTCCCTTGGCTGTCGGCAGGAATCGTGGATTCGGAGACGGGCGAACCGGCTTTTGGTAAACCGTATATTGTAAAGGTTGTAGGAGACGCAGTTAAAGTAGCGATTCTGGGCGTAACGACGCATTATATCCCTCACTGGGAGAATCCGGCACATATTCAGGGCCTGCAATTCAGAGATGCCTTAGAAACGGTCAGGGCCTGGGTCCCCCGCATTCGGCGAGAAGAACAGCCGGACCTGTTGGTGGTCGCTTACCACGGCGGATTTGAACGCGAATTGCTTACTGGCGACCCGGCGGAGAGATTGACCAGTGAGAATCAGGCATACGCGATGTGCACGGAAGTTGACGGCATCGATGTGCTAATCACTGGACACCAGCATCGGCTTCTGGCTGCTCAGGCAGGGGGAGTCACCATCGTACAGCCGGGTTGCAACGGACAAGCGCTCGGCAGGATCACAGTTGATTTTGCCAGAAAGGCTGAGGGTGGATGGAGAATACAGGAGAAGAGGGCTGAACTGCTTATCTCTGATGAGACGGTAGTGGCTGATGACACGGTGTTAGAGCTGACACATGAGATCGAGACCGAGACGCAGGACTGGCTCGATCGGCCGATAGGTCATGTGATTGGCGATCTGACGATATCCGACCCGCTGGCCTGCCGCTCTGCCGATCATCCTTTCATTGAGTTTGTAAACAAGGTGCAGATGGATGCGGCGGGGGTGGAGGTATCGAATACAGCACTGCTGAATAACGAGTCGGCGGGGTTCGGGCCCGTGATCACGATGAGGGATGTCTTAACGAACTTCATGTACCCGAATACGCTGACTGTATTGAGGCTAACCGGCTGGGATATCCGGGCGGCGCTGGAGCAGACAGCTGCTTACTTCATGCTTGATTCGGGCGGACGACTGGGTGTGAATCCAGCTTACTTGGAGCCGAAGGCGCAGCATTACAATTACGATATGTGGGAAGGCATTGAATATGAATTGGACGTTACTAGGCCGATCGGCCGGCGAGTAGTCAAGCTAAGCCGGGGCGGGGCAGCGCTCACAGATGATATGGAACTTGATGTTGTCATGAACAATTACCGTGCCGGAGGGGGCGGGGATTACGACATGTACAATGGGAAGCGGGTCATGAGGGAGATTCAAATTGATATGTCTGATCTGGTAACCGACTATATTGTGAAGCAGGGAACCATAACTGCAACATGCAACTCCAACTGGAGAGTGATAGTGGGGCGGTGACTGGAATCATAGGTACGGTTAACGGTATATATTAACGTTTCGTTGTTTTCTCTTTCATTTTCTGTTTCAGAATTTCATGAAAGGTAATGCGCTTCTTCCCAGTCTGTTCCCTCTTGATGGTATTAACGGTTTGTGGCCGTGGGTACTGGTGATGGAACGGTACCATCGTATGTACAGTCAGCATGTGACGATCCTCCTAATACCGGGATTTGTATAGATATACCGGATTTAAAAAATGATTTTTTACATTTTAACCACCTGCGATGAGTTATGAAACGTTTTTTACCAAAAAGGGGAGAAAAGTCTTAGTAAATACAAAAATCCCCACCTTCCTGAAAAGAAGATGGGGATTTTTTACTAAGGCTAAAGCGCCGGTCATATGTGTTATTTCTGGTTATTTGCGATCATCTGGCGAAGCACCGTTTGCAGGATACCACCGTTATGGTAATAGTCCACATCGACCATGCTGTCCAGACGAGCAATGACAGGGATTTCGAAACGAGTGCCGTCTTCGCGGGTGGCGACAACGGTCAGCTCTTGACCCGGCTTCACGTTGTTGTCCAGGCCGAGAACATCAAATGTCTCACGTCCGTTCAGCCCAAGGTTCTGCCATCCATGTCCTTCCTGGAACTGAAGTGGCAGAACACCCATGCCTACAAGGTTGGAACGGTGAATCCGCTCGAAGCTTTCTGCCAGTACAGCTTTGACGCCAAGCAGGTAGGTACCTTTTGCCGCCCAGTCACGGGAGCTGCCTGTACCGTACTCTTTACCCGCAATAACGATCAGATTCTGACCGCCATCTTGGTAGTTCATCGAAGCGTCGTAGATGGACATCACTTCGTCGGTTGGCAGGTAAGTCGTTACGCCGCCTTCTGTACCTGGAGCAACCTGGTTGCGGATCCGGATGTTAGCGAAAGTACCGCGCATCATGACTTCGTGATTACCACGGCGGGAACCGTAGGAGTTGAAGTCTTTACGTGCAACACCGCGTTCGTTCAGGTAAACGCCTGCTGGGCTGTTCACTGCAATGTTACCGGCCGGAGAGATATGATCCGTTGTTACGGAATCACTCAGCAAAGCAAGTACACGAGCTTCGCGGATATCTTGAATATCGTTCAGGCTGTTTCCAAGGTTTTCGAAGAACGGAGGATTCTGAATGTAGGTGGATTGGTTATCCCACTCATACAGCTCGCCTTCTGGTACAGGAATCGCGTTCCAGCGCTCGTTGGCAGTAAATACGTTCGCGTATTTGCTGCGGAATGCATCCGCGCTTACGGATTGGCCGATCGCTTCGCGGATTTCCGCACTTGTTGGCCAGATATCCTTCAAATATACCGGTTCGTTGTTCGGATCGTAGCCGATTGGATCGTTCTGCAGATCGATGTTTACCGTACCAGCCAGCGCGTAAGCTACGACGAGCGGCGGCGAACCCAGGTAGTTAGCTTTGACCTGTGCGTGAACACGACCTTCAAAGTTACGGTTACCGGAGAGTACAGCCGCAACAGTCATGTCATTATCTGTGATAGCCTGGCTGACTTCGTCCGGAAGCGGACCGGAGTTACCGATACAAGTTGCACAGCCATAGCCGGCAACGTAGAAGCCGAGTGCTTCCAGATAATGCAGAAGGCCTGCCTTCTCCAGGTAGTCTGTAACAACAAGGGAGCCTGGGGTCAAGCTGCTCTTCACGTAGCCTGGTTTTTTCAGACCGCGCTCAACCGCTTTTTTCGCCAGGAGACCTGCACCCAGCATAACGCTCGGGTTGGATGTGTTAGTACAGCTCGTGATCGCTGCAATAACAACCGCGCCGGCTCCCATTTCACTAGTTGTACCGTCTTTATGGCTAACGGTTACTTTCTGCTCGATTTTCTCATCGCTTAGACCGTAACCGCCTTTATCGATCGGGGTACGGATAATGTCGTTAAAGTTGTCTTTCATATTCGTGAGCTCAATACGGTCCTGTGGCCGTTTAGGACCAGCCAAGCTTGGTACAACCGAAGCCAGATCCAGCTCGATAACATCTGTAAATTCCGGATCAGCTGTTTCAGCTGTGCGGAACATATTCTGTGCTTTATAGTAAGCTTCCACGAGCTCAACCTGATCATCAGGGCGGCCCGTATTCCGGAGATATGCGAGTGTCTCGTCGTCAACCGGGAAGAAGCCGATGGTAGCACCATATTCTGGAGCCATGTTCGCTACGGTCGCACGGTCAGCTAGACTGATATTGGCCAGACCCGGGCCATAGAATTCAACGAATTTGCCGACAACGCCTTTTTTGCGGAGCATTTGAGTAACGGTCAGAGCGAGGTCGGTTGCTGTAGCGCCTTCTGCCAGACTGCCTGTCAGCTTAAAGCCGACAACCTCAGGTGTTACGAAATAAAGTGGTTGTCCGAGCATACCAGCTTCCGCCTCAATGCCGCCGACACCCCAGCCAACAACGCCGAGACCATTGATCATGGTCGTATGGGAGTCTGTACCTACGAGGGAATCTGGGAAGACAAGTGTTTCGCCATCAACCGTCTTCGTTGCTGCTACGGATGCGAGATACTCCAGGTTAACTTGGTGAACGATACCCGTTCCCGGAGGAACAGCACGAAAGTTATTGAATGCAGTTTGAGCCCAGCGAAGGAAGCGATAGCGCTCTTCGTTACGCTCGAATTCTACTTTCATATTATATTCGAGAGCTTGGTCGGTACCGAAAGCGTCAACCATAACCGAGTGGTCGATAACGAGATCGACAGGTACGAGCGGATTGATCTGCTTCGGATCTCCGCCGGATTTTTTAACCGTATCACGCATGGCTGCAAGGTCTACAACGACCGGTACACCGGTGAAATCCTGCAATACGATACGGGCTGGAATGAATGGGATTTCTTTATTGCTGTCCAGTCCCTCATTCCATTTGGAGAGTTGCTTCACATGTTCTTTCGTAATTGCACGTCCATCAAATTGACGGACAGCCGCTTCAAGCAATACCCGGATGGAGAATGGAAGCTTCGATACACTGCCATGTCCTTGCTCTTCCAGAGCCTGTAGGCTGAAATAACGGTAATTTTTCCCGCCCACCTCAAGCGTTCGGGAGATCGAAAATTGGTCCTTAACTGACATAGATGAACCTCCTTGAGTCATATCGATTTTTTCACAGTTGTTTCATTAGGTGAAACACAATTTCAAAATTTAACTTACTTTAAGTATAACGTTTACAAGTTCTGACGTAAAGCATTTTTTGCAGGAAATAACGCATTTCCACGAGCTTATTTATGCCCAATTTTCCAGCGATTCCGACGAAAAGCTCGGTTCATAGCGGGGCCTGTTTCTTCATATAATGTGTTATGTATATCTTCCCGGGATGATGACGGCGATGGAAAGTCCGGAAAGGGGCGAAGAAGATGGTGAAAACGAAAGAAGCACAGCGACCTTGGAAAAATGCTTTGTATACTTATGTGGATCAATATAACCAGAGCCGGGTGGATTACGGATCGGGCCTGAGAGAACAAATCGTGACGGATCTCGATTATCTGATGGAGCGGGGAGAAAGGCAGTTCCGCATTCAGGCCTGGTACGCCGAGCGGGAGGTAACTCCCCAGAAGAGCGAGACAAGAGCGAAGCTCCACCGAATCCTTCGGGAGACGGAGGACGATGTTGTAGCGGATGTTCGCCTGCACACGGTGTTCTTTTATGAAAAAAGAGGCGTGACTCATCGGGAAGACACCATCAGCCAGGAACGGTTGACAGTTGTACGCGACGGTGACGCCTGGCTTATTGTTGGCGTGGAGCGGATTGAAGATGAACGACATCCTTTGAATGAGCCTGATAGGGAATTTAATGCCCATCATGAAGCCTCAGGTCCCGTTCCTTCCATACCTCTGATCAACAATGGAGTTTATGCAGCAGGAACTCATTCACGCACAGGCCGTTACGAACGAGAAGCGGCTGCCTCATACGCTGATAAATGGTGGGATTCGGGCAACCCGGAGTTTACGACATTCGCTGTGGATTGCACGAATTATATCTCTCAATGCCTCTTTGCAGGCAAAGCCCCAATCCACTATACTGGTAAAAGAGAAACGGGATGGTGGTACAAGGGTTATGTGAACAGCCGGGAATGGTGGAGCTACAGCTGGGCGGTTTCGAACAGCTTCGCTCGGTATTTGAACACCAGTACTTCCGGTTTAAGAGCGGAAATGGTGGAGCGTCCGGAGCAGCTGATGCTCGGGGATGTCATCGTCTATGATTGGGATGGTGACGGAGCATTTCAGCACAGTACGATCGTTACGGCATTTGATGCCGGCGGTATGCCGCTTGTGAACGCTCATACGGTCAGCAGCAAGCACCGTTACTGGGATTATCGTGACTCGTATGCCTGGAATGATAATACAGTGTACCGTTTTTACCATATACCCGATTACTTTTAGCGTGACAGCATGATATGCTACAATTCGTAAAAAAGAGAGGTTTCGCATGGGACAGGACAAATTAACGGTAGGATTAGTATATGGCGGTAAATCGGGAGAACATGAGGTTTCGCTTTCGACGGCCTTTGCGGTCATGAACGCTTTCGATTTTGATAAATACGAAATTATTCCTTTCTATATTACTAAACAGGGAACGTGGAGAATCGGCGGCAAGCTCGCTACACCGTTCTCAGATGCCTCTGAGCTGAAGCTTGAGGACGGAGAAGGTACACAAGCTGCGCTCAATGCGGTCTTCAGCAGACTGTACGGTAACGAGGAAACAGCGGTTGATATTATGTTCCCGCTTCTTCATGGCACCTTTGGTGAGGACGGCACGATTCAGGGACTATTCGAGATGGCAGATGTTCCTTATGTCGGAACGGGTGTACTTGCCTCAGCGGCGGGCATGGATAAAGGAGTCATGAAGAAGCTATTTGCACAAGTGGACCTGCCGCAGTGCAAATATTGCTATTTCAACCGATCCCAGTGGGAGCGGAGCAGTCATGAACTGCTGCAGCGCATGGAGGACGAACTTGGTTATCCTTGCTTTGTGAAACCGGCTAATCTGGGCTCAAGCGTCGGCATTTCGAAAGCGAGAGATGCTGAGGAACTGAGAAGCTCGATTGAGACAGCACTGCGTTTTGATAACAAAATTATTGTGGAAGAATTTGTGGACGCTCGCGAGGTTGAAGTCAGCGTACTTGGCAATGACGAGCCAATGGCTTCGGTACCGGGTGAAATTGTCTCTTCCAGTGAATACTATGATTATGCGGCAAAATACACGGATGGACAATCAGAGATGCTCATTCCTGCTCCGGTGGAGCCGGATACGGCTGATCAGCTGCGGGAACTTGCCATTACGGCATTCAAAGCTATTGAAGGCAATGGTATTACGCGGGCTGACTTCTTTATTCGGCGCTCGGATAGTGCTATTCTTATTAATGAAGTGAATACAATGCCGGGCTTTACACCTTACAGTATGTATCCGCTGCTCTGGAGAGAGACTGGCGTATCTTACCGCGAACTGCTTGACCGGATGATTGATCTGGGAATCGAGCGGCATAACCGCAAGCAGGCATTGGTTTACGAGAATGAAGCTTAAGAAGTAAAAGTATTATAGTAAGTGAATACCAAGGGGAGTCCGCGCATATCACGGCTCCCCTTGATTCTAATCTTTTATATCGGAAAGGGAGGCTGGCGCATGGGATTTCAAACCGAGTTCAATTCCGTTTGTAAGTTTAAGAATGAGCAGGAGCTTTACGAGCTTCTGGAATACGGACGGGGAAAAATGCTGAAGGAAGGGCTTCGTGTTTTTCCAGCAGGACAAAAGGTGATTGCCTATACCCCTGACAACAAAGCGGTTGCGATTGTATTGATCACGGCCAGTGTGGCAGAGATCAACTTTCAGGGCCGTGAAGTGACTTCTGTCGAGCTGCAGCTTGTACGCAAACTGACCGACGAGGAGTCCAAAGTGCAGACGGATCTGGCTTACGAAATGTTTTTCGGAAACCAGGCATGATTGTAAGGTTCGGATATGTGGCCATGTCCACGGTCGTTCAGAATTGTTCGCCCTCCAAGACGATGACGATGAAGAGTTTCATAAAGCTGGATGACCGTGAGGCGGCGATCCGGAAACTGGAGCGTCTGGCTGCCGAGAATCTGCACAATACGCTGCGTCTGCTAAAACATAATCTCGCTCATGATATTCAAGTCTACCGTATGACATCTAAATTCATTCCTCTCGGTACACACAGAGATCTTAGCGATTGGGAACCATATCCTGCACTTAAAGAAGGATTTGCCGAAGTTGGCCAGTTTGTGAAGCAGCACGGGATGAGGGTTTCTTTCCACCCGGATCATTTTACCGTGCTGAGCACGCCCCGTCCTGAGGTGCTCGATAATTCCATACGAGATTTGAGACATCATACGAACATGATGATGGCGATGGGGCTTAGTGCATCCATGAAGAACAATATTCATATCGGCGGTGCGTATGGGGACAAGCCTTCTGCGGCCGCAAGGTTTGAAGAGCATTTTCAGCTACTGGATCAGAATATTAAGGAACGTCTTACGCTGGAAAATGACGACAAGACGTTTAATGCTCTGGAGACGCTCGCTGTATGCCGGAAATTGGGACTGCCGATGGTACTCGATATTCATCACCAGTGGGTGAACAATGAGGGGGAAGCTCCTTGGGAGCTGTGGCCCGAAATTCTCCCTACATGGGACACAACTTTGGCACAAGCCGGTTCTGAGCCGGATCATCCTTTGCCTCCGAAGATTCATGTGTCCAGCCCGAAAAGCCCTACCGATATCCGAAGTCATGCTGATGGTGTGGATGTTGTGCCGCTGCTGTCTTTTTTGAGAAAAATCGCTGGAGTTACGCAGCATCTTGATGTGATGATCGAAGCAAAACTGAAAGACGGCGCCTTGTTCGGGTTAATGAAAGATCTATCGCGCTATGAGAACGACGGGGTTAGAATGGTGAACGGTGCCTCTGTTGAAATCACTCCCTAAGGCTTCCGGACCCAGTCGACTTGCATCGGAGATGGAATTACGGTAACGTTTGAAATATAGAGGATTGGTGAAGGTTCGTTCTTGGCAGGCTCTGAAAAGCGCAGCACGGAACGGACTTTTGTTGAATTGAAGCACAATTTGAAACAAAGGCATTATTCGCGAAACATGCCCTTACTTCTCTCGTATAAAATGAATAGGATAATATAAATCTCTTAATTAAGATTCATATAGAAAGTAGAGTGAACGCATTGAATAAAAAAGAAAAGGTACCTTATGTGGTAACCAGCAAAAGTTACACAGCCGTTGCGATCAACTGTGCTGCAAAAGCAGGGGAATGGATCAAGAGCAGGATTGGAACCGTAAAACAGCTCAGCACCAAAACCTCTGCTCAAGATTTGGTAACCGAGGTGGACAAGGGTGCGGAGCAGATGATCCGCAAGCTGATTTTGACCCACTTTCCGGACCATGCCATTTTGGGTGAAGAGGGTGTTGAACCGGGAGCAGAGGCTTCCATGAAAGCACTGGAAGCTGCGAAAGAAGAACCATATTTGTGGATTGTTGATCCGATTGATGGGACGACTAATTATGTTCATGGCTTTCCTTTTTATTCGGTATCGATTGCACTGGCTCACAAAGGCGAAGTTATCGTTGGTGTTGTATACGATCCGTCGCGTGACGAGTTGTTTATTGCAGAGAAAGGGAAAGGGGCATATGTCCACGGGAATCCTACCCTGGTGTCCAAGGAATCGTCGTTATCCCAAAGCCTGCTGGCTACCGGCTTCCCGATGGATACATCTTTCAATTTACCGCAAAACATGGCAGGACTTCAGGCGCTTCTTCCGAAGGTTCGTAATGTGCGTGGAGGCGGATCTGCTGCTCTTCATATGGCGTATGTTGCCGCAGGCCGTCTGAGCGGTTACTGGGAACTCGGATTGAATGCTTGGGATGTCGCTGCTGGTGCTCTGCTCATCCAGGAATCGGGCGGAAAGGTAACTGATACCGAAGGCCGGCCTTACGACCTAGCTGTCCGTAATGTTGTAGCCACAAACGGAGCTATACATGAAAGCGTGCTGGATACCTTATCCGAGGCAGAGGCGACGGGTTTCAGGAAAGACTAGATCAAGACGTAAAGAAGTAAAAGAGAAGATTTGTGATTTGTACCCTCTACCACAACAGATAAAGGAGTGTCTGTGATGAATGATAAGCGGGATCAGGATTTGGAGCGGCAGCTCAGTGAACTGTTGACGGATGGTGAGATGGAATCGAAGAACAAGGAGGAGGAGGGCCGTCGCCTCATTCCACCCAAGTATGAGGTTCGTGTTCAAACGACGCTGGATCCGATTGTAGAGGAAACCCGTAAGTACCGTAGCATCGCCAAGGAGATGGATGACCGGTATGATAAATATATGGAGCGGGCAGGCGGTAATAATGACGGTTCGTCAGATTCCGGTAGCAGCACATAGACGATATTCACCGAAAGAGCAGTTCCCTTCAGGGGCTGCTTTTTTAATTTCTATATTCGGTATTCTGAAATGGATATGGTAAAATTGACATGTTGGATATTTTAGCTAAAGGGGTGTAACAATGCTGCAAGTTTGGAAAAAGGGTTTGGCTCCAGTCACCACCATCATGCTGATGGCTATGCTGTTATTGGGATCATGGGCGGTAGCGCCAGCGTCTGCTCAGGAGCAGCAGTTAGCGAAAAACGATAATACATACCGCATCGTTTCTTTAGGAGACTCGCTTACGGTAGGTTATGAACCGGGGATGGACATGAACTCGAAGCCTTACGGTTTCGTAGAACGTCTGCTGGAGCAGGGACTATACCATAGCCGCACGGAAGTCGTTAATCTTGGTATAGCCGGCCTTAAGACAGATGGGCTTCATCAATATGTTCAAGCCATTGTTGATGAACGCGCGATTTCAGCAAATGATATCCAGAGCGGATTGCAGGATCCTCGTGTTGCTACTATCGGCTCGGAAGCTGCTCAGGCTAAAACGCTGATTGCCGGTGCGGATGTCATTACAGTGACCATTGGCGGTAACGATATGATGGGGCTGGTGAAGACGGCAGGCACGTTAACTACGGAGGAGCTTATGGCCCGTGTTGAGGAAGTGCTGAAGATATATACTGACAATGTAACAGCAGTGGTAAATAATCTACACAGCATCAATCCTGATGCTGTGATCGTGCTGGCAGATCAGTATCAGCCGATTCCGAAAATGGCGGATAAAGTTGTTTATCCGAAGCTGTTAGAAGCAGCAGACCAGTTTACTAAGCTGGTTGATGGAATGGCAGAAACTTTTGGTAAGAACGGAATAACCGTTAAAGTAGCGCATGTGGCCAAGGAGTTTGTCGGGTCTGAAATGACGATGACTCATATTTTGAAGGAAGATATTCATCCGAATCAGTACGGTTATGAAGTAATGGCACGTGTTTTCTCGGAAACAATCTGGGGCGGTTATACCAAACCTGTTGTATACGAAGCAGAGCAGCCGATGGGGATTATCGTCAGCGGTAAAGAAATCAAGACGCCTTACAAACCGGTGATGGTTAAAAATCAAAATTTCGTAGCTATTCAAGATATCGTAAATGCTGTCGGAGCAGAGAGCAAGTGGAGTAACAAAACTTCCAGCGCGACCATCACCTACGGTGACAAAGAAGTTGTGATCAAGATCGGTTCGAAGTCTGTTAAAGTGAACGGAACTCCTGTTAGCATCGATACACCAGCCTTTTTACACAAGGTAGGCAAAGAGCAGAAGACATATGTTCCTCTGGCGGTATTGGCTTCAGGGCTAGGGTTTGATGTTCAGTATAATTCAAAGCTCAGAACTGTCTTTATTAATCCGTAATGAACATTTTATTTAGTACAATGGCCATCTAATTAAAAAAGAGCTGTACCTAAGGTTAACAACCTGGGACAGCTCTTTTTTTAAGTCATATATTCTATTGTTTCATCGCCTTAAACGATTCTTCTGCAGCTGCGAGAGTAGCGTCAATGTCTGCTTCGGTATGCGAGGTGGTCAGGAACCATGCCTCATACTTAGATGGTGCCAGGTTGATGCCGCGGTCAAGCATGTGGCGGAAGAAGGCTGCAAATGCTTCACCGTCTGTATCCTGTGCTTCATCGTAATTAGTTACAGGGTGGTCGCAGAAATGTGCCGAGAAGGAGCCGCGGATCCGGTTAATCGTGAGTGGGATGGCATTTCGATCAGCAGATGCTTTCAAGCCCTCAGTAAGCTTGATGGTCAAGCGTTCCATCTCTTCATATACACCTTCGCCTTTCAGCACTTCCAAACAGGCGATACCAGCAGAGATGGAAGCAGGATTGCCTGCCATGGTTCCGGCCTGATAGGCCGGACCAAGCGGAGCAACTTGCTCCATGATATGCTTGCGACCGCCGTAAGCACCGATGGGCAGGCCGCCTCCGATAATTTTGCCCAGAGCAGTCAAGTCCGGCTGAATCGCTTCGTGGTTATCCAGTCCCGCATACGTTTGAGCAGAGCCGTAATGGAAGCGGAAAGCGGTAATGACTTCATCGTAAATGACAAGCGATCCGTTTTCATGAGTCATCTGACAGAGTCCTTCAAGGAACCCCGGTTCCGGCATAACCATGCCGAAATTGCCGACGATCGGCTCAACCATGACGGCAGCGACATCTTCGCCCCACTTATCAAGCGCTTCGCGCAGACCGTTCAGGTTATTGAACGGAACGGTGATAACCTCGTGGGCAATGCTTGTCGGGATACCGGCGCTATCCGGGATGCCAAGCGTGGAAGGACCGGAACCTGCGGCAACTAGCACGAGATCGGAATGGCCGTGGTAGCAGCCGGCGAACTTAATAATTTTGTTCCTCTTTGTATATGCACGCGCAACACGTATCGTAGTCATCACGGCTTCTGTGCCAGAATTGACGAACCGGACTTTGTCGAGGGAAGGGATGGCTTCTTTCAACATGTTAGCTAGCGTAATCTCCAGTTCCGTTGGTGTACCATAGAGAACACCGTTCTCGGCCGCTGCCGTAATTGCTTTAGTCACATGTGGATGGGCATGTCCGGTAATAATCGGGCCGTAAGCGGCCAAATAGTCAATGTACTGGTTACCATCTTCGTCCCAGAAGTAGGCGCCTTTTGCACGTTTCATAAACACAGGTGCGCCGCCACCCACTGCTTTAAAAGAACGGGAGGGGCTGTTGACGCCGCCGACGATATGCTGAAGCGCTTCTTGGTACAATACTTCCGATCGTTTTCTAGATTTAGACATTTTTAGAGTTCCTTTCTTCATGAATCAGGACAGGCTGCGATTCGCGGCCTGTCCTGATCTTGTTATAAGATGTTAGTTATGTTGCGAAGGTCAGTTGGAATCCGAGGATAGACCGGCATTATTCGTGGTTTTTGCATCCTGTTTATCACTCTGTTTACCCGATTCTGTATCACTGTTGTTTGTTTCGGATTCAGACACTGGAGAATTCAGCACATCTTGGACATACTGTTTCAGTGTACCCGGATCTTTCACAGTCAGAACCGCAGCGCCGCCGATATTGGCTTCAACCAACAGTTTCATTGGGGGAACTTGTTCGCTGCCTTTCATTTTACTCTGATATGCTACATTAGCAAGTTTCCACATATCATTGACGTCCATATTGGTATCAATATAAGGACTTACCGCGTTCAGAATCTCCGGCATCTTCATGATGGACGTGGTGGACTGCATTTTTTTGCCTACAGCTTTCATCAGTTCGCGCTGACGTTCCGTACGGGTGAAATCGCCCATTTTGTCATAACGGAAACGTGCATATTGCAGCGCTTTATTGCCATCAAGATGCTGCATGCCTTTCTTCAAATCGATGTCGTACTCGTTCTTGTCAGCCTTACTGGAATACTTCATGTCTTTTTCTACGTAAAATTCTACGCCGCCGACGGAATCCACCAGCTTCATAAAGCCCTGAAAGTCTGTGTACACATAGTATTGAATAGGAATGCCGAGCAGATCTCCGACAGCCTTCATAGCCGTGTTAGGACCATGGGTGATGGCGGTGTTAATCCGGTTCTGGCTGTGTCCGGGAATTTCTGTATATGTATCTCTGAGGATGGAGAACAAATGTATTTTCTTTTGGACTGGATCGATTGAAGCAACGAGCATACTGTCCGAACGCGGAATCTCGCCTTCTTCAAAACCGCGGGCATCCACACCCATGAGCAAAATGTTAACAGGTTCTGTTCCTTCCCATTTTGGGGGCTCCGGTGCTTTGGCATCGACCTTTTCAATCTCCCGGAAAGGAGAGGCTTCCCCTTTCTTTTGCAGACCTTCAAGACCGCTGTAGATGGATGAAACATAATAAGTTCCATAGCCTAGAATACCGGCAATAATAATGCTTACGGTCCATATAATTGTCTTTTTTGTTCTTTTGTTCATTGAGTTCTTCCTTTCGGATTACGCTTGATGAATAATTTGGTATTACATTTGAAAAATCCGCATTCATTCCATTATAATTTTTTTTGAAAAGACAATCAATTTTTACGGGCAAAAACCTCGTCCCACAAGGAGATGAACTTGCAAAAATGACTCAAATTCAAGTACAGATCGGCAGTGAAATTCCAGACTTCACCCTCCCAGCCTCGAACGGAGAGCGCGTTTCTCTAAGTGATTTCCGGGGGAAGAAGGTCGTTTTATATTTTTATCCAAAAAATATGACACCCGCATGTACCAACGAGGCATGCAGCTTCCGAGATAACTACGGGGAGCTTGAGCGAGCAGGGGCTGTTGTCCTTGGCATAAGCGCAGATCCACTCAAATCGCATCATAAGTTTATTCAAAAGTATGACCTTCCTTTTCTGTTACTATCCGACGAGGATCATACGGTCAGTCTTTTGTTCGGCGTATGGCAGCTGAAGAAGATGTACGGACGCGAATTTGAAGGCATTGTCCGCTCCACATTTCTAATCGATGAAAGAGGTAGGCTTGTAAAGGAATGGCGCAAAGTAAAGGTTGCCGGTCATGCCGAAGAGGTGCTTCAAGCTGTACAGTCATAATCTAATCATATAAAAAGCGGTCCCGCATCATGCCTGTACAGGCCATGGGGACCGCTTTTTATGTAGGGAAAGATCCTCGCCGCGGCGGGCCAAACTCTTTAATAAAGATTCTAGTCTTTTTTTGAATAGCTCTCCATATAATCTATCAGAAAGCCAAACCGAACTCATAGAAATGGTGGAGGTAGTTTATATGTATAAAAACGTTGTAATCATTACTCGAATCGCACTGTTATTCGTTCTGGCAGCAGTTCTTATTTTGACCGGTTTCATGACCTCCCTTCAGCCAGGACATTCTTTGATAAATGTATCATTGGCTGAGGATATGGCAGAGGCAGCGCCTTTTACAGCAGAAGTACATAACGCATCTGAAGCAACAGTATACAGTGGTGCTGTAAGCGTATCGACGAAGTCGGTCTTAGCGCCTGCAACTGCTGTTAAAGAGAAGAAACATTCTGCTAAAACAGTGTACCTTACCTTTGATGACGGTCCTTCCGGACTCACTGGAGAGGTGCTTGATATATTGAAAAAATCGGGAATAAAAGCTACGTTTTTTGTGCTTGGAGAGCAGGCTGCTGTTCGTCCGGAGTTGATTGCAAGAATATTTGAAGAGGGCCATGCTATTGGCAATCATACATATAATCACGAATACAACAAACTCTATGAGAAGTTTCAAGAGTTTTGGAGACAGGTCAAACAAACCGAAGAGACTATTAGGCTCATTACTGGAGTCAGGCCGCAGCTTGTAAGAGCTCCGGGCGGGACGGCAGGCAAATTTGACGAAACCTACTTCCGACTGTTGAAGCAGGGAGGGTATCAGGTGTTTGATTGGAATGTGGACAGTGGTGATTCTAAACGTAGAGGAGTTCCTGCAGAGGAGATTTTAAAAGGAGCAACAACCCCTGTAAGCGGTAATGAGGCGATCGTACTGCTGCATGATGGGGCAGGACATGAGGAAACGGTGAAGGCGCTCCCTGGTATCATCGCTTTTTATAAAGAGAAGGGGTATAACTTTGATGTCCTGACGCCGGAGATGGAGCCTGTTCAGTTCAAGCTTCATAGCAATGTAAAGACGAAACAAGAACAGCCGGGAAGTCGGTGGATTGCGGAGAATGTGGCACATAATGCGGCATTGTTTAAACAGGGCAGGACGCTGGCTGTGGACATGGGCGGACTTGCGACTGAATTTGCTCCCGGAGAATACCGTATGGAGAATGGGAAATTTATGGTTCCTCTGAGGTCGGCTGTTGAGCGGCTCGGGGGAGGTGTATTTTGGAAAGCTGAGAGTAGGACGGTTCAAGTATCCTTGACAGATGCTCGTTGGGAGGCCGACCCTATCAAGGGAACAATGACGTTGAGCGGAATCCGCGGAAAAACGGCTGTATCAGAAGTTAAATTTATCGGTCATACGGTCTGGGTGCCGATCCGGGATGTTTTAGAAATATCCGGTCATCCTGTAAAGGATGTCGTTTCAGGCGGTGACGTATACAGAATTGTAACTTTATAGACAAAATAATCGTATTTTGTGTTTGTAATTATGTTACACAAGTTATAGACTAATAGATGTTAGAGATATTTATCACAATCCCAACGGACGTGTTTTAATAAGGGAGGGGGAATTGTTCCCCCTGCTTTATTTTGGCGATAGAGAATAACGGAAGTTCTCACTTTTGACAGTGATGCATAATAGCTACCGGTTATCCTAAAATTACAACTAATCGGTTCAAATCGCCGCCAAGTTCTTCTTGGGAACTCATTTAAAGTAAAGGAGGCAATTCTAATGACAGAAACATCCCGTCCGCAACAATCCGAAGCTTCGGAGACTGTTGCTGAAAATCTAGGAGCTCCGATGACGGACCGCCTCGATGTGTTCGACCAATTGATGAAGCCGGAAGTTCAGGAATCGCTGACTATTCTCGTGGACAATCTTCCGAAGCTTACTGAAATGCTTACGTTCTTCACGAAAGCATATGATTTCGGTAAATCGGTAGCCACCGATCCAGTACTTGCAGAAGACACTATGGCCTCGCTGACTGGCTTTACGAAGCCTGTAACAGATACGCTGAAGAGTGTAACTTCCGCAGCGATCGAAGCCGGAGACCGTGTGCACAATCAGAATGATCAGGGAGCAATCAGCGTATTCGGTCTGATGAAGATGCTGAAAGACCCTCAAGTTCAAAAAGGTCTGCGCTATGCACAGGCTTTTATGGACGTTATGAACGAACGCGACCAACAGAACAAGCGTTAATTCTCAATAATTATTTGAAGAACGGAGGATGGTCATGTCTAAACACATATTAATCTTGGGCGGAGGCTATGGCGGACTGCTGAGCGCTCTTTCTGCCCGGGAGCATTTCGGCGTGAATGACGCTAAAATTACATTGGTTAACCGTTTCCCGACTCATCAGATCATTACAGAACTGCATCGTCTGGCTGCAGGTAACATCTCGGAGAAGGCCGTTGCCCTCCCACTGGATAAACTGCTCCGCGATGCTAACGTCGATCTGCGCATCGGTACGGTAAAGGAAATTAAGCCGGATGAGCGTTCCGTGTCATTGGAAGGTGGAGGCCAATTCACTTACGACATGCTGGTTGTCGCTTTGGGCAGTGAAACCGCATTTTTTGGCATTCCCGGACTTCAGGAAAACAGCTTTATCCTCAAATCTGTTAATGACGCTAACCGCCTGCGTGCACATGTGGAAAGCCGTATTGCAGAATACAGCAAAACGAAAAACAAAGCTGACGCTACTATCGTTGTTGGCGGAGGCGGCTTGACTGGTGTTGAACTTGTCGGTGAGTATGCTGACATGAAGACTGAGCTTGCCCGTAAATACGGCATCTCTCCTGAAGAGATCAATCTGTACTGCGTTGAGGCTGCACCTTCGATCCTGCCAGGCTTCCCAGCTGAGCTGGTTGATCGTGCAACGACAAGTCTTCAAAACCGCGGTGTAACATTCCTGACGGGTCTTCCGATCACGAAAATGGATGGTACAACGGTTGAACTGAAAGACGGAAGCACATTCGAAACGAGCACGCTCGTATGGACTGGCGGCGTACAAGGAAATTCTGTGGTTGCGAACTGCGGTATTGAAGTGAACCGCGGCCGTGCCGTAGTTAACGAGTTCCTTCAGTCCACATCCCATCCGGATGTATTCCTGGCTGGTGACAGTGCGGTAGTTATGGGTCCAGAAGGACGTCCTTATCCTCCGACTGCACAGTTAGCTTGGCAGATGGGCGAACTTGCTGGTTACAATATGTACGCCTATACCAAAGGCGGAGCTTTGGCTTCGTTCATCCCTGTGTTCTCTGGTACACTGGGAAGCTTGGGTCGCAAGGACGCGATCGGAACGATCGGTGCCAACAAAACTCAGCTTAAAGGTCTGCCTGCAACGATGATGAAGGAAGCTAGTAACCTTCGTTACTTGTCCCACATCAAAGGTCTGTTCACACTGGCTTACTAAGCCGATTGGCAGTAATTAAGACATAAATCAAACGAGCCTCAGTCGAGGCTCGTTTTTTTTTTGAAGCCGCCGGGGAGTCTATCTTTCCGCTTTCTTGGAAAACCTATTCATAGAATAGTTTCTCCTAACCTCTCTGCGTAATGAGCAGGAGAGGAAATGAACGGGAAGCGGAGGTTTGAAGCCATTGTTCAGTTCATCTATTTATCAGGAAGAGACTCCATATCCGGAGTGGGCTCCTGAACTGTTGGAAAGAGTAATCAAACGGGTTGGCGGTGTTATTGTCGGTCATGAAGAGCAGATTCGATTGACGTTTATAGCCATGCTGGCGGGAGGGCATGTGCTGTTGGAAGATGTGCCCGGAGTAGGAAAGACCATGCTTGTGCGTTCTGTTGCTGCTTGTCTCGGTTGTGATTTTGGACGAATTCAATTTACATATGATTTGATGCCGGGGGATATTACAGGGATTTCGGTTTATTATCCTCACATCGGTGAGTTTGAATTTCGGCCCGGTCCGGTGCTGTCAAACATCGTATTGGCGGATGAGATTAATCGTGCTTCACCACGTGCTCAATCGGCACTGCTCGAAGCTATGGAAGAAGGTAAGGTTACGGTGGATGGCAGGAGCTATCCACTTCCTTCACCATTTTTCCTGCTAGCAACACAGAACCCGTATGAGTTTGAAGGAACGAGCCGTTTGCCGGAAGCGCAGATGGATCGATTTTTAATGCGCTTGTCTCTTGGTTATCCAGGAATTGAGAACGAGATGTTAATGCTTGAACGAGGATACAATCGGAGTCCTATAGAAAGCGTTAAGCCGATAATGGCAGGCTCGGAAATGGTGTCTATGCAGCGGATGGCGGCTCGGGTTTTTGTCGATGAGAGCATTAAAAAATATTTGGTTGCAGTGGCCGATGCTTCACGAAGGCAAAAGGGTGTGCGGCTTGGAATCAGCCCGCGGGGAACCTTGGCTTGGATGCGGGCATCCCAGGCGGCTGCTTTTATGGAAGGGCGTATGTACGTTATTCCGGATGATTGTCTGCGGGTAGCGGGTCCTGTGTTAGCCCACCGGATTCACTTGACCCATGATGCACGTGCAACGGGATTAGGGCAGCTGGAAACGATAGAGACGCTGATCAAGTTGTTTGAGCTTCCGCGGCAGCGCAGTCGAAAGGGAGGCCGGATGTGAACAGTCGTAGACTGGAGTGGGGGAGGGCGCTGTGTATATGGCTAGCAAGCTGGGGACTGTACGTTTGGCTAGGCGGCCAGTCATTGCAGTTTCTTTGGTGGCTTTGCTCTGCAATACTTCTTAACGGAGCGCTTCTACAAGGGTTCGGCCCCTCGAACATCGCTGTTCAGCGAGACATATCGCCTACCTGCCTGTACGCTGGAGAGGA
Source organism: Paenibacillus uliginis N3/975 (assembly GCF_900177425.1). NCBI lineage: Bacteria > Bacillati > Bacillota > Bacilli > Caryophanales > Paenibacillaceae > Paenibacillus > Paenibacillus uliginis. Next base: position 5,362,463 of record NZ_LT840184.1, on the reverse strand, counting down.
AGCGGAAATCACGGTTACCATTCAATTTAAATCCTGGATGCCGCTGCCATGGATCATGCTAACGGACCGGATCGGAGAGTTTACCGTCCGCAAGCTGTGGTTTCCCGGGTTTCGACGTTCTGTCAGCTATTCCTATTCACTCAGAAACTTGAAGAGAGGAAACTGGCCGTCTATTGATTCATCTATCGAATGGGGAGATCTGTTTGGATGGTTTCGCTCAGGCAGAACGGTTGTAAACCCTGCAGGACTGATCGTTCTGCCACGACCGCTGAGCATGCGAGGTATGCTTAACCTTTCCCACGGATCGGATGAAGAAGTTGATAGCGTACATCGTCCTTCACAATTCGCTCTTCCGGGACACGGGTTAAGAGATTATATACCGGGTGATTCCTTAAACCGAATTCATTGGAAAAACTCCGCCCGTCTCGGTAAGTTGCAGACTTTTCTTCCTCAACCGGGGCGGAATATTGACAGATGTATTATTTTGATCACATCACAAGACGGATACCCGAATTCTGTGGGGTCAAAGCTCGATACATCTTTTGAAGATGCTATTGCAGCTTCAGCAGGGTTGCTGTACTCTTCGGCCGTGACTCTTGGAACACCGTCCCTGTGGATCGGAGGAATGGGCCGATCATCCGTTCGGCCTGAAAGAACGCGGGGTGAGGACTATGATATGCTGATCCCGCTGGCCTCCGTCCCGTCTCAACCCGGCAATGGCACGGCTGTTGACATTTTGGAGAGAGCTGCAGCTGATGAGGACCACACAACCGAACTCCACGTTGTAACGGGAACGATAAATCCGGCTTTGATGAAATCGGCCATTCAAATACTGTCTTCGGGAAGAAAAGTGAGCATCTATTGCACTAGTCCAATTCCGGTAACGAGTATAAAGCCTACTCCTGAACTGGCGCTGGATCAGTACGCCCACGGAGGGATGCTACAGCCGGGACATATGGGAGAAGTATCGGAAGACCCGTATTTCCGTGCTGGTGGACGATTGTTGTACATATCCGGTGAAAAGTTATACGAAATCACAACCAGCGGGGGAGGGGGTGACGGGGATGGAAAATATCAGCAGCTTACTCGTTAACCCGGGTAATTCATCAGACAGAGCATCCACAGGATTACGCATGGTATTCCGCCCTTCACCAGGACCGCTAGCCATGAGGCTGTTCATTAGCTTGCCGATATTCGGATTACTTACGGGGTGGCTCCTCCCCCTACAGGGACTGGGTGGCGATGATGATCTTATGCTGGAGACACTGTTCATACTGGCCGCTTTTTTGCTGCTGCAGGGACTTTTTACAATACGGGAGTGGGTGTGGCTTCCGTTAAATGCTTGTATCGTCCTGCTATTATGGGGGCGGCTGTTTGACTCTAACGATCCATTCACGTGGTTTCTCGGATATGTGCAAGACGTCCTTCCTCAAGATACGAATACGGTTTTAAGTTTAGGTACATGGCAGTTCAGTGAACTTAGTGAGGAGACGAGAGTACTCGTACTGCTTCTCGGATGGGGGATTATGGTGTCAGCGGTGTACATGCTGGCTTTATATCGCAGGACGGTGTGGTTGTTCGGGGGGGCAACCATTGTCTATTTGGCTGCGTTGGAATCGGGTCTTGAGCAGCCTGTGTATGATGATATGTTCAGGGCAACCTGCTTCATTCTAACCACACAAGGCCTGATGTTATTTCTTAGGCTGAAGAGTGAAGAGAGTGCGAAGACGGGCTTTGAAGTTCTCGGAGTTAAACCGAAACGTCCAATGGCGGTCATCTTACGCTGGAGTTTATGTGTAATTCTCCTGACAGCTGCTCTTACAAGCCTGATACGCGCAGGAGGAGATTTTGTGCCTGCACGGACTGGCTCCGGCCTTACGATTGCCGCTATAACTGATAAGCTTCAGGATTGGTCCTCAGGGTTGTCAGGCAAAGATGCGCCGGCCGAAAGTGTAAGTCTGACCGGATACGATTCATTGGCACAAGAGATGGGAGGACCGCTGACGATAAGCCAGGATCTTTTCTTCACGGGGGAAACGTCTGTGCCTACATACTGGAGAGGTGAGGCACTTCAGTATTATGACGGAAGACGATGGATTGCTGGAGATATGGCGGGAACCAGCGTTGAAATAGCTGAGGATTTAAGCGGCATGCTACCGCAACAGACGGTTATTCCAACCAATGAAATCGTTCAGAAAATTACTTTGGCAGCTCCACCTTCTGCGGGTCTTCCTCTCTTTTCAGGGGGATTAATTACGAGAATTATTGGAGTTCAAGGAAATGACGAGAAGAAGCTGGAGTCCGGGATCATGGCTGATTCTGAGTCCGGTAGTCTTAGGTTCCAAAAAGCAAGCCCCGGTATATCCAGTTACACGTTAGAGACAAGGTTGCAGACCCCTCGTGAGAGACTTCAACTCCGTTCTGACCAACCCGATCCGGAACCGATTGCAAAAACCTATTTGCAGCTTCCGGATTCATTGCCGCAGCGGGTGCGTGATCTGGGAAAAGATATTACGGCAGGGATCACTGGCAGGTATGAAATGGCAATGGCTGTCGAATCCTATTTAGAACAAGAGTATACCTATACGCTGAAAACGAAAGTCCCTCCGGCTGGACGGGACTTTACCGATCATTTTTTGTTTGATGCTAAGGAAGGCTATTGCACACATTTTGCAACGGCGATGGTGGTTCTTTTGCGGACCCAGGGTATCCCTGCCCGTTATGTCATGGGATTTGCTCCTGGTGAGAAAATTAACGGTACAACAGATTCGTATCGGGTTACTCAGGAAGAGGCTCACGCCTGGGTTGAAGTTTATTTTCCCGGAGAGGGATGGGCTGCTATTGATCCTACGCCAGGGTTCAACGCCGGGCTTGATGCTGTTTCCCCACAAGAGACATCTTCGGGAGTACCTTCGGATACGCCTTGGCGGCTTACTGAAATGATTCAAATGATAGCGAATTCTATTCAGGCATGGATTACAGATGCACAGCTTATGACAGCCGCCATTTTTGTATTGGTACTATTACCGATCCTGATTGTTGCCGTATTAGCGCTGGTGCGGAGGAAAACGGTGTTCTCTGCTGTGCGTTCGTTTGCTGTACCTGTTACAGAACGGGATAAATTGACCGCAGTATCGGCTAAGCTATGGAAGAAGCTTGAGAAGAAGTATGGGGCTATTGAAACCGGCATTACGATTAGAAAATACATACAATCCTTAAACATCGATAATGAAGATCTGCGTTCGGAAATTCAGTTGTTTGCAAGCCTTTGGGAAAGAGCCGCGTATAAGGAAGAACCGCTTTCCCGAACCGAAAAGAGACTCTATTTACGCCAATGCCGTACGATTGCCAAAAAACTGGTATGAAATCTACACCTCCCCTTTCTTGACGGTATGAATTGGGGTTGCGTATAATTAATCTCAATAATCAAGGGAGGCCCGGTAATGAATAAACCTAATGAAATCATCGTCGTCTTGGACTTCGGTGGACAGTATAATCAATTAATAGCACGACGCATTCGTGATCTTGGTGTGTACAGTGAGCTCTTGCCTTACAACACGCCAGTTGACAAAATCAAAGAACTCTCACCACGGGGTATCGTCTTTTCCGGCGGTCCATCCAGTGTGTATGCAGAAAATGCACCGCATGTAGATCCAGCTATCTACGATCTTGGACTTCCGATCTTCGGAATTTGCTACGGTATGCAGCTGATGGCACAACAGCTGGACGGCAAAGTTGAGCGTTCTTCAAAGCGCGAATACGGCAAAGCTGATCTGGAGTTTAATGCAGGCACTACATTGGTAGAAGGTTTGGAGTTGAAGCAAACGGTATGGATGAGTCATGGCGACCATGTGGTTTCCCTGCCATCCGGGTTTAAACTGGATGCTGGTACGGAGTCCGCTCCGATTGCAGCGATGAGTAATGAAGAGAAGAAGCTGTATGCGGTGCAGTTCCACCCTGAGGTTCGCCACTCTGTACACGGTAATGAAATGATCCGCAATTTCCTTTATGAAGTTTGTCAATGTGAAGGTAACTGGTCGATGGAAACTTTTATTGAAGATCAGATCCGTGAGATTCGTGAAGAAGTCGGCGACAAAAAAGTTCTCTGCGCATTGAGTGGCGGAGTAGATTCCTCCGTTGTAGCGAAGCTTATCCACAAAGCGATCGGCGATCAATTAACTTGTATGTTTATTGATCACGGCTTGCTGCGTAAAGGCGAAGCTGAAAGTGTAATGGAGACTTTCGTCGGCAAATTCGATATGAAAGTTGTCAAAATCGACGCGCGCGATCGATTTATGTCCAAGCTGAAAGGCGTGGATGATCCGGAACAAAAACGTAAAATTATCGGCAACGAGTTTATCTATGTGTTTGATGAGGAATCAACTCAGTTTGATGATTTCGCATTCCTTGCTCAAGGCACACTGTATACAGACATTGTTGAAAGTGGAACAGATACGGCGCAGACCATTAAGTCTCATCACAATGTTGGCGGTCTGCCTGAAGATATGAAATTCCAACTGATCGAGCCGCTCAAGGCGCTCTTTAAGGATGAAGTTCGTAAGGTCGGCGAAGAGCTGGGTCTGCCAGAAGCCATCGTATGGCGTCAGCCGTTCCCAGGTCCGGGTCTTGCGATCCGTGTTCTTGGCGAAGTTACAGAGGAGAAGCTGACCATCGTCCGCGACTCTGATTACATTTTGCGTGAAGAGATCGCCAAAGCAGGTCTTGATCGTGAGATCTGGCAGTACTTCACGGCACTGCCGAACATGAAGAGTGTAGGTGTCATGGGTGACGCCCGTACTTATTCGTACACGGTTGGTATCCGTGCAGTAACGTCCATTGACGGAATGACTGCGGACTGGGCTCGTATTCCATGGGATGTTCTTGAGAAGATTTCCGTTCGAATTGTCAATGAAGTTGATAACGTAAACCGTATCGTTTACGATGTTACGTCTAAGCCGCCAGCAACAATTGAGTGGGAGTAGTCTCTCTAACAGCTTAGAACTAGAATGAACGGCATGCACCTCCAGCCAGGATGAAGATGATTCTGCAAATGCGGGATACTTCAGCTAGCTGGGGGTGTTTTTTTATGGGAATAGGGCTCATTGACTACGTCCACTATGAAGATGACGTCAATTTCCGAACGATTTAAATAATCAAAACTATTAACATTCGCTTTTATTGTTGACAAGATTCGAGCTTCGTCCTAGAATGAGTTTAGTAAATGACAACAACGATAAGTGCTTTTTCGTATAATCCTGGGAATCGGCCCGGGAGTCTCTACAAGGTCACCGTAATGATCTGGCTACGAAAAGAAGAGCTGCAAAGGTGCAAATGCGGATATGCTGCATCCGGAGTGTGAATGAATGATTTTGTTCAGGTCCCGGATGGAAGTGTGTGGTGCGATGCATGGTTGTTAAGCGACTCTTTTTTTGAAGCGGGTGCCCTGGGAGAATTCTTCTCAGGGCTTTTTTTTCGTCGTTGGTCACTAATTTTAAGGGGGATATCTCAACAATGGAGCGTTTCTTTAAACTAAAGGAACACGGAACAAATGTCAGAACCGAGATTATCGCAGGATTGACGACCTTCATGACGATGGCTTACATTCTTTTTGTCAACAACCTGTTTCTCGGACCTGATGGTGCGGGCATTCCGCAAGAAGGCGTATTTTTCGCCACAGCAGTAGGTGCGGGTCTCGTAACGATTGTGATGGGATTGTTCGTTAACATTCCGATCGCGCTTGCTCCGGGCATGGGTCTGAACGCTTACTTTATGACCGTCGTACTGAGCTCGAACGGAGCCATTACATGGCAGGCTGCCTTGGGAGCGGTTTTCCTCTCCGGTATTGTTTTTATCATTCTTACAGTAACGAAAGTACGCCAAATGCTATTGACCGCTGTGCCTAACAATTTGAAAATTGCAATCACGGTCGGTATTGGCTTGTTTATTACAATTGTCGGTTTGAAACTGGCTAACCTGGTCATGGTGAATGTTAACCCAGGTACGGATATCAGTCATCCGGTTGCCGGTGGAGCCTTTAACTTGGCTTTGGGGAATTTTATTGAACAGAAAGATACACTACTTGCACTGATCGGGTTGTTCCTGATTGCTATTCTGATGGTTCTGAAAGTTAAAGGAGCTTTGTTGATCGGTATCGTAGCTACAACGCTGATCGGAATTCCTATGGGGGTAACGAATGTATCGGGCCTTAGCGATGCGAGCTGGATTCCTTCATTCGATAACCTCGCGGTTGGACAGATGGACATAAAGGGAGCGCTCGGTATTGGTCTCCTAGAAGTCATCTTTATCTTTACATTCGTTGAATTGTTCGACACCTTCGGTACACTGGTTGGTACCGCAGGCCGTGCCGGTCTCTTGAAAAACAAAGAGGAAGGCGAGAAGAAACTTGGTAAAGCGATGTTGGTTGATGCGGGCGGCGTAAGTGCCGGTGCCTTCCTCGGAACAAGTACAATAACGGCATTTGTAGAGAGTGCTTCTGGGGTAGCTGCTGGTGGACGTACAGGCTTGACTTCTGTAACGACGGGCGTACTGTTTGTATTTTCATTATTCCTTGCCCCACTTGCTTTGGTTGTTCCTTCCGCAGCAACTGCACCAGCTCTGATCATTGTCGGTGTTCTGATGATGAGCCAAGTGCGCGATATTGATTGGGATGACTTCTACTTGGCTTTCCCTGCGTTTCTGACCATTATTTTGATGCCTTTCACTGGTGGTATCGCTAACGGTATCTCCGCGGGTATCATCTCTCATGTGGTATTGTCTGTTTTTGCGAAAATGACTGGCCGTGACACGAAAGTTCATTGGTTGATGTGGGTACTATTCGTAATTATCATTTTCCGATATGCATTCATGGGTATCGAATAACAAAGATTTCAGAGCCGCCTCTTCTATAAGAGGCGGTTTTTTTGTTCTTCAAATACATAATTTCAAATCACTTATTTAGACACATATAATGAAGGGATTATTTAAGGAATAAGTATATATGCATTGGGATACAATATTTTTGTGAAAAACAGTTGCAATTTAGGTGAGTGTCATGTTATATTATATTTCCGGCCGAGAACAACGGCTGGCACACACGAATTTCACGGTGAACAAGTAAAAATGAATTGAAAAAAATAATTCAAAAAAAGCTTGCTAACTTCGATAGAGTGTGTTATGATATAAAAGTTGCTGAGGCGAACGAGATTCGCTGGTGACACTGAAAAGTTGACCTTTGAAAACTGAACAACGAGTGAGTTAAACCGATCTTACTTCGGT
>NZ_LT840184.1:4530689-4686356 GCF_900177425.1 Paenibacillus uliginis N3/975 | reverse complement strand
TTTTTGCGGACGTGGCTCAGCGGTAGAGCATCGCCTTGCCAAGGCGAGGGTCGCGGGTTCGATTCCCGTCGTCCGCTCCATGATTTGCGCCCTTAGCTCAGCTGGATAGAGCGTTTGACTACGAATCAAAAGGCCGGGAGTTCGAATCTCTCAGGGCGCGCCATTTTATTATCAGACTGAATAATAGATGGTAACATCCTCTTCCGAAGAGGTTGTTTTTATTTTAAGCCGGTGTGGCGGAATTGGCAGACGCGCGCGACTCAAAATCGTGAGGGAAACCGTGGGGGTTCGAGTCCCTTCACCGGCATATCATTTTGTTAAACAATCTTGTCATTTTGAGTATATTGATGCTATAATTTTCTTATCGTATCTATATTCTATATCGGGACGTAGCTCAGCTTGGTAGAGCACCTGGTTTGGGACCAGGGGGTCGCATGTTCAAATCGTGTCGTCCCGATTCATGAAGAATCCATTGATCAGAATTTCTCTGAGCAATGGATTCTTTTCTGTTATCTCCTACCCTAAAGTCCAAGTTCTTCACGCATGACTGATGAAAGATTTTGAATAAATGGGTGATGAACAGGTCAAACTATGAAAAACATTGGACAGAAGGGGATTAATTTGAATGTTTTCCAGATGAAAAAACAATTCAGGAAACGATGGAGACGATGGAGACGGGCCATATGGACCTGTACTCTCATCTTGATCATAGGGGGCGTTGTCTGGGCTGGTCAGACTTTGCCTGATCAAATGAAAAAACTTTTAACTCAGATGACGGATGACTCACCTATTGCCTTGGAGACACTCAATTATCTACAAAACGGCGGTGATGGAGAGTCAGAGGAACAACGGGTCTTTATGCAGCAGCTGAACGACTCTCAGGAAAAAAGAATAGTACATTTACGAACTTTATATGTATGTGGTGTAGAGGAACAGATACTTGGGAGCCTTGATGCCGACAGTGTATATACACTCCTGAACAACAATCCGGCCTGGAAAGGAAGAATGGATGACAACGGTGAAGTATGGCTAGAAGAAACGGTATCCGATGACTTGTCACCGACCTGCAAGGAACAAGCTTATATGAGTGTCGATGCTAATGGAAACCTGACGCTTTTTGACGGACCTCCACAAGAAGAAAAGGTGCTGAGAACCTTTTTTCAGCTGGATATCGATTCGATGGAATCGTCTTTGCCAAAAGATGTGTTAAAACAACTGCAGGATGGCATACGGATTCAAGATATCGATGAATATAACAGCGTGCTGTCAACGTTTAGTGATTATGCTAGGGATATGGCTGAAAATGTAATGAAAGCTCATTGATACGATCTGAGCTTTTTATTGAAAGAGCTGCTAAGTGATGAATATACTTTGTAGATTAGGAGACGCCTTAGGTGTCTCCTTATTTGCGTCTGCAGAAAATTTGGATGGATGGAAAGGTTCAAAGTTTTTCCTCATCTGATGCCGATCTTTTGTTATAATGGGGAGAACGATACATATGTTCGCTTCAGAGGAGAGATTAGGTTTGCGCATATTGGGAATCGACCCCGGAATCGCGATTGTCGGTTTCGGGTTTGTAGATAAGGTAGGTAGCAAGGTAACACCGGTTCAATACGGATGTATCCAGACAGAAGCACATACTCCTGAGGAAGAGCGGCTGAATCATGTATATGAAGGCATGGTACAATTGATCGATAAGTACCAACCGGAAGCGGTCGCATTTGAGAAATTGTTTTTCAACAGGAATGTTACGACGGCCATGTCCGTCTCTCAAGCGCGTGGCGTGCTTATTTTAGCTGCAGTACAGCGGGGGCTGCCTGTCGCCGAATATACACCGATGCAGGTTAAGCAGGCGATTGTAGGGTACGGAAAAGCTGAAAAGAAGCAGGTACAGGAAATGGTGAGAATGTACTTGAAGTTGCAAAGTGTTCCAAAGCCTGATGATGTGGCGGATGCACTGGCGGTAGCCATTTGCCATGCCCATTCGTATACATTGAATTCAAAGTTAAATGAGGTACTGCGAAAATGATAGATTTTTTACGGGGACAGCTTGTCCATATTGAAAATGAATATATTGTTCTAGACGTCCAGGGTGTTGGATATCGTGTATTTTGCCCGAATCCGTTCGCCTTTGCTAAAGTCGAAGGACCGATTACGGTTTTCACCCACCATCATGTGCGTGAAGATGCTATGCTGTTGTTCGGCTTTCCGACAAGAGAGGAACAGAAGCTTTTCAGAAAGCTTATCGAGGTTTCGGGTATCGGTCCGCGTGTTGCCCTAGGTATATTGGGAGGCGGATCGCCTGATCATGTCGTGTCGGCTATTTACCAGGAGAACATTTCTTTTCTCGTGAAGTTGCCGGGTATTGGTAAAAAAACAGCTCAGCGGATGATTTTAGACCTGAAGGATAAACTCGAGGGTTTTGGAAGTGTTGCATACACCACGGGTCTGTTTGCGGTCAATGACATCGAGCCGGACGATAGCTCGGCATGGGCTGAAGCACGTGAGGGATTGAAGGCTCTCGGTTATACGGATGGTGAGCTGGATAAGGTATGGCTTAAAATTAAGGAAACAACAGCAGGAGAATCCGTGGATGTATTGATGAAACGGGCACTGCAGTTATTATATGCCGGTTAAGATGTCGGTTACTGAAAGGAGTTGTTGAGCAATGGATGACCGTATCATAACGGCCAACTTGATGATGGAGGATCAGGCTGTAGAACTTAGTCTGCGTCCCCGTTACTTAGCAGAATATATTGGCCAGAACCAGGTCAAAGAAAATTTGCATATATACATTGAAGCAGCCAAAATGCGTAAAGAAGCTTTGGACCACGTGCTTTTGTACGGACCACCGGGTCTCGGAAAAACGACTCTTGCGAACATTATTGCTAATGAGCTGGGTGTCAGTCTGCGAACTACATCTGGACCTGCGATTGAACGTCCGGGAGATTTAGCAGCCCTTCTTACAAATCTACAGGAGGGGGATGTGCTGTTCATTGATGAAATTCATCGTCTGCACCGTACTGTTGAGGAAGTCATGTACCCGGCGATGGAAGATTTTGCGTTAGATATTATGATTGGGAAGGGTCCGAGCGCACGTTCCGTTCGACTTGACCTGCCACCTTTTACATTAATCGGTGCTACTACCCGCGCAGGACTGTTGTCTGCACCGCTCCGGGACCGCTTCGGTGTGGTAAGCCGCTTGGAATTTTACACGGTGGACGAGCTGAGTTATATCGTATCCCGGGGTGCTGATATTTTGGGAATAGAAATATTGGGGGATGCCTCCAATGAGATTGCGCTACGTTCAAGGGGGACACCAAGGATAGCTAACCGTCTCCTAAAGCGTGTACGTGACTATGCACAGGTACGTGGTGACGGTATGATTACACCTGATATTGCCCAAGAAGCGCTTAAAATGCTTCAGGTGGATCCGATGGGGCTGGATTTGGTCGACCATAAGATGCTTAACGCGATGATTCGCAGCTTTCGAGGCGGTCCGGTAGGACTCGATACGATAGCCGCTACAATTGGTGAAGAAAGTCAGACTATTGAAGACGTGTACGAACCTTATCTGCTTCAGATTGGATTCCTCCAGCGGACTCCAAGGGGGCGTGTCGTTACTCCGGCTGCATACAGCCATTTAGGTATTCCATATCCGGATGACCGTCGATAACATAGACTTCCTTGTGGAAGCCATCATGAAAATGAACGATATAAATGACTTTTTCGTCCATTCTTACAATGCAGGAGGAATTAACCAATGACAACAAAGAAATGGAATCGAAGCATCCGCACTTGGTGTGCCAAGGGTTTGTTGGCCGTCATCGTGGCGGGGAGCGTATGGTATGCACCAGCTGTATCCGCTGCAGCACCTTCTCTGGATAATATAAGGGTGGCATTGTTTCTGGATCTTGGAAGCAAGTATAAGTCCACGACTCCAGCTGTAACCGTGGAGTCGTCGGAATCTTTTAATGCATCATTAATTACATCTGAAGTATCACAAGGATTGCTCTCGATTCCGGGGTCTCAGAAAGTTCGCTTAAGTGTGGATTCCTACCGTGTAAAAGTGCTCGAGACGAAGGATTGGAAGACCGCATCCGAGGCAGCGAAGAAATTACAGGCGACGGCAGATAAGCCGCTGCTGTTCTTATCCGAGAGTAGTAACGGAAATGTATTTCAGTTATATTCAGGTATGTATTCCAATGAACAGGCTGCTAAAGAAGCTGCTGCAAGAACAGCTAAGACAGCTGCGGCTTATTTGAATGGCCAGACTCCTGCAGCAAAAGGGTCTTTGCATCTGACAGCTGGACAATTTGATTCTGAGGCTGCCGCTGAGAAGGTTCGGAGGACTTTCGTGGATTCAGGGATCGATGCGGTAAATGTTATTGTGCCAACCGGAGGCACTGTTAAATATGCCGTGTGGGTCGGTGAGGCTGCGAACACAGCTGAATTTGCGGCGCTAAAAAGTACAGCTCAAGCTGTTTCGGCGGTACCGCTGGATGAAGTCGGCAAAGATGCTGTTGGTCTAATGATAAGACAGGATGCAGGACTTAACCTGGCACAGGCACAGCCGGTCGCTCATTATGTGATGGCAGGCACAGGGGCCAAGCTATGGGTAGAAACCTCTTCAAATTCAGGCATTCAAGTGATGGAGCGCTCTGATCGAAAATATAGAGGCGCATTCGAGATCGGTACGAAGAATGGTCAGCTTTATCTTGTAAACGAGCTGCCGTTCGAGCAGTATTTGTATTCCGTAGTTGGTGCAGAAGTGCCATCGTCATGGGGGAGCGAAGCGCTGAAGGCACAAGCAGTTGCTGCACGGAGCTATGCTTTGTTTCAAGGAAACAAGTTTGAAGTAGCTCATGTGGTAGATACGACACTCAGCCAGGCTTACAGTGGAATAGGCACTGAACAAGGAAGCATCACCCAAGCTGTTGATGCGACTAAGGGTGAAGTTCTGATGAGCAATAACAAGCTTGTCGAGGCGGTGTTTTCATCCAACAGTGGAGGGATGACAGCAGATCCTTCTGAAGTATGGAACAGTGCAAATGATTTATTTGCAGCTGTAGAAAGTCCTGGTGATAAATCTTCACAGGCTGCACTGAAACAGTGGTATCATATCCTTTTGCCAAATGGGGTCACAGGTTACGTGCGTGAAGATAACGTCAAGGAAACAGGTGCAGCAACAGCCGCTGGTCTTCGGATCATGACAGTTACTGCGAAGGATACTAACATTCGGCCGCTGCCTCTCATCCAATCCTCTGTAAAGCCGGCTGCACAGATGAACCCGGGCGATACGGCAGTTATATTGGATAAGGTAAATGAATCGAACAGCTATGAATGGGTGAGAGGTCCATTCACCTCTTCCGAATTGCTTCAGTCCTTGAAGGGTAAGACGAGTTCGAGTCTGCCTTCATCGATCAATACGCTGGAAGTTACCCAAAGAGGACCATCGGGCCGAGCTGTACAAGTAACGGCAAACGGACAAATTCTTGATGTTAAATACCCGGATTTGTATCGGTCTGCTTTTAGCGGACTTCCGAGCACCATGTTTGATATTGAACCTACCGGAAGTTATACTGTATTGGGCGCTAACGGTGTAGCATCAACCCTTTCAGGTGGCCAGAATGTCTCTGTTGTTTCAGCTGACGGAGTACAAAATACCTCCAGCGCCGGTTCTGTTGTGATGAATGGAGACAGTAAAGCCAGAGTCATTGACAAGACGGCCGGATTCAAATTTACAGGCAAAGGCTTTGGGCACGGACTGGGTCTTTCTCAATGGGGAGCCAAGGGAATGGCCGATGAGGGGTATGATTATAAGGAGATTTTGCAACACTATTACCGCAACTCAACTATTATTAAGGACTGACCACGATGAATGTAGACTTGTATGACTTTGAATTGCCTGAACACTTAATTGCACAAACTCCTCTGCTTGACCGCAGTTCTTCAAGGCTGTTGACCGTGAGTAAAGAAGATGGCGCGTTATCTCATCAAGTGTTCGGAGATATTGTAAATTATCTGCGGCCTGGCGATACGCTGGTGCTTAACGATACTAAAGTGATTCCTGCCCGGCTGTTTGGCGCTAAGGAAGATACGGGTGCCAAAGCTGAGGTGCTTCTGCTGAAAGCTCTAGGCGAGGACCGCTGGGAAGCACTCGTAAAGCCTGGAAAGAGGCTAAAAAAGGGGAGCGTTATCACGTTTGGCGAAGGTAAACTGCGCGCCATTATTGATGAAGAGGGAGAGTTGGGCGCAAGGGTTTTGTCCTTTTCTTACGATGGAATCTTCCAGGAAATATTAGATTCTCTCGGACAGATGCCACTGCCTCCTTACATTAAAGAGAAATTGGATGACCGTGATCGATACCAGACCGTATATGCCAAACATGAAGGCTCAGCCGCTGCTCCAACAGCGGGACTTCATTTTACGGAAGAACTGCTTGATTGTATTCGAAAGCAAGGCGTCGACATCGCTTTTATAACACTTCATGTGGGGCTGGGCACTTTTCGTCCTATGTCTGTTGATCAGGTGGAAGACCATGTCATGCATGAAGAATATTATGTTCTGTCTCAAGAAACGGCTGACTTGCTGAATGAGACCAAGAGCAGAGGCGGACGAGTTATTGCTGTTGGAACAACCTCATGCAGAACATTAGAGACCGTAGGAAACCAGTGTCAGGGAGGGCTCCTGCGTGAGAGCAGTGGTTGGACGAGCATATTCATATACCCGGGTTATGAGTTCAAAGTGGTGGATGCATTAATTACAAACTTCCATCTTCCGAAATCTACACTCGTTATGCTTGTAAGTGCTTTAGCTGGCAGGGATCATATTCTTGAAGCTTATAAGGAAGCTGTAGAACGGGAATACCGTTTCTTTAGCTTTGGAGACGCTATGTTTATTTATTAATTTCGGAGGTTTATCAAAATGGCAGCAGCTATCACCTATGAACATATCAAAACATGTAAGCAGTCGGGAGCAAGACTAGGCCGCGTACACACACCACACGGTGTAATTGAAACACCGACATTCATGCCCGTAGGAACACTGGCAACAGTTAAGACGATGAGTCCGGAAGAACTAAAGGCGATGGATGCACAAATCATTTTGAGCAATACGTACCATTTGTTCCTTCGACCAGGCCACGACATCATTAAAGAAGCAGGCGGTCTGCATAAATTTATGAACTGGGATCGCCCGATTCTGACAGATAGTGGTGGTTTTCAAGTATTTAGTTTGGCTGAGATGCGAAAAATAACTGAAGAAGGCGTTAACTTCCGTTCTCATCTGAACGGAGACAAGCTGTTTATTTCTCCAGAAGTCGCAATGGAAATTCAAAATGCACTTGGTTCAGATATTATGATGGCGTTTGATGAATGTCCTCCTTATCCGGCGGAGTATGATTATGTCAAGAAATCTACGGAACGTACTTCACGGTGGGCTGAGCGCTGCTTAAAGAGCCATGCCCGTCCGCATGATCAGGGCCTGTTCGCTATCGTTCAAGGGGGCATGTATGAGGACCTGCGGCGCCAGAGCGCGCGTGATTTGACTTCCATGGATTTCCCGGGTTATGCTATTGGTGGACTTAGTGTGGGAGAATCCAAGCAGCTTATGTATGAAGTGCTGGATTACACGGTACCCCTGCTTCCGGACAATAAACCGCGTTACCTGATGGGGGTTGGCTCGCCTGATGCGCTGCTGGAAGGCTCTATCCGGGGTGTGGACATGTTCGATTGTGTGCTTCCGACGCGGATCGCCCGCAACGGAACGACGATGACAAGTCAAGGCCGTCTTGTCGTTCGGAATGCCCAGTACGCCAGGGATTTTGGACCGCTTGATCCGGAGTGTGATTGCTATACATGCCGTCACTACTCACGTGCTTATCTGCGCCATTTGATTAAGAGTGATGAAACGTTTGGCCTTCGGCTTACAACGTATCATAATCTTCATTTTCTTCTTAATCTGATGCGTAACGTGCGGCAAAGCATTATGGAAGATCGCTTGCTTGATTTCCGCGATGAGTTTTTTGAAAAGTACGGCCTGCACGATAATGAAAAAGGTTTTTAAGATTAAAGCCATCATGGGAAGTCCATGAAGGGGGGGAAAGATATGTTTGAAATTGCAGCAGCACCGACACAAGGCGGCGGAATAGTGGGTTTAATTCTGCCCTTCGTATTGATGTTCGTCATCTTCTACTTTCTGCTTATCCGTCCACAGCAGAAAAAACAGAAGACTCGTAATGCTATGCTTGGCGCTTTGAAAAAAGGTGATAAGGTAGTTACAATCGGCGGTCTTCACGGCACAATCATGGAGATTACTGACGATGTAGTGGTGTTGAAAGTGAACGACGTCACGAAACTGACGTTTGATCGTAGCTCGATCAGCCACAGCGTCAATACCGATTCCGAGGCATAGATGATCTCTTCCTGAAGCCCCAAGCTTTAGGTAAATCACGAAAAAGCCTGGTTCCTATTTGGAACCAGGCTTTTCTTGTTGATATAAATGCTATCCCGTCATCTTATTGTAATAAAGGGAATGAGTTGCTTTCTTGTCTGTGAGCTTTCCTAAATATATACCTAATGAGGAGGCCATCAAGCCTAGAAGTGTTCCCGCCAGCATATCAGACAACCAGTGAATGCCTAAGTAGAAAATGCTAAATATAATGATAGCTGCACTTATGCCAGTAATGATCGCCCAACGTCTATTTCCGGAACGGAACCCCAGCACAGCCATGGTCACTGACAAAGAAGTGTGAAGGCTTGGGAAACAGTTATCTAAACCTGATAATGGGCGATAGACCGACTCAAAGTTCGGAAATACTTCAAGCATATAAAAAGTCACGCCTGCAGGCTGATAGGACCAAGTTTCATTTACTGGAAAGAACAAGAAGAAAGGGATCGCCATCGTGTAATTAATTAGAATCGCATAACAGGTAGCATACACGTGAGCTTTGTTATGTTGAATGAGGTATACCCCGATAGATCCGATAATCAGTGCCTGAAATACAAGCAGGTAAAAATAAGCAAGAACTGGTGTGAGCCAGGGACTATAAAAGATTTCCTGTACATGCTTCACAAAAAAACCTTCCAATTGGAAAATCATGGGTGTGAAATCATTTGGAGATATAAAATGCTCTTGTTCGAACTGTAGCTCATATTTATTCAACATAAGAATTGCCGCCATGGCCGCAAACAGTATGAAAAAGCGCGGGGTTGTGAAGAGTTCTCGAACAAGTGTAAAAAGTGCTTTGAAGGGGTTTTGAAGAGTCCCGATCCACAGGAGCACGATCACATTAAGTGTAGTGAATAGAGTTATGGTAGTCATGGATTGATATAACAATGAAACAAAAGCCTCCTCTTTCCTAAATCATTAATGAACAATGTTACCAGTGTAACACAGTTTCGGGAAAGAGAATTAACAATTTATTTACGTAAATTTACACCAAAAATGCCACCGATGGAACCTGCAACTAAAACCGCAGCAATAAGTGTAAGATCTCCCCACGATAAAGAACTGTCTAGAGCGAGAAAACCGATAACAATTAACATAATTCCATATAACAATCCTGTGAGACAGCCATAATACCAGCCTTTGTTTCCTGCACGCTTACCACTTACAATGCCGCCAAATGCAGCGGAAACTCCATGTACGAGAAACGTGTACAGGGATAAGTCATCCTCAGAGAGATTGCTCGCCCAGAGGAGCAGTGACAGCCCCAAAGCGCCGAGAAACATCCACATGAATGAATACAGCAATCCGGAAAGAATCGGATTGTTGATCCGTAAGGAGAAAACGCGTCGGATCGGTTCCAATAAATCAGCCCCTTTACTAAACTTCAATTATTAATCATTGTATGGCCAAGCCTACACAGTTAGTACTATCTATGAAGTTCTGTATGATTACCATTAATTAATCATGACATACCGAATGGAAAGCGGGGTCGGGGGCAGAATAGCAATACCTTGAACATGTCCAATTACCTGGGAGGGAATACAATTGACCACACATATCACACTCCTTATTTTCCGGACAATTTTAATGTACGGGATTACTTTTATAACCTTGCGTATTATGGGAAAAAGAGAGATCGGAAAGCTATCTATTTTTGACCTGGTTATCTCCATTATGATCGCAGAAATCGCTATCTTCGTGCTTGAAGATGTAAATAAGCCGCTTATAGACGGAATCATACCTATCGCGGTACTTGTTACTATTCAGGTGGGACTTGCTTATTGGGGACTGAAGAGTCGCAAGGTGCGGCTGCTGGCAGACGGAAAGCCCAGTATTATTGTGTCCAGAGGGAAGCTGCATCGTAAAGAAATGAGCAAGTTACGTTATAACCTTGATGATTTGATGCAGCAGCTCAGGGGAAAGGATATCGCTAGTTTGGCTGACGTTGAATTTGCGATTCTCGAAACGTCTGGTCAATTGACGGTTATACCTAAAGAATCATCGAGCAATTCAAGCAGTAGTTCCTCTTTTTCTGTTTCAGATAAATCATCAAACAACAAATTCAAGAATGTCAAGGATACGGACAGTCGGATCGAGATACCATACGGCAAAATAACATATGAGGGTCTACCGGTCCCTTTAATTATGGATGGTAAGGTTCAGGATGAAAACTTGGCACTGATCGATAAGACGAGGTTTTGGCTAAAAAATGAAATTCAAAAACATGGAGCCAGAGATTTCAAGGAAGTATTCTTGTGTTCCATGGACCATAAAGGGAGAGTGTACGTTGATCGTAACGACTAAAATTAAATGCAGCCATCCTGCATTATCGGTTAAACCATTTACCGATTACCGGTATCCGTACCAAGTCCCGGAATGTTACGAGCTTCATCATGAAAACCACGATAAGATACAAGATCACTCCTGCAGCTGCGGCAGAAAAGAACTGAAGCCATGGTAATCCTGTAAAGGGAAGATGACGATATCCGAACAAAATACCGGCTCCCATAATGAGCATAACAATTGCTGTTTTAATGATGTCGAGCAGCTTGAATCGAAACCCGATCAACCTAGATACACTGTATCCATGAAGTACCGTTACAGCAATACTGTTTACGATGATGGCAATAACTGCACCTTTGATGCCGAACTCAGGATTAGAGGATAAATACAGGATGAGTCCCATTTTGATTAAAGCACCGAACAAAGTGTTCATCAAAGCTCTGCCCGGCCGATCCAGCGCCTGCAGCGCAGCCTGGAGCGGTGCCTGTACATAAAGAAACAGTGCAAAAGGAGCCATAATCTTGAGCATGATACTTATTTCTGCATTGTCATACAGCAGCAAACAGAGGGGTTCGGCCAAAATGTACATGATGACGGCAAAAGGTGCTCCCGTCACAAGAGCCAGACGAAGTGCCTGATTCATCCGTTTATGAATGGTTGCCCGGTCTTTTCTGGCCGCTGCCTCTGAAAGGGAAGGGACAAGAGCAACGGCAAGGGACATCGTAATCGCCCCAGGAAGCAGTAGAAGGGGGATGACCATACCCTGTAGAGCTCCATATTGGGCCGTTGCTACGGATGTAGCTATGCCAGCTAGCGCCAAACTTCGAGCTGTAATAATGGATTCCATCAAATAGGAAATGGACCCAACCATTTTCCCGCCAGTGACTGGAATGGCAATGCCAAGCATGCGTTTAAGGATGTTACGGTTCTGGGGTGGAGTATGAAGATGGTGTTGCTCATCGGTGTGTGAATTTTGAACTGCGTTTGGTCTGCGTCGTTCATCTCGTGCATACTGCCAAAGTAGGACAAACATGCCGAAAAGTTCCCCGACAGCGGTTCCAAGCATGGCTCCTGCAGCTCCGTATGCCAGTCCCTTCGGCATCAATATATAAGCAAACCAGAGCATACACACGATCCTGGCAATCGTTTCAATGATGGATGACGCTGCAGACGGAATCATATTCTGCTTTCCTTGAAAATATCCGCGGTAAACAGCCGAGACAGCTACAATGATCATCATTGGAGTCATACTGACAAAAGTTTGGTAGACCCGTTCATCAGGCAGAATTACACTTGTAACCCATGGAGCCAGCAGGAGACTAATGAACATAAATAGAGTTCCGACTATCACGGTTAGAGCCAGACTGGTCCGTAGTATGTGCTTGGAATAGTCGCTCTTTCCGGCACCTTCTGCCTCAGCCACCATTTTTGCAATGGCAAGAGGGACTCCGCCCGTGATGATTGTGACGAGAACGATAAAAAATGGGTAGCCGAGTTGGTAAATACCGACACCCTCCGGTCCGATGATCCGAGGAAGGGCAATTCGAGGAATAAATCCGAGAAGCCGGTTAATAATTCCAGCCGTCAACAGAATCATGGTACCTTTAATAAATGATTGTTTGTTCAATGTTCATCCCACTCCCTGGTAAAAAAGAATCCTAAACCCTGCCCTACTGATATGGATATGCCCTACCTGTCCCATCTGATGCTTTACTTTTTTTGATAACCATGGTACGAAAAGAAGGGAAAAGATATTTTCAGTCGAATGTAAAGCTAAAGACAACGGGGAGGAGGCGACAAAACATGGGAATGGAATCAATGAGTGAGGAAGAATTGGCCAGCATGATTAACATGATCTGTTCCAGCAAGGCTGAGGAGTTCCGTATGATCGGATACGAGTACGTGACTGTTGACGATGTCTGGAATTGTGTAAGCAGCAAATACAAGAAGCAGGGCATGCCTTCTCTTCATAAACTGGTAAATGATGTTCTGTCATTGAAAGCGACCAGTCTCATGAACTATATGACAATATCAGCATATAAGGGATCTTCTTTCGACTAACGAAGGATGATCTCTTTTTGTTTTGGGAATCTTCGGTTATTTTCACGAAGTCGACAATTAATGATAAATTGACGGGATTTTGAGGCATGGCTATAATAGGAATATTGAGAAATAGAAAGGGGAACTAGGGACGGCATGAAGAGAATTATCAGTTTCATCGTTACCGTACTCGTGGTCACCGGTATCATGGTTGTAACGAGCCCAGGATTAATAAAAGACGTTCGTTTAGGTTTGGATCTTAAGGGCGGCTTTGAAATCTTGTATGAGGCACAACCACTGATAGAAGGTCAGCAGGTGACAAAAGAAGCCCTGCAAGAGACCGCTAAGAGTTTACAAAAACGCGCAGACGCATTGGGAACGACTGAACCGGAGGTAACACCGGAAGGGACTAACCGAATTCGTCTAAAGGTCGCAGGCGTAACTGACGAGGCAGAGGTCCGCAAGACGATGAAAGAACCAGCGAACCTTACGTTCCGCAGTAACGACGGTTGTAAAGAGGGAGAAGAGTTTTGTAAAATTGAGCTTCGGGGTAACGATTTTGTAGAAAACGGAGCCTCTGTGGTCTACGATAACTTGAATCAGCCTATGATCGACATCAAGGTAAGAGATAAAGCTCAATTTGCTGAAATCACAGAACGCCTTCTTGGACGAGAACTTGCTATCTTTATGGATGACGAGCTGCTGTCTGCTCCGACGGTACAGAATGTATTAACAGACGGCTCTGCACAAATTACCGGCTCATACTCGATTGATGAGGCCAAAAAAATTCGCGATACCATTAACCTTGGCGCACTTCCGTTGAAACTGACGGAGAAATACTCTCAAAGCGTAGGCGCTACATTGGGGATGGAATCTCTTACTAAAACTTTAGAAGCGGGGTTAATTGCTTCTGCGTTAATCCTGATCTTTATGATTGGTATGTATCGTATTCCAGGTTTGCTTGCCAGCTTTGCGCTTATTTTGCATACTTGGCTCCTTATTCTGATTTTCGTTTTAGCTAACTTTACACTAACCTTGCCTGGTATTGCCGCATTTATTCTGGGTATCGGGATGGCAGTTGACGCCAACATCATCACTTACGAACGTATCCGCGAAGAAATGCGCAGCGGTAAGAGTATCGCATCATCCGTCAAAGTGGGTGGTAAATCCTCATTCCGTACAATTATGGATTCCAATGTAACGACAATTATCGTTGCAGCGGTTATGTTTGGATTTGGTACAGGTGCTGTCAAAGGCTTTGCGATTGTGCTTATCTTGGAGATTATCATGAGTATTGCCACGAACGTATACTTCTCCCGTTTCTTGCTCAATCTGCTAGTTAAGATCGGTTGGGCTAGCAAACCGAAGCATTTTGGCGTAAAGGAGAGTGACATACGTGCACTTTAAAAAATTTAACTTTGTAGGTGCCAGCCGGTATTTCTATACATTCTCCATTATTCTTACCATTGTGGGTGCGATTTTCCTTGCTTCGGTTGGTCTGAATTACGGTGTTGACTTCCGTTCCGGCTCTAATGTGGACATTACTACATCCAAGACGCTTACTGTGGAACAACTCGAACCCATTTTGAAGGAAGCGGGTATTGGAGAAGATGCAAGCATTACACCGGGTAACGATCGGGTGAATATCCGATTCAGTCAGGTGCTGACTGAGCCTCAGGATCTAGCTTTGAAGGCTGGTATTCAAAAGCTGGACAAGTCAGCGTCAATGGAGGTAAATACGGTTGATCCTGAGATGGCGAAAGAATTAGGGCTAAATGCAGTTTATGCAGTGCTGCTGTCTTGTGTCGGGATCATCATTTATGTAAGTATTCGCTTCGAATGGCGTTTTGCCATTGCTGCGATCATAGCACTATTGCATGACGCCTTTGTCGTTATCAGTGTGTTCTCGATTTTCCGCTTGGAAGTGAATATAACTTTCATCATCGCTATTTTGACGATCATCGGTTATTCCATTAACGATACTATCGTTATATTTGACCGGATCCGTGAAAATATGCGTTTCGCTAAGCTCAAAAAGCATTCCGATCTCGTTGAGCTGGTCAACCGGAGCTTGTCTCAAACGATTGCCCGCTCCTTGTATACTGCGCTGTCGGTATTTATTGCGGCGTTCTTCATGCTCATACTTGGCGGCGAGTCAATACAGATGTTCTCACTGGCTATCGTTATCGGTCTGCTGTTCGGTGCGTATTCCTCGATCTTTATTGCAAGCCCGCTGTGGCTGCTGCTGAAGGGTAAAAATGTCGGAAAACCTAAAGCCCCGAAGCCATCTAAAGCAGATATCTAAGATTGGCAGTAAGGAATATGTGTTAAAAGGTCAGTTAACATTTATTAAAAATGAAAGCCGCGTCGTAGGCGACGCGGCTTTCTAAGTTATCGGTGTATGGCTGCTATAGAGCATATCTGAGGGGGGCCTCATGTGAATAACGAACGCTTGTCTCATACAGATACAGCTGTTTGGACCGGAATTATAAGTGATTTTACTGTGGCAATTGGAAAAGGAGCTGCCGGGTATTTCTCTGGAAGCAGAGCTCTTATGGGTGATGCACTGCATTCAGCGGCTAACGCAGCCACATTGCTTGCGGACCGTATACCTTGGTTTAGAGGACGGAAGCTATCTAAAGGTAATGGGATGAGGTCTTCGGGACAACAGGCTGAACCTTTTATCTCTATCTTATTTTCGGTAATCATATTAATGAGCGGACTTCAAATTGCCGTATCTGCCTTAAAGGATCTCTCATCTGGAACACCGGAGGCTCCGGGTCGGTTGGCACTTATAGCTGTATTAGTATCGCTCGCTGTGAATCAGGCTGTTTTTCAATACCAGTATCGTCAGTCCAAGAAAAACAATGACCGCCGGTTTGAAGTCCACTCTGAAAACTATCGATTCGGTTTATACTCTTCGTTAACTGTCCTGATCAGCGTGTTCCTCACGATGGCAGGAGCATATTTTGAAATGCAGGCTCTGTTATATATGGATTCCATTGCAGCACTTATCGTATCAGGGTTAGTGCTCAGAAAGGGTTATATTCTTATTGTTCGTTCGGTGTATGGTACTTTGCCGGAGGAACCTCGTCACGAGAAGTGCGCCGATTATCTCGATACTATACAGCGCGTCCATGGCGTCATCACAATCGAAGATTTAAAGGTGCAGGAGCATGGACAAGTGCGTCAGATAAGCCTCGATGTGAAGGTCAGTGTGAATCCGCGTATAACCGTCTGGGAAGCTCATGAGATTGCGGACAGGATTCGAAAGCTGCTGCTGCACCGATTTATACATGTTACGGAAGCGAACGTGAGTGTAGTTCCTTACGAGCCTGGCTATCCATACAAATCGAATTATGATTTGATGGACAACGATCTGCCGACATTACCACAGTAATTGTACATTAGGACAAACTGGCAAAGCGGTATGGAAGCAGGAAGAAAGGTGAACTATTGTGCTGTATTCCAAATATGAATGGCGAACGCTTTCGGCTGATGCAGAGATATCTGGGCAGCTCGCAAAAGAACTGTCGGTCTCTCCGCTGATAGCCTCTTTAATGGCCGCCAGAGGAATCACCTCTCCAGAGGATGGGGAGCTGTTTTTAAACGGAACTTTTGATCTCACACATGATCCGTTTCTAATGCTCGGCATGAACGAAGCGGTCCCTCGAATCCGCAAAGCGCTAGAAGACAAAGAGCATATATTAATTTACGGGGATTATGATGCAGATGGTGTATCCAGCACCTCGCTTATGATTTATTTAATGCGACACCTGGGTGCCTCATATGATATTTATATACCTCATCGTTCCAACGAGGGTTACGGACTTCACAATCATGCGCTCGATTGGGCACACCAACAGGGTGTAAGTCTTGTAATCACTGTAGATACAGGAATAAGTGCGGTTGAACAAATAGCTTATGCGAATGAGCTTGGTATGGATGTCATTGTAACCGACCATCATGAGCCACCTGAGCAGCTTCCTGATGCTTACGCGCTTATCAATCCGAAAATATCGGCCTGTCCTTATCCCTTTAAGGGTTTAGCTGGTGTAGGTGTTGCTTACAAGTTAGCACAGGCTCTTGTGGGAACTCCTCCACAGGAATGGCTTGAAATTGTAGCTATTGGGACGATCGCAGATCTTATGCCACTGGAAGGTGAGAATCGTATACTGGTTAAAAACGGACTTTTGTCGATGAGACGGACCCGATTCGCTGGTATACGAGCTCTTCTTGAGGTTGGTGGGGTAAATGTGGATCAGGTAACTGCCGTTAATGTGGCATTTGCCATGGCACCAAGAATTAATGCTAGCGGTCGACTCGATCATGCTGGAAGAGCCGTAACCCTTCTAACGACAGATCATCAGGATGAAGCTGAGCGGCTCGCATGGGAACTGGATGCTCTGAATAAGAACCGCCAGCAGGTCGTGGAGCAGATTGTACAGGAATCGATGGATATGATTCAAAGACGCTGGGGGTATGATCAGCTACCTCCGGTCATTGTCCTGGCCGGTGAAGGTTGGAATGTCGGTGTGGTGGGCATTGTAGCTTCCAAAATACTAGAGCGCTTTTACAGACCGGTTGTTATACTCGGGATCGATCCGGAGACCGGCAATTGTAAGGGGTCAGCTCGCTCTATTCCAGGATTTGATATCTACGAAGCGCTAAACTCCTGTAAGGACGTTATGCATCACTTTGGCGGACACCCAGCTGCAGCAGGAATGAGTCTTCACATGGATAGACTGGCTGAATTCGAAGAAGGTCTGTGTTCATTTGCGGATGTCGTGTTAAGGGAAGAACACTTTATCCCAGTTTATCATGCGGATCTGGAGTGCTCTATTGCCGATGTTCCGCTTAAGGTCATTGATGAGCTCGAGATGCTTGGACCTTTTGGTATGTCCAATGCGGTGCCGAAAATGGTCTTTCGTGGTATGGAAGTGATGGAAGTACGTAAAATGGGCAAAGAGAACAAACATTTAAAGCTGCGTTTTCACCAGAACGGTGACCGGCTGGATGCTGTCGCATTTGGATTAGGCCATCTGGCGGATGTGCTCCCGGAAGGGACGAAGGTAGACGTGTTGGGAGAGCTTTCGGTGAATGAATGGAATGACAGCCGGAAGCCGCAGCTGATGATACAGGACATGAGTGTGCCTTATCAGCAGGTGTTTGACTACCGCGGTATGAAAGAGCCTATAATCGAGTTGAAGCGGTTGAGAGAGATTTTAGAGCCTCATTTAAACTACTCTGCAGCCCGTTCGGCTGTCGTATTTGCACAAGATTCACATGATGCTATAAAAAGTCATTTGTATGATATGTCCCTTTGGGTATATGATAGGAATGCTGGCATTTTGCCGATGAATCCAGTCGCGGAAAAAGGCGGCTGTGAGTCAATTTCTGTGTTGTTTGTTTTGGACGTACCGGAGTCACCGGGACAGCTTGATTCTTTGTTGTCATCGTTCCGCTCCGTGCCTAATATATTTTTGCTGCATCCGATCCGTAGCAAGCGAGATCAACTGCAAATACCGACTCGGGATCAGTTTAAAAAGCTGTATGTCATGCTTGCCGGTCTAGGCTCAAAGCCGATGTCCGAAAACGAAGTAATCACTCGGATGAACAGACAGTCAGCACTTTCTCAGCGGAT
The DNA here is from genome assembly GCF_900177425.1 of Paenibacillus uliginis N3/975. Lineage (NCBI taxonomy): Bacteria > Bacillati > Bacillota > Bacilli > Caryophanales > Paenibacillaceae > Paenibacillus > Paenibacillus uliginis. The sequence goes on along the minus strand of NZ_LT840184.1, from coordinate 4,667,938 downwards.
GCTTCTGAAAGTGCTGGATGTGTTCGAGGAACTGGTGTTCATTGAGCGTTCCCAAGGTATGATTACATTTGTAACGAAGCCGGATAAAAAACCGCTTGATGCTTCCCGTCATTTTAGGGAACTGAGTGAATTAGCAGAGATGGAGCAGCATTTGCTGCACGCAAGCACCGCGCAATTAACCCATTGGATGATGGCCCGTTCAAAAGGTGCATCGTAAATGACAGTCATCTGACTTAGGAGGAGATTTATTTGGATTTTAAGGATTATATTCGCGTTATTCCGGATTTCCCGCAGCCGGGAATCAGCTTTAAAGACATTACAACGCTGCTTAAGAATGGTGAGGCCTATCGGAGTTCAATCAATGAATTGAAAAAGATGGTGGAACATCTTAAGATCGACGTTATCGCTGGTCCAGAGGCACGCGGTTTCGTAGTAGGAGCCCCGCTTGCTTACGCGTTGGGTGTAGGTTTTACACCGATCCGCAAGAGCGGCAAGCTGCCTTACGAAACGATTGAAGTAGGGTATGATCTTGAGTACGGAAAAGATAAACTGGCTATGCATACCGATGCCATTGAAAAAGGACAGAATGTTCTTATTGCCGATGATCTGCTCGCTACAGGTGGAACGATTGCGACCTCAGTAAACCTGGTTCGCCAACTGGGCGGCAATGTTGTTGGAGCGGCGTTTATGATTGAGCTTACAGAGCTTAACGGTCGTGACAAATTGCAAGGGATAGATGTATTTACACTTATGCATTACGAATAAGCACCATCACATTTCAACGGATTTTTCCCGGGAAATAATAACAATGTCTTACAACAAACGAAGAGGCGTCCCAGGTCAATAGACCTTTTGGGACGCCTCTTTTGTATTGTTACACCAGTACATGCATAAGAACTATTGATTAATCTTGGATTTTTTCAACAATAGGTTGCTCGTCCGCCTTTTCATTGGAGAGCCCCGAAATTTCAAACAATTTAAACAAGATAGCCAGGACCATGCCCACAAGTGTAGCAAGTGCCATCCCTTTAAGCTCTACGTTACCAAATTTCAATGTGATACCACTAATTCCGACAACCAAAACGAGTGTGGCCAGGATCATATTGCTTGCTTTGGAGAAGTCGACACGCTCTTCAACAAATATACGTAGACCTGATGCTGCGATTACACCGAACAGAAGCATCGACACGCCCCCCATAACCGGTCTTGGTATGTTAGCGATAACAGCAGAGAATGTACCCGAGAAAGACAGGAAAATAGCGATCACGGCTGCTCCGCCAATAACGCGTACGGAGTAAACCTTTGTCAGCGCCATAACGCCGATATTCTCACCATAGGTTGTATTCGGTGTTGATCCAACAAAGCCGGATAGAATAGTGGAAATACCGTTTCCGAGAAGAGAACGGTGAAGTCCGGGATCCTTGGATAGATCTTTGCCAACGATGTTGCTTGTTACGAGCAGGTGGCCAATATGCTCAACGATTACGACGATTGAAACCGGGATAATCGTGAGAATGGCGGCCAAATCCCACTCCGGAGTTATGATCGTTGGTTTGGAGAAAAAGCTTGCTCCGGTAATTTTTTCGGTTTCAACGATGCCCATTGCAAAAGAAAGTGCATAACCTGTAACGATACCGATCAGGATATGGATAATCTTCGGGAAACCACGGAACAGGATAGAGCCGAAAACAGTAACACCTAGTGTTACAAGGGAGATGGTGATAGTGGTCGGGTCCATAGACCAAGTTGCGGCTTCAACTGGATCGCTTGGAGGAAGAAATCCAGACATATCAGCTGCGACCGGAACGAGTTCCAGACCGATCATGGCAATGATTGCACCCATTACAGCTGGCGGGAATACAAAGTCAATCCAGCGGGTGCCGGCAAGTTTGATGATCAGGGCAATCAGGCAAAAGATAACACCAGTAACGATGAACGCCCCTAGCGCTTTCCCATAGTTCTCGCCTGGGTTATCTTTGAGCACTAGACCGACCGGTGCGAGGAAGGCAAAGCTGGAACCCAGATAAGCGGGGATCTTCCCTTTACATAACAGAATATAAAGCAGGGTACCGATTCCGTTCATCAACAGGATCATTCCTGGATCCACACCGAAAATATTCGGCACAAGCACGGTGCTCCCAAACATGGCGAACAAATGCTGCAAGCTTAGCAGGAACCCCGGGCCAAACGGAATTTTCTCATTCACTTGAATTTCGCGTTGCAAACTAATTCACTCCTCAAGGACTTTTTAATCATTACATACCGTTCTTTCATGATCTTTAATAGATTAAATACAATCGTTTTTTTTTTCAACTACATTTTTTTCGATTCGTCAAAAAATACAGCACCTTACAAATATTGTCGAAGTATGCCATTGAACATGATTAAAATTAGCTATGAACCTTGATGTTAAAGCGCATTGACCATCCGCACAGTGTTGACGTGAACCGCCGTAAGCGTCATAATAATAGAAATAACATTCGATGAGGGAACCTGCACGTTTTGACAAAGGGCGGGTTTTATTTTATATACGAAATGAAAGAGAAAGGACTCAGAATGGGCATAGAGCGATTACTCGAAAAGGCTGGCGCCTATATTAAAGAACCCGATCTTCTCCGCATCCAGGAAGCATATGAATTTGCGGAGCAAGCCCATCATGGACAGGTGCGGAAATCGGGAGAACCTTATATTCTTCATCCGCTCGCGGTAGCCGACATCGTTGTTAACATGCAAATGGACACGTTGTCTGTTATTGCTGCGCTGCTGCACGATGTCGTTGAGGATACAACCGTTTCCTTGGAACAGATCCGTGAGAAGTTCAGCGATACATGCGCCATGTTGGTAGATGGATTAACGAAGCTGGAACGTATTAAGTTTGGTTCTAAGGAAGAACAGCAGAACGAAAACTATCGTAAAATGTTCATTGCGATGGCCAGGGATATCCGTGTTATCGTTATAAAGTTGGCAGATCGTCTTCATAATATGAGAACACTGAAGTACCAATCTGAGGAAAGCCAGCGGCGTATTTCACATGAAACGCTTGAGATTTTTTGTCCCATTGCCCACCGTCTTGGTATTTCAGCGATCAAATGGGAGATGGAGGATATAGCACTCCGTTATCTGAACCCGCAGCAATATTACCGCATTGCCAATCTGATGCATAAGAAACGTGCGGAGCGGGAGCAGTACATTGATAACGTTATTGACCGGATCCAGGAAAAGTTGGACGAGATGGGTATTCAGGCCGATCTGTCCGGCAGACCCAAGCACATTTATAGTGTCTTTAACAAAATGTCTGTTAAAAACAAGCAGTTTAACGAGATTTATGATCTTCTTGCCATCCGGATTATTGTAGATAACATCAAGGATTGTTATGCGACATTAGGCATCATTCACACGTTGTGGAAGCCCATGCCGGGTCGGTTTAAAGATTACATTGCCATGCCGAAGGCGAATATGTATCAATCACTGCATACAACGGTGGTGGGACCGAATGGGGAACCGACTGAGGTACAAATACGAACTGTTGACATGCATCGCACGGCGGAATACGGTATTGCGGCCCACTGGGCGTACAAGGAAGGTTCTGGTGGAGCAGGTAACTTTGATAATAAAATGACCTTTTTCCGTGAGATTCTGGAGCTACAGCATGAAGCGAAAGATGCTTCGGAATTTGTAGAGTCGCTTAAAATGGACTTTTTCTCGGATTTGGTATTTGTGTTCACTCCAAAAGGCGAGGTTATCGAGCTTCCTGCGGGATCCGTTCCGCTTGATTTCGCTTACCGGATTCATACAGAGGTTGGTAACCGGACGATCGGAGCTAAGGTGAACGGGCGGATCGTTCCGCTGGATCACCAATTAAAGACCGGGGACATCATCGAGATTCTGACTTCGAAACATTCCTACGGTCCGAGCCAGGACTGGCTGAAAATAGCTCAATCTTCCCACGCGAGAAGTAAGATCAAGCAGTGGTTTAAAAAAGAAAAGCGGGAAGAGAACGTGGAGAAGGGCCGAGACATGCTGGAGCGGGAATTGAAGCGTCTCGGTGTTGAAGTTTCTGAGTGGATGAGTGACGACAAACTGATTGAGGTTGCCAAGAAGTTTGCTTTTAATGATATTGAGGATATGCTGTCGGCCGTTGGCTTCGCAGGAATTACAGCAGCCCAGATTTGTACCCGCCTGACCGAAAAGCTTCGCAAGGAGCAGGAGGAAGCAAATTTTCTGGAGCTAACGTCCGAGATGAAAGAAATCAAGGCTCCACCGGAGAAACGGAGCCGTCCGACCAACGGTGTCCGAGTTAAGGGGATCGATAATCTGCTGGTTCGTTTTGCACGGTGCTGCAATCCGGTTCCAGGAGATGATATTGTCGGTTATGTTACCCGCGGCCGCGGTGTCTCCGTGCATCGATCGGATTGTGCGAACCTGCCTGCAATCGGTGATGGTGAGGAAGCTGCGCGTGTTATTGAGGTTGAATGGGAATCGACCGTAGAAGCCAATTATAGTGTTGATATTGAGGTGACCGGTCACGATCGTAATGGATTGCTCAATGAAGTGCTTCAGGCCGTATCGGAGAGCAAGACGAATATTTCGGCTGTAACAGGTCGATCGGACAAAAATAAGATGGCTATGATCCACATGACCATTCTGATTCGCAACACGGACCATCTTCATTCGGTAGTTGAGCGAATTAAACGTGTGAAGGATGTCTATACTGTTCACCGTATTATGCAGTGAATTGATGTATTGAGGTGAAGCGCGTACGGCCGCATTGCCGTACTTAAATATGTACGCGGTCTGGCTTCCCTGTAAAGGAGGCTGGCCGCGATTTTTTTATTAAGGGGTCTGATATCCATGAAAGTCGTTATCCAGAGATGTAAGAATGCCCAGGTTACCGTGAATGAAGAGGTTGTAGGCCGCATTGGTGAGGGGCTTATGGTGCTGGTTGGAGTAACACACGAGGATGAAGAGAAAGATGTCAAATATTTGGCGGATAAAGTGGCTGGACTGAGAATTTTTGAAGACGAGCATGAGAAAATGAATTTCAGCGTACAGGATATCGGTGGAGCGATTTTATCCGTCTCCCAATTCACTCTCTACGGAGACATCCGTAAAGGGAAGCGACCGAATTTCATGGCGGCGGCTAAACCGGACAAGGCTGAAATGCTATATGAGGCTTTCAACCGGGAACTGGCGGCAAAGGGGCTTCAGGTGGAGACCGGTGTGTTTGGGGCAATGATGGATGTTTCTTTGACCAATTGGGGTCCGGTCACTATAATTATCGACAGCCGTAATTAATTTGTGTTTGTTATGTGAAGACGCATAGGTTAAAGATATCTGGACATGCTGTGAAACAGAGATGTTTGTCGGAATCACTGCATAAAGGAGTTTTTAACAATGCGACAATCCCCTAAATCCGCTGGTTGGAGTTCTTTGTTACTATTAGCCTCTGGTTCTGCGCGAGAGACAGAGAACATAAATCGTTCCGTTGTGCTCCCTGTGGATCCGATATGGAAGATGGACGTAAAAGCGAGTGATCGGGTCTTTTTGCCGAGAACGTAGAAGAACGGACTTTACTATTATAATTACTTAAAGCTGCCAACTTGGCGGCTTTTTGTTGTTGCCTCTGTATGATTAAAAACACTGTTATAAAAAATGCACAACAGGGTAATAAGAAAACGAGGACGTAAGTGAAAGGAGACATGAAAAAAGGAGGAATGGACATGTCTAAACAAATTCAAGCATATTTCAGAACTGAGGATGAAGCGGAAGGTGCAAGAATGACGCTTATAACTTACAAAACCGAAAAACTGGAAGTCGGACAGCTTCAGGAGGCGGTAGGTAGAGGTACCAATATTTTGGTGCCGCTAGTGCCGTTGAATGCGGCAGGTTTGGGCGGTTCCACTACTGGAACGGGATCGGTCGGCGGTGTGGCTGGAACCGCGGGTGCAATCGTGGGTACGCGTGATGTTACTGACCTCGAGCGGTCGGAGGATGCTCCTGCCTCTGAATTTGATGAGTGGGTGGATGCAGCGGACTTAATCGATGCGGATTACAGGGAACTAAAGTATGTGTTGTCGGCCAAGGTTAATGATACGGACTATGAGGATATTGTTCGGATGCTTCGGTCTAACCATGCATATGTTGAGCGGTTCGACTAATTGAAAAGATATCGCTTTCACACTTGTAATATAACTGTAATGTTTGTATCATGTTTCTTTAATATAAGCTGTTTATAATAACAGCATGACCCCCTTTTTTATATATGTTTTGGACCTACAACATCGGTTTGTAGGTCTTTTTCTTTTTCACGAGGGGATTTCGTTGAGTTTTTTTTCTTGACTTTAATGCGGCGGTTCATTACAATCTAAAAATATAATGTTTTGGATATATTAAAAATAACGATACTGATTCGATGACGGGACCAAGTACTCCATCCCCACATGACCAGAGAGGAATCCCCTTGGCTGTAAGGATTCCCTTGATGAGTGGACGAATGACCTCCTCGAGAACAGACGGCGAATGACATACCGGTTGCACCGGTGAATGTTTCCAGTAGCCGTTCTGCGCAGCCGAGCGTTATCCGGTTGAAAGCGGAGTAATCCATACAGTAATTTTTGACATTACTGTTCATGTTGGATGATCCGGAATGTGGGTGGCACCACGGGAGATTTCAGTTTATGACAATCCCTCGTCCCAGTTGTTAATACAACAGCTGGAACGAGGGGTTTTTTAGTTTTTTCAAGAGAAATTACATAGCAGTCGGGAACGTCTACCTTGATGGAATCGGTCCCGGACTAATTGGAGGGATGAACGATGGCAAATATCAGATTTGAGAAACCGACAGGTACACAGGATTTCTTGCCGGGCACGGTCGAGAAATGGCAGTTTGTTGAGGATAAGGCCAGAGATTTATGCCGCCGCTACAACTACCGAGAAATACGTACGCCAATCTTCGAGCAGACGGAGCTGTTTGAGCGTGGAGTTGGTGAGACGACGGATATTGTCGAGAAAGAAATGTACACGTTTATGGACAAGGGTGACCGCAGCATGACACTTCGTCCAGAGGGAACAGCCGGTGTAGTCCGGGCATACGTGCAAAACAAATTGTACGGTGAGCCTGATGTTACCAAGCTGTATTACATCGCTCCGATGTTCCGTTATGAGCGCCCTCAGGCAGGCCGCTACCGTCAGTTCCATCAGTTCGGTGTTGAAGTGTTCGGAACGGCTGATCCTGCTGTGGATGCGGAAGTTATTGCATTAGGGTACTCATTCACGAAAGAACTGGGTCTGCAGGGTGTAAAGGTGGAGATTAATTCGGTCGGAACCCCAGAAGTGCGGGCAGCTTATCGTGATACTCTGCTTTCCTTCCTTACGCCGATGAGAGACAACTTGTGTTCAGACTGTCAGTCCCGGATGGAGCGGAACCCGTTGCGTGTATTGGACTGTAAGAAGGACCAGGATAAGTTCGCTGGAGCGCCATCGATTCTGGATAGTCTGGATGAAGAGTGCAGCACTCATTTTGAAAAGGTAAGAGAATATCTGGATGCCATGGGCGTTGAGTATGAGATTAATCCACGTCTTGTCCGTGGACTGGATTACTACACACATACGGCATTTGAATTCAAAGCTCAAGGCATTGGAGCTATCGATACCGTAGGTGGTGGTGGCCGATTTAACGGTTTGGTAGGGGAAATCGGTGGACCGGATCAGCCGGGAATCGGCTTTGGCATCGGGATGGAGCGGATTTTGCTTATACTTGAAAATCAGAAGATTGAGCTAGAAGCCGTAAAGCCGCTCGATGTGTATCTTGTAGCATTGGGTGATGCAGCAGAACAGGAAGTAACGAAGATTACTTACAAACTGCGCAGCGCAGGCTTCTCTGCAGAACGTGATTACCTCGGCCGTAAAATGAAAGCACAGATGAAGTCAGCTGACCGTCTACAGGCTCGTTATACAGCGATCCTTGGTGATGACGAGTTGTCCCGCGGTGAAATTGCTCTGAAATCGATGGAAACCGGCGAACAGCGTACCGTAAAGCTAGATGAATTGCATAAGGAATTAAGTTAGCCTGCCGTATTCGGCTTAATTATAAATAAAGGGGTATGATGAAACCATGAAAAGGACACATCATTGCGGTCAATTAACGACCGCCAACATTGGAGAAACCGTGACGTTAAACGGCTGGGTACAGACCCGTCGTGACTTGGGAGGCGTACTCTTCATCGATCTGCGCGACCGCAGCGGAATTATGCAAGTTGTATTCAATCCGGATTTCTCCGGAGATGCACTGGCTATTGCGGACAAGGTTCGCAGTGAATATGTACTGGCCGTATCCGGTACAATCGTGAAACGTGCTGCTGAAACCGTAAACCCTAACCTTCCTACAGGGGAGATTGAAGTTCAGGTTACTGAAATCGAAGTGTTAAACTCAGCAAAAACACCTCCGTTCTTTATTGAAGACGGTGTGGAAGTTGATGAGCAGCTTCGCTTGAAGTATCGCTATCTGGACTTGCGCCGTCCTGAAATGCAGCAGACATTGATGCTTCGATCAAAAGCGTCTAAAATATTCCGTGATTTTCTTGACGAAGAAGGCTTTGTTGATGTCGAAACACCGATTCTTACAAAAAGCTCACCGGAAGGCGCACGTGATTACCTAGTGCCAAGCCGCGTGCATGCAGGCGAGTTCTTTGCACTGCCGCAATCCCCGCAACTTTACAAACAGCTGCTCATGGTAAGTGGCGTTGAGCGTTATTACCAGATTGCACGCTGCTTCCGTGACGAAGACCTTCGTGCTGACCGTCAGCCTGAATTTACACAGGTCGACATTGAGACCTCGTTCATGGAACGTGACGACCTGCTGAACATGATGGAGCAGCTGATGGTTCGTCTGTTTAAGGAAACTATAGGAGTTGAGCTGGCAACACCGTTCCAGCGCATCAGCTACGCTGACGCTATGGGTAAATACGGTTCAGACAAGCCGGACCTCCGTTTTGGCCTTGAACTGATCGAGATGAATGATATCGTAGCTTCCAGCGGTGTAAAAGTGTTTGCTTCCGTCATTGAAAAAGGCGGAGAAGTGAAATGTTTGAACGCCAAAGGCTGCGGTACTTGGACTCGTAAAGAAATCGATGATCTGGGTCCATATGCCGCACGTTACGGAGCTAAAGGCCTTGCTTGGATTCAAGTGAAGGAAGGCGAATTTAAAGGCCCTATCGTGAAGTTCTTTAGCGAGCAGGAGATTGAAGCGATCAAAGAACGTACTGGAGCAGAAGAGGGTGACCTGCTGCTGTTCTCCGCCGATAACAAGAAAGTTGTGGCTGATGTGCTTGGCGCACTTCGTCTCAAAATCGGACGCCAGCTCGGCTTGATCAACGATAATGAGTTCAAGTTTGCATGGGTTCTGGACTTCCCGCTCTTGAGTTATGACGAAGATCAAAAGCGTTATGTGGCAGAGCATCATCCGTTTACCCGTCCAAAGGATGAAGATCTGGAGTTAATGGACACAGACCCGCTTGCAGTTCGCGCACAAGCTTATGACATTGTATTGAACGGTTATGAAGTGGGCGGCGGCTCCATGCGGATTTATAAGCGGGATATTCAAGAAAAAATGTTCGCTGCGCTGGGCTTGTCTCCTGAGGTAGCCAATGAGAAGTTCGGCTACTTGCTGGACGCTTTCGAATATGGTACTCCACCGCATGGCGGAATCGCATTCGGTTTAGACCGTTTGGTTATGCTTCTGGCAGGACGCACGAACCTGCGCGAGACGATTGCATTCCCGAAAACAGCAAGCGCTACGGATCTTCTTATGGATTCTCCTTCCATGGTTGATGGAGGACAGTTGGAACAGCTCCATATCAAGCTTGCGAAAAAACCGGGTGAAGATAAGAAGTAATAAATTTCAGATCATTATTGGGGGAAACGGCTGCATTCCAGCCGTTTCTTGCCTGTTAGGAGGTTGTTAATATGCTGCATCAGTTTTCCCGGACAGAACTGGCAATCGGGCCTGAAGGCCTTGAAGTTATGAAAAATAGTACAGTAGCGGTACTCGGCATTGGCGGGGTCGGCTCTATTGCAGTAGAGGCCCTTGCTCGCACCGGGGTCGGCCGTATTATTCTGATCGATAAAGATGTTGTTGATATTACAAATATTAATCGTCAGATTCATGCGTTGACAACAACGGTCGGTCAGAAGAAAGCGGATCTGATGGTAGAACGGGTGAAGTTAATCAATCCAGAATGTGAAGCAATTGCGCTTAATATGTTTTACACCGATGAAACCTATGAAGAATTGTTTAAATATGATCTGGATTATGTGATCGATGCATCGGACACGATTATATATAAAATCCACCTGATTAAGGAATGTCTGAAGCGCGGTATTCCGATGATCTCCAGTATGGGAGCCGCCAACAAAATGGATCCGACTAAGTTTCAGGTTGCTGACATATCCAAAACATCAATGGATCCTATTGCCCGGGTTATCCGTACAAAGCTCCGGAAGGAAGGCATTAAGAAGGGGGTTAAGGTTGTATTCTCTCTGGAAGAGCCGATGAAGCCCCGCCAGGATGTCACGGACAAAATTGTGCCTGAGAATGCGCCAGAAATCCGCAAGGCCAAACAGCCTCCGGCAAGTAATGCATTTGTGCCTCCGGTGGCAGGCCTCATTATGGTCAGTGTTACAGTTAAAGAGCTTCTTGAAAAGGCTGGACTATCTTAATAAATGAGGTTTTGACTTTTAAACCATAATGGACGCAATCCGCTGTAAAAGCGGATATTGCGTCCTTTTATCGTTTAATATAAGCTGCTGCCTGAAAGGTCTGTAGTATATTGATACGAGTTGTGCTACAATGAATATCCTTTTGTGTCACGAATGCCTTAAACGGCGGCGATGCAGAAAAATATTTCTTAGGAGGTAACTGAAATTGACGGACTCTTTTCAAAGTGCCTATCAAGAAGAAGAGCTGAGACTAAATGAAGCGATCGCCGAGATTGACAAACAGCTTGAGCGACTGCAAAGCATTCCGGTGTATACCGGGCATGATTTCACAGAGCAGGTACTCGAAGCAGGGCGTGAAGATCGACGTCAGGCTTTGAAGAAAAGCCAGCCTGAGCCTTATTTTGGCCGGCTTGACTTTCAGGAAAATGGTAAAGAGGAGCAAGCCCCGCTCTATATCGGTAAGGTCGGATTTGACCGGGAGGAAGCCAGTGAGCATCCGATGGTTATCGATTGGCGAGCACCTGTTGCTAGCCTGTTCTATTCATTTACAGGTGGCAGTGATCCCGCCTCATATGAAGCGCCTGAAGGTCTGGTCGAAGGCTTGGTATACTTGAAACGAAATGTCGTTATCCGCAAGCAAATTCTGGAGCGTGTATCCGATACATACAACCGTGAAAGCGGGGGTCCCGCCGTGTCGGACGAATTTCTCGTCTACCGCCTTGGTGAAAACAAGGATAACCGGCTTAGGGATATCGTATCTACGATTCAGGCCGAGCAGGACAAAATTATCCGCGCGGCCAAGAACACGGCCCTGATCATCCAAGGGGTAGCAGGTAGTGGAAAGACAACTGTGGCGCTGCACCGTTTGGCCTTTTTACTGTATCAGTATAAGGAACAGGTTTCGGCGGAGAAGATGATTATTTTTGCTCCTAACCATATGTTCCTGGACTACATATCCGATGTGCTTCCTGAGCTCGGTGTGGGTGATATTCAGCAGCGGACGTTTGCTGATTGGGCATCCGAACTTCTGGATGTAAGCATGACGCCTAGTGATGCATCGGAAACACTTGCCTTCTGGTTCGAGACAGATACGGGGCAGGGAACTCCAGATATTAACGATGATGTCCGCGGTCGTTATAAAGGCTCTCTTAGACTGATGAATCTGATTGAACGCTGTGTTGAGCAGCTTGAACAATCTGCGCTGCCAGAGGGAGACTTTTCGCCATGGGATGGAGCTGTCCTGCGTCGTGAAACGATAGCTGAGTGGTTCAACGAAGAGTATAAACCGTATCCTCTTGCCAAGCGGAAAGAACGGGTCCTTGCCCGACTGCACCGATGGGTAGAGATGGAACTGAAAAAGTCGCCTTCTCAGGCCGTTATGAAGGAGCGAAAGAAAAAAGCCGCTGGGCGGGAAAAATCCTATGGAAGCAAGTGGCCGAAATTCGAACCGCTAGTGCTGTATAAGCAGTTGTTTGGCGCTGCCAAAATAAACGGACTGTGGTCTGAGGAGTTTGAGTCAGAAATTCCGAGTGAAGTGTTGAACTCCACCCGTAAGGATCTGAAGAAAAACGTAGTTCGGGAAGAGGATCTTACACCGCTGCTTTATTTCCATTGTTTGATGAATGAAATTACGGGTGAACAGAGATTTGACCATATCGTCATTGATGAGGCACAGGATTTCTCTCCGTTCCAGGTTGCACTTCTGGATCGCTTCGTAAGGGGGCATTCCTTTACGATATTAGGAGATCTGTCGCAGGGTATCCATGCCTACCGGGGCGTTCATGCCTGGGAAGAGATGAGTACATTATTTGAACCCGAGAGCAGAGCCTACTTTGCATTGACGCGAAGCTATCGCTCTACGATGGAGATTATAGAATTTGCAAATGGCATACTGGAAAAAGGTGTGGGGAGTGATCTGCTTGCCGTGCCTGTCTTCCGAAGCGGAGATGCTGTACGGCTTGTACGCTATAACGGGGCCGCTGACAGAGAGAAGGATCTCCGCCGTGCACTGCGTCATCTCCTCTCGAAGGGGAACTACCGGACCGTTTCGATCTTGACGCGTACACTCCGGGAAGCGAAGGAGCTCCACGAACTGCTCGCGACCGAGTGGCCTGAACTTCATTTGATAGATGGAAGCAAGCAAACATATCAGGGGGGGATATCTGTGCTTCCGGTATACCTCTCCAAAGGACTCGAATTTGATGCCGTTATCGTTGCCGACGCGGACAGCGCTCACTATGCGGAAAAAGCATGGGACGCCAAGCTCATGTATGTTGGCTGTACGCGTGCATTGCATGAGTTATGGCTGCTGCATGGGGAACAGCTTCCTTCCTATGTCGTGCCAGAACAACCTGAGATCGCATCTCAGGGATGGCCGGATGGTGTCTAATTGTTAGGTTTGGCTACCTAAAGTAAATATGTTTTGCTGCGCTATATAATGGAACCTGGGGTATATACAACCTTGGGTTCCTTTTCGTTGATCAGACCGAGTTGTCGGTAGGAATCGCCTTTCTGTACAAGGCGATAAATCGTAAGTGAATGAAAGATTGTGATATGATAAGAAAAGCAGATTACGAATCATGACAGCGTTATGATTCAAGCAAGGAAGTGTAATGATGGATTTATTCTCTTTCGGTCATGAAGAGGATCGCGATTCCCGGCTGCTAGCCGACCGGATGCGTCCTTCTAACCTGGATGAATATATTGGACAAGAACATATTGTAGGGCCGGGTAAGCTGCTTCGGCGTGCAATTGAAGCGGATCAGGTATCTTCTATTTTACTGTATGGTCCGCCCGGCTGCGGCAAAACAACGCTCGCTCATATCATTTCGAAGCATACCCAAGGGTCATTCGTACGGCTTAATGCAGTAGAAGCTTCTGTTAAGGATGTACGTGAAGTGATTGAGCAGGCGCAAAGCAACAAATCATTGTATGGAACAAAGACCATTCTGTTTCTGGATGAGGTACATCGGTTCAACAGCTCCCGTCAGGACGCGCTTCTACCCGCGGTTGAAAAGGGGACAATCATCTTTATTGGTGCCACTACGGAAAATCCGTTTCATTATGTGAATGGGGCTCTTATGAGCCGATCAACCTTGTTTCAGCTGCAGTCGCTGAATAAGGAACATTCCTGCATTGCTATGAAGCGTGCGCTCCAGGATAAGGATCGAGGGCTTGGCTTTATGCAACTTCAAGTGGATGAAGAGGCACTGGATCATATCGCTTCTATGGCGAACGGTGATATCCGCCGGGCCTTGAATGCCCTGGAATTGGCGGCAATGACGACACCTCCCCAATCGGATGGCACAGTTCATATTACACTCGAAGTTGCCGAGGAATCAATCAGGCGTCCAACCGTCCGGGCTGATGAATCAACCCAATATGATGTCTTGTCGGCTTTTCACAAAAGTATTCGCGGCTCCAGTGATGCTGCACTCTTCTGGTTTTTGTACGCCGTGGAGAAGCTTGGTATGGATCCGATGGTGTTCATTCGCCGTCTGATTGCGGCCAGCAGTGAGGATATCGGGCTTGCTAATCCGCAGGCGATGGTACAAGCTATCAGTGCACTAGAAGCTTACCGTAACAATGGTTGGCCTGAGGCCAAACTGAACATTGCGCAAGCGATTCTTTTTGCTGTGGAGAGCCCGAAATCCAATGCTGTTTACACCGCTATATCACGCGCTATGTCCGCCATGGAGGAGTTTAAATCGGCTGAGGTGCCGCTCCATTTACGCGATACTCATTATCAAGGTGCCGCCAAACTGGGACATGCGGGATACAAATATCCTCATGACTATCCAGGACATTATGTGAAGCAGGATTATTTACCGAAAGAACTTGCACGTCGGGTGTTTTATCAGGCGACAGAGCAGGGCAATGAGGCTAAAATATCCCATAACCAGCGTTTGCGCAGAGACGAGTAAAGGAATTCGAAACACTTGATTCATTGAATGAAGTGCATGTTGTACATCTTGAATGTTACGGTAAGGAAGGGAAATCGTATGGGAAAGAACCTGCTCTTTGTGGGTGCGGGAGGGTTCGGTGGCACATTACTCCGCTATGGTCTGGATGAGATAATACCTGCTCCACTAAACGGCTTTCCGGCAGCTATCCTGTTCATCAACCTGGCGGGATGCCTGTTTCTAGGCTGGTTTTTGACTTACTGCTTATCTTCCTCAAATATCTCTGCACAGGTTCGTCTGTTCATCGGCACCGGGTTTACGGGGGCGTTTACGACATTCTCAACCTTTACAGTGGATACAGTCAGGTTAATCGGTAACGGTCAGGACGCAGTCGCCGTGATCTATGTAATCGTAAGCGTTGTTGGCGGTCTGCTCATGTCCTGTATCGGTGTTTGGCTGGGACGGAAGATGTCTTCGAAGCGAGAAGGTGCGGCAGTGTGATTTTGTGGATAGGATTAGGCGGGATTGCGGGAGCAGTTTCCCGTTATTGCGTTGGTGTTTGGCTTGGAAAAAAAGCACAGGGGACATTCCCGTGGGCTACGCTTCTCGTAAATTTGGCCGGTTCCATCATACTTGGACTTCTTGCCGGTTATTCGGATCGTCTTCCTGAAGCCGTTTACAGAATGCTCGGGACCGGCTTTTGTGGGGCTTTTACCACATTTTCAACCTTTGGTTATGAAGCGGTCACCTTGGCAGGAAACAAGAGATACATACAAGCATTCTCATATGTTCTTATATCGGTTATGTTGGGTCTTGCAGGGGCATGGACAGGAATCTATATAGCGGCTCAGTGAAATAATCGATAAAGGAATTTTGTGGCCATTATGGGGAGGAAATGAATAATGTATAAACGTAAATTTGCAGTATTGATGCTGTCTGCAGGTCTGTTGCTGGGTGGTTGCGGCGCTGAGAAGGCACAAGAGCCGGCAGAGAGTAATCAAGGAACTGAAACGGTTCACGAACATGGTTCACAAAAGAAGCTTGCTAATGGAGATCTTCAAGAAGTTACAGCGTCTGCGAAGGAACTGCCAACGTTCTTGGACGGTAAAAGCGATGAGATGCGCACTATATATGCACTCGCAGCTCAGGAGAAAGATGTGCTTACCTGGATTCCATGCTACTGCGGCTGCGGTGAAAGTGCAGGGCACGAGAGCAATCTGAACTGTTTCATCAATGAGGTTAAAGAAGACGGCAGCATTGTGTGGGATGATCACGGCACACGCTGTGGTGTTTGTCTGGAAATCGCAGTAGAATCAGCTAAGATGGACAGTGAAGGAAAAAGTTTGACTGAAATCCGAAAGCACATTGACGAAAAGTATAAGACGGGTTACGCGAAACCGACTCCTACCCCAATGCCGACAGAAGCGAATTAATTTCCTACAATTTATCGACGCCATGTGGTGCACGCCCTCTCCAGAAGTTTTCACCTGTGATTAATGTTACAGTTAAAATCTATATGTTGTTATATTGTTTGATGTAACAACTACATATAGTGCTTGATGGTCGATCGGATATGTCCGGTCTTAAAAGGGAATCCGGTGAAAATCCGAAGCGGTCCCGCCACTGTAACAGCTTCTCGAGGCGAACATTTAAGAAACAATCTCGTTTTCTACGCCAGTTCGTGAACTGAAGTCAGATACCTGCCATTAAGACAACACGGTGTGCCTACGGTTGATAGGGAAGTGTTTCGAATGGAAGGGTTGTCTGGTCCGTTTTTATTTGACTGGATTAAACGGTTCTTTATGAAGCATGTATTCCGCAGACACTTGCGGTAGCATGCTTCTTTTATTGTTCACTTCGATTGTACCGCACACCGTGAAGGGTTGATTAATACGCCTGTATAGGTATTTGCATAGGAGGAATCGTGATGAAGGTGATTAAAAGGGACGGAACATGTGTGGCGTTTGAAGTTACACGGATTATGAGTGCGGTGAATAAGGTTTTTGAGGCTACTGAAGGAACTTCCAGATATGAGGCATCGTCCAGGATCGGTACATTGGTGGAAGCTGAGACGGTTGGCTTGGAGCAAATGTCTGTGGAAGAAATACAGGACCTTGTCATACTTTTTTTGAATAAAACCGGGTATAGACAAGCAGCTGAAGCTTATACAGAGTACCGTGAGGCACGTGACAGGGAACGCATGAAGCGTGGGGAACTGTACAAGATCAGCAGTGATGTTATCGGCGTTAAGGATCTGGATCTGCTTCGGGAAAATGCCAATTTAAACGGTGAATCTTTCAGTGGAAAAATGAGCCGGATCGGATCGGAATATGCCAAGTGGATGGCGACTGGCTTTATGCTGCCGAAACCGTTGAATGAGGCGGTAAAAAACGGATATGTATATGTGCATGACTTGGATCAATATGCACTGGGAACGACCAATTGCATTTTCATTCCATTTGATCGGCTGCTAGAAAACGGCTTTAATACGGGCAACGGTTCGGTCCGTCCTCCACAGAGCATCATGACCGCTATGGCACTGGTAGCCATCATATTTCAGTCTCAGCAGAACAGCCAATTCGGTGGGGTCTCAGGTAATAAAATAGATTGGGATTTGGCGCCCTACGTGGGTAAGTCCTTCCGTAAGCATTTTCGAAAAGGGCTTTCTTATTTCAACGAAGGCGAATTGAACCAAGGAAAAGAGATTTCGGATTTGGAGATGCATATAGATAATCACTCGCTTGAAGAGAATTATCCCCGTACATATATGTTTGCTTATGAAGAGACCGTAAACGAAACGAAGCAGGCCGCGGAATCTCTGATCCATAATTTGAATACGATGAGCAGCCGGGCAGGGGGACAAATTCCGTTTACCTCGTTAAATTACGGGATGTGTACCTCTACCGAGGGTAGACTGGTTTCTCATTCACTTCTCGACGCTACAATGAGAGGACTTGGACGCGGAGAGACACCGATATTCCCGCAGCATATTTTTCAATGTAAAAACGGG
Source organism: Paenibacillus uliginis N3/975 (assembly GCF_900177425.1). Lineage (NCBI taxonomy): Bacteria > Bacillati > Bacillota > Bacilli > Caryophanales > Paenibacillaceae > Paenibacillus > Paenibacillus uliginis. Next base: position 4,650,310 of record NZ_LT840184.1, on the reverse strand, counting down.
ATAAATCAGGTGGAAGGTGATCCGAACTATGATCTGTTCCTTAAAGCGGTAGAATGCTCCAGCCGCCGGTTGTATCCGAATTTTGTAAATGTGGACGCATCATTCAATCTCCCTTATTACCGGCCGGAGGATCCCGATACGATCATTGCAACCATGGGATGCCGTACGAGAACGATCTCGGACCGATTCGGCAGAAACCGGTTGAGCGGGAAGGGCAATTTGTCTTTTAACACGATCAACCTGGTACGGCTTGGGATTGAGCATGGTGTAGTAATGGATCAGCGAGAGGAACCGGATTTAACCGGATTTTTCGAAAGTTTGGAGCGATATATGAAGGTTGCTGTGGAAGGATTGATCCACCGGTATGAAATTCAAGCCAAGCAGCCGGCAAAAGCGTCTGATTTTATGATGCGCGAAGGGGTCTGGGAAGGCGGGGAGAAGCTCGCCCCAGACGATGCGGTCGCAGAACTTATTAAACACGGATCGCTGGCACTCGGTTTTATCGGTCTAGCAGAGTGTTTGAAAGCTTTAACAGGACAACATCATGGCGAAGACGAGATGGTCAGAAAGATGGCGCTCGATATCGTTGGAAGGATGCGTGCTTACTGTGATGCCATGAGCGAGCAGTATGATTTGAATATTACGCTTTTTGCCACTCCAGCAGAAGGTCTGTCCGGAAAATTCACAAAGTTGGATCGAACCACATTTGGCAGTATACCGGGTGTAACCGACCGGGAGTACTACACGAATTCATTTCATATTCCTGTATATTTTCCAGCCGCTGCTTTTCAAAAGATTCAATGGGAAGCACCATTCCATAAGCTGTGTAATGCGGGTGCGATCTCGTATGTGGAGCTGGACGGCAACGCACGGCAAAATACAGCTGCATTCCGGAATATAGTCCAATTTGCGCTTAAACAAGACATTGGTTATTTTTCCGTTAATCATCCATTGGATCGGTGTCCTGTCTGTGATTACGAAGGAATCATCGGTGCATCTTGCCCTGAATGCGGGGTTGAGGAGGACAAGGTGCTGTTCCATCGTCTACGCAGAGTAACGGGTTATTTAACAGGCAACTATACGGAGCGGTTCAATTCAGCCAAACAGGCTGAAGTTAAGGATCGGGTCAAACACCGATGAACATCTGCGGCTATATACCGGAAAGCATTAATGAAGGCCAGGGAGTCCGTGCGGTTCTGTTTGTTAGTGGCTGCCGCCACGCCTGTCCCGGGTGTTTCAATACGGCTTCTTGGGATTTTGAAGCCGGGGAACCATTCACTGATGAGTTGAAAACTCGAATTCTGGAGGAAATTGCATGTAATCCATTGCTGGAAGGAGTTACGTTGTGCGGTGGAGATCCCTTTTTCTCAGCGGAGGAATGCATTAGTTTTCTGTCTGACTTCCGAGAGTGCTGTCCTGATAAAAATGTATGGGCTTATACAGGTTTTACCTTTGAGGCGGTTATGAGACAGCCGAAGCTAAGGCAGCTGGCGCTTCTGTGTGATGTTATAGTTGACGGTAAGTTTATTCAACAGGAGAGGGATACTTCATTATCATTTCGTGGAAGTCGGAACCAGCGTCTGGTGAATGTCGCATTAAGTGTGAAGAAAGGCTGCGTGGTGGAAGTTTCTCTATGATGGAGAGGCTGAAAATAATAAAAAGGCATGCCCTTCAGGTTACTTGAACCTGTAAGGGGCATGCCTCTTTCGTATGTTTTAGCCCTTAGTTAAAATCTAAGAAAGACGGTTAGGAACGCTGGTCCTTAATAATGCCAGAGAACAAACTCGCTTGGTCAGTGAATGGTTGATGCATAGAAACACCGGGATTACCGGTGTTTTTTCTTCGGCTATCAACCGCTTATGGTCATTGGACGGTCAATAACTTATGCTCGAAACAGGATTATTTTAATCGTTTTTAATAAATTTGTGAACCAAGTGCAAGGTGATGACAATGTATAGTTGAATGATCATTCGGAAAGGAGAACCTCATTGGATATCGATGAATTCAGCAATCTTGTGAATATGCACGGAAAAGCCGTCTACGGGTTTTGTTACCGCTTAGCCGGAAATAAAGCGGATGCGGATGATCTGTATCAGGAAACGTTTCTAAAGGCGATGGAGATGCTCCACAAATTGGACGCCAATCACAATCCGAAGTCATTTCTGATCTCCATTGCCATCCGCTTGCGCAAAAACCATCGCCGGAAATGGGCCCGGAGGCAAAGGATAATGCCCAGCGTTGAGCTCAAAGAGGGTGTGGACAAGTTCTACGGGGGAGAAGAGGCTGGGAAACCGGAGGAAGCGGCGCTATCTGGCGAGCTCAGCCGCATTATCCGTGCAGCCGCAGACAACCTGAACGATAGGTTGAGAATTCCGCTTTATTTGTACTATACCGCAGACATGTCCGTTGTAGAAATTGCGGAGATGCTGAAGATTCCCAAGGGAACCGTAAAAAGCAGACTATTTCTAGCGCGTAAAGCCATGAAAAAGCAATTGGAGGTTGAATCAGATGAAGGAATCCGAGGAGTGGGACCATCTGCTAAAAAATGCTCTGGCTTCCGAGAAGGAGCCGGAAGAGATTCTGAACCAAGCCATCATCCGTAAATATAAGGAGAGAGGAAGAATGAGACACGCTAAACGAAAAAAGCTTACCGTTGGGATAATAGTTGCTTCAGTCACGCTCGCCCTGTCCATGACGGCTTTTGCAGCTGCGCAACTATTTAACGCCAACCAAGTGGCAGAGCATTTGAATGAGAGGAAGTTGGCCCAAGCCTTTGATAGCCGTGATGCGATCGAAATCAACCAGTCTGCTGATGCCAACGATTACCGTTTTACCCTCCATGGAATCGTTTCAGGAGCGGGACTCAAGGAATTGGCGAATGGTGCGGAGGGCTTCAATGCCGACCGAACTTATGCCGTCGTTTCCATCGCGAGACAAGATGGCTCTGCCATGCCGTCGACGGCGGATCCGGAATACGGTAAGGAAGCGTTTTTTGTTTCACCGCTTATTAAAGGTCAGAAGCCTTGGGCAGTTAATATCGTGACGATGAATGGCGGCTACAGTGAATTTGTGGCTGATGGCATTATGTACAGGTTGATCGAATGCGACGATATAGAAATGTTTGCGGACAGAGGAGTGTATCTGGCGATCGCCAGCGGCACAAGTTTCTATAGCAATGATGCCTTTGCTTTTCAAGAAAACACAGGCAGTATTCTTCCCAAAGCCGATTATGATGGAGCCGCCCTTTTGTTTGATCTGCCTTTGGACCCAACCAAGTCGGACCGTGCCAAGGCGGATGCTTATCTTCGTGAATTGACGGATGAATCTGCAACGGAAACGGCATTAGCTTCCGCTATGTCCAGTGACAAGACTGAATCGGAATTGGCGGATGAAATCGAAGATATGAAAAGGAAAATACCGGAAGGCACGCTCATTCCCGAATCTGTCATAGAAGTGACTCTGAAAGAGGGAGGCAATATTTTTTATGAGTATAACGATTGGAGCGTGACAATTCCCGTACAGCAGTTGTTCTTGGAAGGGCAGACGGGATATTCCGAGAGCGTCCATTTCAGCGGGGATGGAGCAGAGTATAAAGCGCTTCAATTCTATAGAGATGAGAAGGGCGTTATTACTGGAAGAATAACGATTTTGCCATAGGTATGCAGGATATACGGCTGTCAACTCAAAAAACGTAAGCGTTACACAGGAAGCTCACAAGCTGACACCGGATCTAATCGGGGTCAGCTTGTTGGCTTTTCGGATTAAGATGGCGTAGGAAAATAATCTGTTTGCTCTCTATGGTGTCGAAGGCAAGGATTACGAGATTGTGGATGGAAGAATCACTAAGCTGACCCCTAGCGAATTCTTCTATGAATGGATGTTTAGAAACCAAAATTACCAATTGTTCGGGCCGGATGTAGCACAAGAGTCCATCGATAATACGTACCGGTTTTGTGGATTTTGAAACCGAATATCCGAAGGCCATTCAGAAACTAAAAGCAGCCGGCATTGATGAATACGTAACGGAGATCCAGCGTCAGTTAGATGAGTTTTTGGCTGGTAAATAGTAAATATGTAGAAGGAAGCTGTGCTCATAAACGATGAAAAAGGGTGGGACGATTGTGGCAACTAAAAGCGCTATCGTCCCATTTTTGATGAGGGAGCTCGTAATACCATAGAGATCATGTATGGAAAACCTTGAAGCTTGCGACATTCGCGGCTTTTTTTCTTTTAATTCGTTCATGTACTATAGGGTTTGATTCTCGGGTGCGAGTAGTCGTTCTTCCTCTTGGGCTTTAAGAATTGCGATATATGATGACGTCTCCGATTACGGCGAATGTGAGTCCGATTTTGGCTAATTCCAATGAAGTTAAGTCCTTTTGACAAGGAGCTATTTTGGAACAAAACATGGAGGTAACATATGGTAACATTATAACGAATTGTATTCCATTATGGACTAGACATAATAGAGAGGGCGAAAATTGTGGTCTCAAATGTAATTGCTTTTATCGTAATAACTGGCTGCCGTATAGATTTCACAGAAAAGAAGTCGCCATAGGGAGTTAGTTGAAAATTTCGCAATTTCATCTTGATAATGACAATCATTATCATTAATATAAAATGGTATTGTAATTTATTCTGCCTATGATTCAATACAATATAGATGCCCTAAGGGGAAGGAGCGTAACAACACTGCGTCACGTCTACCATGTTAAGAAAATGTATGTTTAGGAGAGAGGAAAAGAATGCTTAGAAGGTTTTTCTCGTATTATCGTCCGCATCGAAGGTTATTTATTATTGATTTTACTTGCGCCGTCTTCGTCGCGATCCTGGAATTGGCGTTTCCCGTAGCTGTTCAATCTTTTATCGATAAGCTTTTACCCACCGGGAATTGGTCGATGATCATAACGGTCAGTATCAGTCTGCTGCTCTTTTACATACTAAGCTCGTTCATGCAGTATATCGTCAATTATTGGGGGCACAAGCTTGGCCTTAATATCGAGACCGATATGAGACAAGAGCTATTTCAGCAGTATCAGCGTCAATCCTTCAAGTTCTATAACGATCGCAAGACAGGGCATCTGATGAGCCGGATTACGAACGACCTGATGGATATCGGCGAATTGGCGCATCATGGTCCGGAGGATTTATTCATTGCCATTATGACATTCTTTGGTACCTTCTTCATCATGCTGCAAATTAATGTTCAATTGGCTCTGATCTCAATCTTCATCTTCCCGTTCCTGTTAATATTGATTCTGTTCACGAATATGAGGATGAATAAAGCTTGGAAGAGAATGTATGCGGAAGTGGCGGAAGTTAACGCACGCGTGGAAGACAGCGTATCTGGTGTTCGAGTTGTGCAATCTTTTACGAACGAAAAGCACGAGGTTTCACTGTTCACCAAAAACAATCTTAAGTTCAGATCGGCCAAGCTTCAAGGTTACAAGGTCATGTCATTCAGTTTGTCAGGCGTCTACATTCTCACGCGTTTAATAACGTTGCTCGTATTGATCTATGGCGCATGGATGGTATACCAAGGAACGCTTACGAATGGGGAACTGGTCGCCTTCATCTTATACGTCAACATTCTCTTTAAGCCCGTCGATAAGATCGCGGCGCTGATGGAGATGTATCCGAAAGGAATGGCCGGCTTCAAACGGTTCACGGAAATGATGGACCTCGAGCCGGATGTGCAAAATGCCAAAAACGCCAAGGCTGTATCCTCCCTGCGGGGCGATATCCGGTTCGATAACGTCAGCTTCGCTTACAATGATAAACAGAACGTGCTGGATTCCATATCTTTCGAAGTAAATGCAGGGGAAACCGTAGCCTTCGTCGGACCTTCCGGGGCTGGAAAAACCACGATCTCGCAGCTGATTCCGAGATTCTATGACGTAACTGGGGGAAGCCTTACTATAGACGGGATCGATGTGCGCGAGATGACCAAAGAATCTTTGCGTGCACAGATCGGAATCGTACAGCAGGATGTTTTCTTATTTACGGGTACGTTAAGGGAGAATATTGCTTATGGCAAGCTAAGCGCGACTGAAGAAGAAATCCTGGAAGCTGCGCATAAAGCCAACTTAACCGAGATGATCAGGCAACTGCCGGATGGACTCGATACTCAGATCGGTGAGAGAGGGTTGAAGCTATCTGGTGGACAGAAACAAAGGATTTCCATCGCCAGAACGTTCTTAAAGAATCCGACGATCTTGATCCTGGATGAAGCCACTTCTGCGCTGGATACCGAGACGGAGATGATCATTCAGGAGGCGTTGTCTGAATTAGCAGTAAATCGGACGACAATCATTATCGCCCATCGTTTATCTACGATTAAGAAAGCGGATCGTATCTATGTCGTAACGAACGAAGGCATCGCAGAAGAAGGCAACCATCAAGAATTAATCAATCAGGACGGGATCTTCGCCAGACTGCATGCTGCACAATTTCATTAATTTATAGCTGAGAATCAGTAAATACTAGAGGCAGTCGATGAATTGAATCGGCTGCCTTCTGAAACCAGGGTCAATCTTCCGACAACGATATCCCGGCCCCGTAACTACGCCGGAGAGCGAGAACCATCTACAGCCTGCGTTTGACGCGTTTACGGAGGATATCCATGTCAACATCAATTTGATGCGCAAAAAAAAATGCAACGTTTTTCTCCAGCTTCGATGTTGGTGTTGGAATAAGCGCATTTACACTTGTGAAATAAGGTGCGTTCCAATGGGACCTCATATAGTTATTTTCGCTAGTTTTTTAGTCTAGAACATGATTCATAGTTTTTGCATAACATAAACCAACTAACTCTTTGTACCATACAGGAGGAGGCTGTGATGCTGATTGAACAGACGAACTAATAAGAATAAATGGAGCTCTGTACTCCGGAGTCTCGATCTCATCACAGCAACCTTGCTACTTAATGGACAAGTTACGATTACAGGGGTTTTTCTTCAAACGGGTGGCGCCTTTTCCCTATCTTTGTCTGGGCCAATAACCGGGGGATTTCAAAACGTTTCCGGATATACATCTGATTTTAGAAAGTTCCTAAAACATAAAAATAAGAAAGGTTGATGGATATGGCATTAACCGAATCACCAACGAGTAAAACACCAAAAGGGATTGCTTTCATTGTGGGTGTGTAAGCTCCGCTTATCAAAGGGCTAAATTGTTTTAATTAATTTAAAGAAGTATCTCCTTAACATGGAAATACTTCTTTTTTTATTGATTTTAATCAAGTTACCAACTACAGCTAGTCTACAAAATTCAAACAACCTTGTGCGTTTTTTTCGAATACGTTTGTAGGACGGAGCACTTTCCACGACGTAACTATTTACAACAAAATAAATATTGGTCTATAATATAAATAGACAAATATTTATTTTGTTTGTTATTTTCGTCGAAGTGTTGTTTTGGATTCAATAAATGAAAAGAGGAGAAACTATGAAAATACCTGCTTCTACGAATCATAAACCTGTTATTATTTCGGAAAACTATGGGGATGTGGATGGGCGATTCGCTAACAACACAGATGTAAAAGCTCTATCTTTGGGATTGACCCAGTGGAACGGGGAAGGTATGGCTAATGTTGCCGCCAAAATATGGAGAAACACAGAGGAACAAGGGTCCGGACAATCGGAAGAGATACCTATCCATCGAATTCTGGATTTGTCCATTCTCTTTTGCAGTGCTTTGACGCATTTTACTGAGGCCTATAGATACGAACATTTATATGATCCGCAGAATCCTGTGCTCGACCGGATTGGACTGCAAGGGAATGCCATGACGGTGGCCGTTTGTACGGATAATAATGAGATTAATGAGGATATCAAGCAGTTCAACGAAGCATTGAGCGATAACGGTGAGATGATTGGAGAGCGTCTGCGAACATTATCAAGAACATTAAAAGAAATGGGATATTAATGAAAGATACGAAGCCGTCAACGGGGAGATGGAGCGATTCTCCTGCTACTGTGTTGACAGAGTTTGGAGGTGAGAGGTCATGAAAGACCTGAATGACCATGAACAATATGTATTGTCTCCTGCGAGAAAATTGACTGATGATGAAAGAGATCTCGTCTGGAAAAAGCCATTAACGCATAAAGTGAGCGAGGAAGAACGGCGAATTTGTAATGAAATCAAGCGTAATTGGGAGCGCGGCGAATTGAAAATTGCCAATATCCTATTAGAGGGAGATGCCGGCTCCGGAAAAACACAACTGGCCAAAGCCATGTCTGCTAACTTCAGGCTGCCCTATACGAAAGTGACCTGTTTTGCTGATATGGATAAATCGGATATCATCGGAGCCATTTTACCGGTTATTTCACCTGATCGAATGAAGAATATGGAGTCTGCAGACCAAGCTGCCCTGAAAGCATTATACGAGAGTGATGGCTTTCAAAGCTCGACTGCGATATTAATGGAAGCGTTGGGGATTACACAGGAAATGGCTTCCGCAAAGATGAAACAATTATTGAAACTGGCTGCGGATAACGCCCAGGATGAAGCTGTTGAGTATCGTTTTTACGCTTCCGAGATCGTCAGGGCCTTTCAAAAAGGCTATCTGCTGGAAATTCAGGAACCAAACGTGATTCGAGATGCTGCCGTATTGATGGCACTGAATTCTGCATTGGAGCTGGATGGCAGTCTTAATCTTCCAACGGAAATCGTGCACAGGCATCCGGACTTTATAGCGGTAATTACGGCAAACCGCAATTATGCGGGTTCTCGACCGCTTAACGAGGCGCTGCGTGACAGGGTTCAGCATACGGAGAAGATGGATCTGCCGACTAAGGAGATTATGATTGAGCGCGCAATGGCCAAAATCGGCTACGGAAATGATGAAATGCTGGACGTTCTGGCAAACATCATTATTCTATTGGACCAAACAGCCCGGGCAAATGCCATTAAAGGTGTGGCCGGTATGCGTTCCTATTTCTATTGGGCGGATGCCGTTGCTCAGGGGGCTTCTGCAAGAGAATCCCTTTATCATAAAGTGATCTACAAGATAACAACCGATTCGGAAGAAATCAAACTGCTGGAAGATGCGTTTAAAGACCAAGGTTTGTTAGAAATTTTAGATGAAGTCCCGGTTGAATTAAAAAAAAACGAAATTTAGATGCAGTGGAGATCACAACAGGGGAAAGTAGTATAGACATGGATTCGATTCATGATAAGCAAGCTGAGGAAGATGGTACCCTGTTAAAAAAGTCCGCTGAAAGCGACGACAGCACATCCATCCATTCAGATGATTACGCGGATATGGAGAGTACGGATTCGGGCGAGAACGGATCACCGAGGTATCATATCGCCAATCTGGAACCCATGTCGGAGGAGGAGAAGCAAAAGGAAAGGGACTTCCGCAAAAAGCTGAATAAGGTCTCTAGGGAAATCGTGTCCGATTCTATTCATCAGGCTGTTAAGCTGATCGTTCATCGTCCTGAATACGATCCGAACCATCAGGAGGAATATTTGAGTCTGAGTAGGGAGCTTATGCCCGTCGTACGCGAAATAGCCAGAAAAACGCTGCCGCTGTTACAGCATGAGGTAACCGCGGAATTTGCCAGGAACCATTACTATGGTTCTAAATTTCAGGCAGACAGTGTGGCCTACCGTGATTTCAGGTATTTTGCCAAGAAACGTCCCCCGACGGAATCCCCTGGTCTTGTGGTCGGTTTAAGGGTGGATGAATCAGCATCGATGGCTGGTTTCGGAAGGTTGGAAGCGGCTAAGCGTGCAGTCATCGCGGTCTATGAATTTTGCCAAATATGCAATATTCCGATTCTAATCTATGGGGATACTGCTGATGTTTCCCGATTGGAACAGATGTCCATCTTCGCTTATGCCGATTATGACAAAACGGATTTCCGTGATCGGTTCAGGCTGATGGGAATTCGGGCTAGAAGCAATAATCGGGATGGAATGGTTCTAAGAATTATGGCAGAACGGTTAGCTGCTTCCCCGAAACAAACCAAGCTGTTAATGAGCATAAGCGACGGTCAGCCCAAAGCCATGGAAGACTATACCGGAAGTCTTGCCATTCAAGACATGCAGCAGACGATAGCCGAATACGAAAGAAAAGGTATAAAATTTCTGGCAGCAGCCATCGGTCAAGACAAAGATGTCATTAGTCAGATCTATGGAGGTGAGAGATTTCTGGATATTACCAATCTAAATGAGCTGCCTTCGAAATTAGTTCGCATCATTTCTCGATATTTATGATAATTCATCAAGTAGACCCGGTGAATCTACAGCCACAGCTCACGTGTCATTATTGCACGTGAGCTTTTTCAATGTACGCCCAGCATGGGCGTCATCTTTAGGGTGAAAGTCCCGAAAGGGGGCTGGCGAGCGCCTACCGTAGCTAAGGGCAAGGGTGTCCGTCGTGAGGCGGAATCTGAAGGAAGCCGGATGCAAATGCACGGGCCAAAGTATACGAACTGGGTTTGAGGCAGGGTTACTCGGATTTTTCTAAAATTTACGATTATAAATTAAGAGCTTATTTCAATGAGCGCATTCGTGGTTTAAGTCATGAATATCTACAGTTGCTAGAACCCCAGAGTCAGCCACAGTCAATAGTCGGGACAGGTGAGCGATTCGCTTATCTTTCGTTGGCGTTCCCGGCATGCCTCGGTTTTGAGTTGACAAGCACGGCTGCAGGAGAAACAATGCTCCTGAATGCGGTTCAAACGAGAAATGCGACGAATACGAGCAGGAAAACCCCAGTTTCGACCAAGCCGGTTCTACTGTCCAATCCAGTCCATTTGGCGACATACCCGGGAAAGAACAACAACTGCAGCCCGCATGCCCCGGACGAAACGGAATTCGTCAGCAGAATTTTGCGGATGAAAATTTCTCCTACCGACGTTATGGCTCCATTTGGTTTCATATTTACAACTGCCAAAACCATACTTTTCACTGCCGTTTGGTGCCAATTTTGCGTATTTTTTTCGGTCAGCAAAAAAATAGCGGTTGTTTTCTTGGTATACCCAAGGAAACAACCGCCATCCATGTTAACGTTATTGCGTCTTGATAAAGGCATTTTTTTCCTTCAGACTTGTCGCTATAAGACGCGCGCCAGCGTTCTGCCAATTGTAGCAGGTGCGCAGCGACATAAGCTGGGCTTAGCTGTAGGACATCAATATGGCCGCCCCAAAACCGAGCGAGCAAACAATTACGCCGAGACCGGCCAGCAATAGCTGAACGTTTCTTGCATTTTGCCTGTCAATAACGGCAAAGCCGTTTACGCTTAATAGGGTACTTTCTCTGCATATTCGATCGTTCCGCCGCCAAGGCATTCCTCACCTTGATAAAACACAACGGCTTGTCCGGGTGTAATGGCTTTTTGTGGTTGATGGAAAGCTACATGAAGTGTTCCGTCTTCTCTTGGAGTTACGGTAACCTGCTGATCCGGTTGACGGTAGCGGAATTTCGCTACGCAGGTGAAGGAATCATTGGGCATAGCTTCCTTACCCGCAATCCAGTTGATTCCGGAAGCGATTAAGCCAGTGGAATACAGACTCGGATGATCTCCTTGTACAACATACAGTACATTGGATTTCAAATCTTTATCGGCAACAAACCATGGCTCACCGGAACCTGAACCACCAATGCCGAGTCCTTGGCGCTGTCCCAGGGTATAATACATTAAGCCGTCGTGACGGCCTTTGACTTCACCCGTAACAACATCCACCATATCTCCGCCCTGTGCCGGTAGATAGTGGCCTAGGAATTCTTTGAAATTACGCTCGCCGATAAAGCAAACGCCGGTGCTGTCCTTCTTCTTGGCGGTATAAAGACCGGCTTCCTCAGCGAGACGGCGTACTTCCGGCTTAGGCAGATGGCCGATCGGAAACATCGCTTTGGATAGCTGCTCCTGATTCAGTGCATTCAGGAAATAAGTTTGGTCTTTGTTGTTATCTACTCCGCGAAGGAGATGGAATTTCCCGTCTTCCTCAACAACACGTGCATAGTGTCCTGTGGCAACATAATCGGCCCCTAGATCCATAGCTTTGTTTAAGAATTCACCGAATTTAATTTCCCGGTTGCACATGACATCCGGATTCGGTGTTCTACCGGCCTTATATTCATCAAGAAAATAGGAAAATACTTTATCAAAGTATTCCTTTTCAAAATTGACGGTATAGTAAGGGATATCGAGTTGCTCACATACACGGCGGACATCTTCCGCGTCCGCTTCGGCCGTGCAGTAGCCGAGTTCATCGGTGTCGTCCCAGTTTTTCATAAAGATGCCGATCACTTCATAACCCTGCTGTTTCAGCAGCAGTGCTGTTACGGAGGAATCGACTCCCCCGGACATGCCGACAACGATACGGGTGTTTTGTTTATCTTTTGACATCGTTATCACCATTTTCGTATTGAATTGTGCCCATGGACGTATTTTATCACAACCAGGCTTACTTCACACGCCCGGTTTTGTCCACCTAAGGAGAACATTTTTAAAAAATAACCATGGATTATTACCCATAGGGGCTGTGCTTATGTTACCATATGCACAGGGGATTGATCGGAATAGAGAGATTATATGACATAACGTAAAATTACAGCCCATTTTCCGCCTCAAACCAACAAAACAGATGAGAAATATCATATATACTAATTTCGAGAGAGGTGTCACCTTTGAAGATTTCAACTAAAGGAAGGTACGGATTAACGATTATGATGGAGCTGGCTGCCAGATTTGGCGAAGGGCCGACTTCCCTTAAAAGCATAGCTGAGAAAAATCAATTGTCCGAGCATTATTTGGAGCAGTTAATTGCTCCGCTTCGTAATGCGGGCTTGGTAAAGAGTATTCGTGGTGCCTATGGCGGATATATTCTATCTCGCGAGCCTGTTAGTATTACAGCGGGTGATGTGATACGTGTACTGGAGGGTCCGATTTCTCCTGTAGATTTCACGGAAGAAGATGATCCGGCCAAACGCGATCTATGGCTGCGAATCCGCGATAGCATCGCTGAGGTGCTTGATTCCACTACCCTTGATAATCTGATCAACTACCAGGAACAGTCCGCTGCGGACAATTACATGTTCTACATTTAAGTTTAAAATCGGCTGATCGATCAATTAACCCATGTGTATCAAGGGATATCTGATTTTTATTTTTGTGATATCCCTTGATAAAATCACGAAAAAATCACATTTTCTGCAGACTACTCTGGCTTAACGTCAATTTTGAGGATATCGGCAAAATGATTTTGAATTTTTTGATCTGCATCTTGTTTCATCTTTTCAGTTACATGCGTATAAATCTGCAGGGTTGTTTTTTCATTATCGTGGCCGACACGATCCATGATTGTTTTTAGGTCAACGCCAGCCTCAGCGAGCATGCTAACGTGGGTGTGTCCAAATATATGCGGAGTCGCTTTTTTCTTTATATCTGTGATTTTTAAAATAGCTTTCATCCGAAGACGAATCGCTTGAGCGTTAAATGGATATCCGTCATCATTGCGGAAAAGGAACCCTTTATCGTGATAACCTGGATATAAAAGTTTTTGTTCATTTTTTAGCTTATTCATTCGAACATTATGTACCTGTAGCATCTGCATCACCATGGGGTCTACAGAAACCGTTCGTATAGAGCCTGTCGTCTTAGGAGGCGTAAGAAGATAATTTCTCATATTATCACTATCCATCGTTTTGGTGATTCTGACATTGTTATTTTCGAAATCTAAATCGGTGTGCTCGTTCAGAGAGCATAATTCTCCGGATCTCATCCCACTAAAGGCTAGCAGATAAAAAATCTCCTTATCTTGGGGCTTACCATGGTTTATGGCCGCTTTCAGAAATTCGGATAATTCTGACCGTGTAAGGTATTTCTCTTCGATAATTGTCCCAGAGCGAATAATATAGAGACAATAGATTAACTTGATAAATGGCGAGGGGCCTTTTGATTAAAGCGAAAGGCTCTTCTATCTTTACTTAACGAAATATATTTAATAGGAGATGGAGTTAATAAGAAAGGTCCTAAGTCGCATACATTATATATATTGCTTTATTTTGATAGAAATAGTTATACCTATGTTGAAATGGCTATGGTTAAAAAAATCAAAAATATTAAATCTAGTATCAATAATAATTGCAATACTAGGTGTTGGATTACTCCAAATTTTCAAGCCTTATATTATGGATATTTCATTTATTAGAGAAAGAACTTATGAAGATAAAATTGAGAAAATTAAAGTTGGCTATTCTAGAAAATATGTTGAAGGTCTAATGGGGGTACCAGAAAGAGAAAACATTCTAAGATGGACAGACTCTAAAGCCAATACATACATAATCACAAGAACTGACTATATTAAAGAAGATTATTTATATTCATTATACTTCAAACAAGACGAAAGTTTACTGGGTTATGGCTTAGTTTCGAAGAATAAGAACTTTAACCCGAGATTACCCTTTAAAGGTGCGCCACGTCTTTTAAAACAACAGCAAGATGACTACATATTGAATAGAGGTGAAACTAGGTTCACTATATTCAATATAGGTGGCACTCGGAATGATGTGTCTGACTTTGAAATGGATTTCGACTATGGACATTTATTTACTGGTGGTTTGATTGTTGGATATGGTGTCTCTGAACTTGGATATCAACATACAGATAATGTTTTATTTGATTATATAAGTAATTACTTATTCAAAGCACCTAACGTCGACAGCTTCTACAATTCTGGAACACATTATAATTTACTTGGATATTACATAAGAACATTTCGCCAATTTACTGAAGATGAAAATAAAAAAGGAGTAATACCTGATCCACAAAACGAATACAGAAAAAGCTTATCTCCCAATGCAGTTTTTGTTTTTGATGGACATGCCATGGATGAATACGAATCTTCAGTTTTAGATTCCTTTGATACCGCATTTGAATTTATTATAGAACAATTTAGATTCGGATTTTTATATACTCGGATTGAACTTTTCGATGAAAAACTAATTTATTCTGATCCTTAAAAGTCAGTGTGGACAGATAAATGTACTATATTTAGGCCTATTATGTATTTAGGAGTTATTATGGAGTCACCTAAAAGTGGAAAGGGAGCCTCGTTAAAGATCCGTTTTTTCTTATAAACCAAGACCCTACCGGCTAATGCAGGCAGGGTCTATTTTGTTTACCATGCTGTAATAACTATACCTATTGTAATTAAGCTGATTACGATCGATACAACGGAAATCCACAAAGTTAATCGGTTCATTTTGGATGCGTTAATATGATCAGCTCCTTTGTGATATGATTAAGGAAAGAAGAACGACATCTTAGATTTCACCAACCCTTTAGAAAGCCCCTTGTGGGGCTCCCTTCCGGGTCGTCTGATTAGCGAACCAGAGCGGTGATGAGGGTGATGATCGAGACAATCAAGCTGATGATTGCAGTCATTAGCATGATCTTTACAGTCCGTTCATCGCGTCGTTCTTCTTTTCTCGTCTTTCGCATTTTTTCTTTCACCTCCTTATACTCTTATTATACAACGAATATCGTTGATCATCAACTAAAATAGTTGAAATAATTAACTAATATCGTTGATGTTTTTTATGTGTTGGGGTATATTAAATATGAGGTGAGTAAAATGTTGTATCTAAAATTGGAAGAACACATGAGTGAAAAGCGTATTAACACTCGGCAATTAAGCGAAATGACCGGGATACGCTGGAACACCGTTGATGATATGGTCAAGAACAAATCGAAGCACTGGTCTCCCGAAAATTTGGAGAAGGTTATGCTTGCTTTAGAGATCAGCAGTATTTCAGACTTGATTGAATACAAAAAAGACCCTATCGATTAAGGGTCTTTTGTTTTATCGTAATTGTATCAACCGGCTTAAATAATCTATATCTTCAAGAGGTAAATAAAGAACATAAAGAAAGACCCTACCATCATTTCTGGTAGGGTCTTCGCTTAATTAAATTAATTCGTTTTTGTAAACTGGATTGTGTAAGGTTCGTTATAATTGTTTATGCCGTTATCCATTATTCTGAAGTAAACTTTTTCACCTGGCTTAGCGTTCCAACTAGTCGCTTCCGGGTATCCTTTTCCATTATAATTATCCATGCTGATGGACAAGATTTCATCGTTTGCATTCATCTTAATAATACCCATAACAATATCGAAATTAGCTGGTGGAGTTGCTATAACAGTGTACGTGATTTCAGATGAACCTTGTGTGTTATCAACCACGTAGTAGTCGTTATCAGACATACTGTCCAAATACATTGTTGAACTGTAGTAAGGGTTTTGTATAACGCTTGAGTACATTACTGCCGCTGTTTGCGGTGTGTCAGCCCAGCCGGTAGCTGCAGATGCTGAACTTGCTCCAAAGGCCATTATACAAGCAGTTAATGCGACGGATACTGAGAACTTTTTCAACCTTTTCATATTTCAAAACCTCCCAATTATAATAGAATCCATAGTAGATCCTATTTAATGTGATTTATGAAATATCAAGATGTGGTAGAAATATCAGTACAGGTCGGCCAACCTGATTAAAACATAACATGACCAATATTTTAAGTATATAGGAGTTTTGGATTATATAGTAATAATTTGTATAATGCTGGGTATCAATTTTTGTTGAAATATAGTTTTATATGTCGAAAGGATAAAATATTCTTAACCAACTATTTTTTCATTATCGTAACTGTATCAACCGGCTCACATGATCTATATCCGTAAGAGGTATATAAACCACTTCATTATCATTCCTCAGCTTCACCCGATCCGTGATTGCCTCCGGTATTCACTGTAATACTTCTCCGTTATTCAAGCGGATCGTTACAGACTGCTGCTTCTGCTTGGCTATCTTTAGTTCATTCATAATGCAAACACCTCACATACATAATCATTCAAATTTCTATATACATCTTAGTAATCCCTTTTATAGATACACGAGATTAATTGCTTGGAATATATAGGAATTTGCTGTATAGTACAATTGTACCAATATTAAGGGGGAAGAAACATGTTTGCTATGGGTCTAATTGCAGGTATTTTCGGTATTATTGCAGCGATATTCGCTATTTTTGTTGGGGGAGTGGACGCGGCTTTCTCATCTGACGGAACTTCTAGCATTTTTGGCCTAGGTGTTTCAGCTATGTTGTTTAGTATTCTTGGTATCGTCGGAGCGGCAATGTCCAAGCCAAAACCGAAAGTTGCTGGCGTGTTGATGGTGATTAGCGGTATTGCAGGTTTTATCAGTATCTCATTCTTCTACATACTATCTGGAATTCTCTTTATAATCGGCGGATTCATGGGTATCTTGGGTAAAAAGGAATTGAGTAAAAAAACAGCATAGAGACTTGGGGCTCGGAGGAAACTCCGGGCTTTTTTTATGAATTTTTACTTGTTACAAGAACTGATCCTTGGTTATAACACAAACAAACGTTCTTATTTTGGAGGCGAACATGGTGGATAAATACATCGGTAGAATCGTCGAAATAATCTATATAGATCGTAATGGAAAGATCACACAGCGGCGAATTGAAGTACTTGGGGTTAAGGATGGGCGAGTGAGGGCAAGGTGCTTAACATCTAATGCACCAAGAGTATTTAGGTTAGATAACATTCTTGCTACAAGACCGGCAGGGGGTGGCCGTAATGCTTCCTGATCTAGAACGCAAGCTACTTCGGATCCTGGTCAATTATCCTGCTCATCGTCGGATAATGCCTACAATGAAATTGATTGAGCAAATGACGGGGCGTTCAGTCCAAGACATTACTCAAGGGTTAAAAACGTTAGAAGGGAAAGGATACCTCCTTTGGCAAGACGAGAACACAACTCAGAGCATAGTTGTCATGAAGGATAGTGAGGACGTTCCACAGCTACCGAGAGATAAAGGTAGTAATATAGATTATTGGACATTTTATTAACCCAATAAACCTGTCAGTTCAAAAGCCGACAGGTTTATTTTCGTTGTAAGAAAGGGTATAAAATAATATACTAAATGATACAACGTTTGTACCTATCAGCAGCAGGCTTGCTGTGGGTTGTCTCAACATAAAAATCACGTAAAAAATCACAAAGTCGGCGAAACACCGCGAAAGAGCACGTGACTTATATAGGATATGGTACGAAAAAATCCGCAGAAAACAAGGTGAATGAATAATGACGAAAGCCAGCGAAAATACAACCAAGATGTTCTACATTTAGGTGAAGAGATATGAAATCCATATATTTAGACCACGCCGCTTCATCGCCGGTTCATCCGGAAGTAGCGGAAGAGATGATGCGCGTTATGACAAGCCAATATGGCAATGCTTCTAGTGTTCATTCCTACGGGAGAGAAGCTAAAAGAAAGGTTAGCGGGTCGCGGGATGAGATTGCGGCCCTTTTGGGGTGTTTCCCGGACGAGCTGGTGTTTACGGCTGGCGGAACAGAGAGTGATAATCTGGCGATTTTTGGTACTCTGGAAGGACTTGGGCTTCAGGGCAAACATGTTATTACATCTGCGATTGAGCACCATGCGGTGCTTCATACTTGTGAAGAGCTTGAGAAGAGAGGCTGTGAAGTCACTTACGTGCCTGTAGACAGTGAAGGTCGCGTTTCCGTGGAGGAGATTGCCAGGGCAATTCAGGGCAATACTGTCCTGATTACGATTATGTTTGGCAACAATGAAGTGGGAACCGTTCAACCGATCCGGGAGATTGGTGAGCTTGCTCACAGCAAAGGAATACTTTTTCACACGGACGCTGTTCAAGCACTGGGCTCCGAGTTTATTTCCTGTAAGGAATTTCCCGTGGATCTCTGGAGCTTCTCCGCCCATAAGATTAATGGTCCCCAAGGGATCGGTGCTCTTGTAGTGAAACGGGGTACTCCGTTATCCCCAAGGCTGTTCGGAGGACTTCAGGAGAAAAAACGGCGGGCTGGAACTGAAAATATGGCCGGTATAGCCGGGTTTGCAAAAGCTGTGCAATTGGCCGTACAAGGACTGGATGAGCGGAGAGCTCATTATATCAAATTGCGTGAGACGCTTATTGAAGGACTTCGTCATGAAATCGGACAGGATGCCTTTGTTGTGAATGGACACCCTGAATTTTATATGCCTCAAATTTTAAATATCAGCTTCCCTGAAATCAGTACAGAGACGTTGCTGATGAACTTGGATATGGAAGGAATTGCTGCAGCTAGCGGCTCTGCCTGCACTTCAGGTTCTCTGGAAATATCCCATGTACTCCAGGCAATGAAGCTTTCTGAAAATGTTTTGCGTTCCGCGATTCGTTTTAGTTTTGGTTTGGGTAATACTACTCAAGAAATGGAGTATACAGCTCAAAAAATTGGAACCATCCTAAAACGGCTGCGTAAATAAATGCTAAGGGATTTCTCCTTCATGGATTAGGGGGTATGAGTTCTTCCATTTCATCCTTTGAAGACGGTCACGGTTCAACAGGGAATTGCGTTATAACCGAAGTCCGTTTTCCAAATGATTATAGGGTGAGGAGGTGTCCGTGCATCATGAAACTCCAAGAAATGATTGGACTGGCTGTATTCGACGTGGAGAGTGGCAAGGAAATTGGCAAAATCCACGATTTTATACTAGATAAAAATTGGTTAATCACCGGGCTGGAGCTCGAAGGCAAAGCACTTTTTTCCTCTCATGTGAAAACCGTCTCATGGGCAGATATTGCAGCTTATGGAGAAGACGCTGTAATGATCCGAAGTGAAAAGGCTGTTCAAAAAACGGGCGCCGATGATATACCGTTTACGTACCTTTTGGGCCGGCGGAAATTGAAAGAGATGCAGGTACTGACAGAGGACGGCGTTTTGCTCGGACGCATCTCTGATGTTTATTTTGAGCAAGAACAGGGCAATACAATACTAGGATTGGAAATTTCCGACGGTTTTGTATCAGATTTGATTGAAGGTCGCAAATGGCTGCCTTGTACAACGGAAATGGCGATCGGAGAAAATGCTGTCATGGTGCCTCCGATGAGCGAACAGCGTCTGGAAAAAGCCATTAATTCTGTGAACGGATAGGGTGAGGATAGGATGAAATGTCCAAATTGTAGTTCTAAGGATATTGGGAAGATTGGTTCCCATCAATTTTACTGTTGGGGCTGCTTTATCGAACTGACAGTCAATGGAGAGAAGATGTCTGTCTACCAGGTTGAGGAAGACGGCACGCTTAGCTCGCTGGATGATTTGTTTTTCGGTGAAGAATTCCAGCAAGATTTCCCTTCACATATGCACGCATCGAACTAATTTTGCGTACATATAAGTGAGCAATGTAAGAGACTCTCGCTTCCTGCCGACTGGCGGGACGAGAGTCTTTTTTGAATTCAAGACGGTATAAGCTGTGTTTGCGCAAGAATGTAAGATTAATTTAGGGAGCTCGTACATATACTTACAGGGTAAGTTAGTCCGAAAGGAGAGATTGCCCTGTGGAACAACTGACGGCGAATAAGTGGTTCCGTTTCTTGATCTGGCTGCTGCTCGGACTTATCGCCCTCTACTTTGTATGGCTCCTGCGGCCGTTGTTTCTGGACATTTACCGTTTTTTGAAGGCGGTGCTGGCCCCGTTTTTGGTGGCTATGATCATATCTTATGTGCTGAATCCTATCGTATGCATGCTGTCGGATCGCAAGGTTCCGAGGAGCATCGCTGTACTTCTAATATATGCTGTTTTCCTGACCTGTTTAGCCGTTATTCTGATCAATATGATTCCGATGCTGATCCGGCAGCTCGAAGAACTTAATGAACATCTGCCTGAGTTTACGATGCATGCCCAAAGTTTGATGACGAATCTGGATAGCAAGCTGCTTCCTCCTGGTATCCGAACGGGAATGAACAGCTGGTTTTTTCATATGGAAACGCGGCTGGCTGACGGGATATCGGGCTTTATGGACAATATCGGGACTACGATCAACATGTTGTTTAATGTGTTTATCATTCCTTTTCTGATCTTTTACATATTAAAAGACTTTGAGGTGTTCCAGCGGACGGCAGTATCCTATCTGCCCCGCAGCCGGAGGAAATCCATCGTTACTCTGATTAAGGAAATTGACACCGCGCTCGGCAATTATGTTCGTGGACAATTTCTAGTCTGCCTTATCATTGGGGTGTTCGCATATATCGGTTATATGGTGATTGGCATGCCTTATGCGCTTCTGTTCGCCAGCATTGTTGCCATATTTAATATTGTGCCTTACCTGGGTCCATTTCTGGGAGCGGCGCCTGCACTTTTGATGGCTTCAACGATATCTTGGAAAATGGTGCTTCTTGTCGCGACAGTAAACTTGATCTGCCAGCTGCTGGAGAGCAACGTCATTTCTCCTCAGGTGGTCGGACGCAAACTACATCTGCATCCGCTCTTGATCATTTTTGCCCTCCTTGTTGGCGGCCAGGTCGCCGGTACGGTAGGCCTCATTCTGGCGGTTCCTGTTTTCGCGGTAATGAAGGTATTACTGCAGCATTTTTTCGCATATTACGTAAGACGTAAAAGTGGCTGATTTACTTGACTCTGACATGCATTGACAGATAGTTTAGGCATCGATATACTTGAAAATATTAGAGTCCATATGATTTGAAATCGATGAGGAAATAAAGTAGGCTGGTGCTTCTTTCCCAGAGAACAGGTTCCTTCGGAATTACATTTCCGGGTGGCTGTGAGAACCTGAAAGCGTCGCGAGCCGAAAAGCTGATTTCCGAGTGTGAGACAAACTCACCGGGTGGCGCCCGTTATCAAGTCGATACAAGGCGATTACCTGATGAGTCAAGGACGATACATTTTCGTGTTTGACAGCATAAACAGGTGATAACCAGGGTGGTACCGCGAGACAATCGTCCCTGATATTTATTCAGGGGCTTTTTTTGTGTTCGGACTGTACTAACAGTAAGACCGAACAATATTGAAACTGGAGGCTATGATAATGAAAGCTAGTGAAATCCGCTCCAAATGGTTGGAGTTCTTTACAGAAAAAGGCCATAAGATTGAGCCGAGTGCATCCCTTGTTCCACATAATGACCCATCTTTGCTGTGGATCAATGCCGGAATGGCACCGCTTAAACCTTATTTCGATGGACGGGTGAAGCCGGACAATCCTCGGTTGGCGAACTCTCAGAAATGTATTCGTACCAATGATATTGAAAATATCGGAAAAACGCGCCGTCACCAAACTTTTTTTGAAATGCTGGGTAACTTCTCGATCGGGGACTACTTTAAGGAAGAAGTCATCACCTGGGCTTGGGAGTTCCTGACGGACAAAAAATGGATCGGTTTTGACCCGGAGCTCCTATCGGTGACCGTGTATCCTGAAGATGAAGAAGCCTTCAAGCTATGGAATGAGAAAATCGGCCTGCCAGAGAGCCGTATCATTAAGCTGGAAGATAATTTTTGGGATATCGGTGAGGGCCCTTGCGGACCTTGTACGGAAATTTTTTATGACCGCGGCGAAGCTTACGGAAATGATTTTTCGGATCCAGAACTTTACCCAGGTGGAGAGAACGAACGTTATCTTGAAGTATGGAACCTTGTGTTCTCCCAATTTAACCATAACAAAGATGGCAGTTATACGCCGCTGCCGAACAAAAATATTGATACTGGTGCTGGTTTGGAGCGGTTCGCATCGATTCTGCAGAACGTGGAGTCAAATTTCGATACCGACCTATTCCAGCCTTTGATTCAGGAAACGGCTGCGCTTGCCGGGATTAAATACAATGAAAATCCAGAATATGACCTTGCCCTGAAAGTCATTGCTGACCACATTCGTACGGTTGCGTTCGCTGTGGGTGACGGTGTAATGCCTTCCAATGAGGGACGTGGTTATGTTATCCGCCGTCTGCTCCGCCGCGCTGTCCGCTATGGAAAGGTCATCGGTCTTGATAAGCCTTTTATGTACACATTGACTAAAACGGTTGGCGACATCATGGGCGTATACTATCCAGAAGTGCTGGATAAGCGTGAGTTTATTGAAAAGGTAATCGCTACAGAAGAGGAGCAGTTCCACAAGACGTTATCTGATGGATTGAATATTTTGGCGAATATAAGCTCCCAAGCTAAGGAGCAAGGCAAAACAGAGATCAGCGGCACCGATGCGTTTAAACTGTATGACACATACGGATTCCCATTCGACCTGACAGAGGATTATGCATCAGAACACGGGCTTACTGTTGACCGTGACGGTTTTGACGCCGCGATGAAAGAGCAACGGGATCGTGCCAGAGAAGCACGCCATGAAACGGAAAGTATGAAGGTGCAGGGCGGTGTGCTCTCCGATTACACGGTTAAAAGTGAATTTGTTGGATATAATGACACCGTTCAACAATCGAAAGTGCTAGCCATTGTTGTCGACGGCGGATTTGTTGATCACATTGGTGAGGGCCAGTCGGGTCAGGTTATTTTGGATTCCACTCCGTTCTATGCGGAGAGCGGCGGACAGGTTAGCGACCAGGGGGTACTACAGAGTGATGGTGTGAGGGCGAGAGTTGAAGGTTTGTTCAAAGCGCCGCACGGACAGCATGTTCATCTTGTAACGGTGGAGTCCGGTGAATTAAAATCGAACGAAATCGTAAAAGCTGAAGTAGACCGCGAGAAACGTCTTGATATTATCAAGAACCATACGGCTACTCACCTTCTCCATAAGGCGCTGAAAGAAGTGCTTGGCGAGCATGTGAATCAGGCAGGCTCTCTTGTTGAGCCTCAGCGTCTGCGGTTTGACTTCTCTCATTTCGGAAGCATTACACCGGAGGAGCTATCCCGGATCGAGCAGCGTGTTAACGAGCAGATTTGGAAAGGGACAGCTGTTGTCATTGAAAACAAATCGATTGATGAAGCAAAAGCCATGGGTGCTATGGCGCTTTTCGGTGAAAAATATGGAGACATTGTACGGGTCGTTCAGGTAGGAGATTACAGTCTTGAGCTTTGTGGCGGCTGCCATGTGGACAACACTTCTCAGATCGGTATTTTTAAATTGCTCGGCGAGAGCGGCATTGGGTCGGGGGTACGCCGGATTGAGGCTGTGACAGGCCGTTTTGCCTATGAGTTTATGGAAGGCCAACTGGATTTGCTTAGACATTCCGCAGGCCTGCTCAAGAGCAATCTAAACGATGTCCCTAAACGGATCGAAGCGCTGAACCAACAGGTGAAGGATCTCGGCCGTGAGAATGAATCCCTTCAAGGCAAGCTGAGTGCAATCGAAGCAGGTCAGCTTACAGACCGTGTCGTAACGGCAGGTAATACACAGCTTTTGGCTGCTGAAGTGCAGGTTGGCAGCATGGACGCTCTTCGTACGGTTGCTGATGAACTTAAAGGAAAGCTGCCTGAAGCTGTTATCGTACTTGGCGCTGTGTCCGGAGATAAAGTGAATTTTGTGGTAGCTGTACCTCAAGACCTTGTGAAAAAAGGTCTACATGCCGGTAAACTTGTCAAAGAAGTAGCGTCCGTCTGTGGCGGAGGCGGTGGAGGTCGTCCGGATATGGCTCAGGCAGGCGGTAAGGATGCTTCCAAAATCAAGGAGGCACTGAAGCGTGCTGAAGAGTTAGTTTCCCAAAGTGTGTAAGTTTAACGTTTTTGCCTTTAATTATTTGGAATCAGGTTTCCTTACAGGTTAAGGAATATGTTATGATAGAAATAGATCAAGCTGGTAAATATTTATTCGACGAAGCATGGTTTAACATGTTCTTCGAAGAAGCGAGGTGTCACACATGGACTCCATGGATAAGACTGTCAAGTTCAATGTAAAAGGTGATGAGAAGGAGGCTTCCGCCCGGGACATTATTTTATCGGTATACGACTCATTGGTTGAAAAGGAATATAACCCGATCAATCAAATCGTCGGCTATCTGTTGTCTGGGGATCCCGCTTATATACCTCGGCACAACAATGCGAGAAGTTTGATCCGGAAGAAAGAACGAGATGAATTGATTGAAGAACTGGTCCGGTTCTACCTAGCCAGTCACCGTTAGGAGTGCAAGGATGAAGATCATGGGATTGGATTACGGGGACCGTCGAATTGGTGTAGCTCTCAGCGATGTGTTCGGTTGGACAGCTCAAGGGCTGGAAGTCATTGAACGTCGCCGGGAGGGCATTGAATTAGAACGGATCACTGCCCTTGTGAAAGAACATGAGGTCACTGAGATTGTGGTCGGTCTGCCCAAAAATATGAACGGCACGATCGGTCCCCGAGGAGAAATCTGCATGGAATTCGCAGAACTACTGCGAGAGTCCCTGTGCTTACCCGTTCACCTTTGGGATGAACGGCTTTCTACAGTATCCGCTGAACGGACTCTGTTGGAAGCCGATGTCAGCCGAAAGAAGCGCAAGCAGGTCGTAGATAAGATGGCTGCAAGCTTGATTTTGCAAAACTACTTGGATTCTAAAAGGTAAAGGTGAGGGTGATAACAGATGGCGAATGAGCATATTGGAATGGAAGAGGAACCGGAAATTATTTATATTCCTGATGATGAAGGCAATGAAGAGGAATTCGAAGTCATCATGAAATTTGAGGTTGACGGCTCCGATGCGAAATATATGATGGTGGTTCCCATGGAAACGGAAGATGATGAGACCGATGAGGTTTACGCTTTCCGTTACGAGGAAGACGGTGACGACCTGAAGTTGTATATGATTGAGGATGACGAGGAATGGAGCATTGTTGAAGAAACGTTTAACACGCTCGTAGACGAGCTTGACGGGAGCAATGGAAATGACTGATTTTTCTGCTGAACAAGTGGTATGGACCCAAGCGTTGAAGGAAGCATTCGGTGAAAGTGTTGAACTTCAGGATGAGAAGGGAAACACAACCGTATATGATGTTGCCGCTGAATTCGAAGTAAATGGTCAAGGATATGCCATTTTGGTACAGCCAGACCGTCAACATGAGGAGTATGAAGTGCTTCGTATTGTTACGGCGCAAGACGGAAGCCTGGAGCTGGCCACCATTGATGATGATGATGAATGGGAGAATGTCTCCGAGCTGTATGATGAACTTACATTCCCGGAAGAAGACGAAGATTGATTGTGATTTCCTCTTCTTCCTCAAGAAGTATTAATTTCAAATGAAGTTCTGGAAAGGGCGGACCAGTCCGCCCTTTTTGGTTGTGAGGAGATGAACATATGAAAAAACTGGCCGTCACGGTATTGGTGTTGATCATCATTGCCGGCGGGGCATTGTTTTACGCTTGGAACGGCATGAAGCCGGTCGCAAGCTCCGATACACCCGTTGAGTTTACGATTGAATCCGGTATGAGCACAGTTCGAATCGCTGAACTGCTGGAGGAGAAGGGACTTATTAAAGACGCTCTTCTTTTTAAAGGTTATTTGAAGCTGAAAGATGAAGGCAGCCGGTTTATGGCCGGTATATATGAGACAAAACCTGGGGCAACCTATGATCAGCTGATATCGATGCTGAATAACGGAGAGGTGAAGCCTGAGGAGATGATGCGCTTTACGATTCCGGAAGGATACACAGTGCTTCAGATGGCTGAGACCATATCCAGCCAGAGTGGTTTGGACGCGAAGGAATTTGTAAAGTTGACTGATCAGACTTCGGGTTGGGATGGGACCATCGTAAATGAAATTCCAAAAGATGAGGAATTGAGACATCATTTGGAGGGATATTTGTTTCCGGCAACCTATGAGCTGCCTAAAGACAGTACAGAGCAGGAAATTCTCCAAGTGATGCTTAGCCAGTTGGAGAAGAGACTAGATGAAATACCCGACTGGCAAGAGTTATTGAAGCAGCGAGGGCTGACGGTTCATGAGTTGCTTACTGTCGCCTCCTTGGTAGAACGTGAGGTCGTGGCGGAGAAGGAACGTGCATTGGTGGCAGGTGTAATATATAACCGTCTTGAGCAGGATATGAAGCTTGAGATTGACGCAACTGTGCAATATCTCCTGGATAAGCCTAAGGAACGACTGCTGTATAAGGATCTGGAAGTAGATAGCCCTTATAACACTTACCGAAATAAAGGACTTCCGCCGGGACCCATCTCAAATCCAAGCTTGGCTTCGATTGAGGCGGCGCTTAAGCCGGAGAAGTCGGATTATTTATTTTATGTGACCAAAAAGGATGGCACACAGGAGCATTTGTTCGCCAAAACCTACAGGGAACATTTGAATAACATCGAAAAGAGCAAGAAAATGGCACAATAGCATTAGGGGGAAATTGTAATGGGTATTAAACCTGAGCTTCTGGCAGCCGCGGGAACTCTGGAGGATGTGGAAGCTTATCTGCAAGCCGGAGCGGATGCCATATTAGTTGGAGATGACCGCTTTGGTATGAGATTGCCGGGAAGTATGACACTGGAGGAAATCCATAAAGCTGCTGAGATGGTACACGCCGTCAGCGGTAAAATCTATGTAAGTCTGAACAACTTAATGACCAATGATCTGCTCCAGGAGCTCTCAGAATATGTTAAAGCTCTGGGTGAGATCGGGGTGGATGCGGTAGAATTTAATGATCCTTCTGTATTATTGGCAGTCAATTCCTTTGCTCCTGGCGTAAAGCTTCACTGGAATGCTGAAATGACATCAACCAACTATTCGACCTCGAACTATTGGGGGCGCAGAGGGGCAGCCCGCGTCATCTTGGCCCGGGAATTAAACATGGATGAAATTACAGAAATGAAGCCGAATCTGGAGATTGAAGCTCAAGTCCAGGTTCACGGAATGACAAACATCTACCACTCCAAGCGCCGGTTGGTCAACAGCTACATGTCCCATCAAGGGCGGCCGGTGACGGAAGGCAGTATGGGCAAGGAACGCGGGTTGTTTCTTATTGAAGCAGAGCGTGCCGATGAGAAATTCCCGATTTATGAGGATATGAACGGCACACACATTATGAGCTCGGATGATATATGTATCTTGGAGGATCTTCATCTGCTGATGGAAGCTGGTATTGACAGTTTCAAAGTGGAAACATTGCTCAAACCGCGTCACTATAACGAAGCAGTGCTTCGTGCATACCGCAAAGCCATTGATCTGTATGAGGCAGATTCAGGTTCGTATGCTTTTCACGAGGAGTGGATGGACGGGATCAAGGAGCTTCAAGATCCTGAACGGGAACTTTCTTTTGGATTCTTTTATAAAGAACAAGTTTATTAATAAGATTTCAGTTAAATAGAATGAACTTCTTTAGTTCAGTCTGTAAAAACAAGGAGTGAACAAAAGATGGCAGCTATGGTTCAGCCAACTTACAAGGGCAAGCGTTATCGTTTGGACAAGCCGGAGCTTCTCGCACCGGCGGGTAATCTGGAAAAATTAAAATTTGCAGTCCACTACGGAGCGGATGCAGTTTATATCGGCGGACAAAAATACGGCCTGCGCTCAAATGCCGACAATTTCAGTTTTGAGGAAATGAAAGAAGGCGTTGAATTCGCCAAAAAGTATGGTGCAAAGGTAATCGTTGCGACCAACATGTATGTCCATAATGAAGATATCGAAGGAATCGAGGAGTACTTGCGTAGTCTGAATGAGACTGGGGTTTTCGCCATAATCGCGGCTGATCCTGCGATCATTGAGATTGCCCAGCGTATTGCGCCGGATCTCGAGGTTCACCTGAGCACACAGCAGTCGACGCTGAATTGGCAGGCGGTAAAGTTCTGGAAGGAAGAAGGACTTCCGCGTGTAGTTCTTGGCCGAGAAACGAGTCTTGAGGAAATAGCCGAGATTAAAAATCATGTAGATATTGAAATCGAAGCTTTTGTTCATGGAGCGATGTGCTCTTCTTTTTCCGGCCGCTGCGTTCTGTCCAATCATTTTACGGACCGGGACTCCAATCGGGGCGGCTGCTGTCAGTCGTGCCGTTGGAAATATGATTTATTTGAGGATGGACGTGAGGATTGGGTATCTGAAGAGCAGGCGGCATTGGATCAGATAGTTCCTGCACCTTCCTCTTTCAAACCGGGCGTAACACAGATCCCGCTATTCCAACCGGAGGATAATGCGTTTACGATGGGGTCCAAGGATCTGTGTATGCTGGGGCACATTCCCGACTTGATCGAAGTAGGGATAGACAGCTTCAAGATTGAAGGACGCATGAAGTCGATTCATTATGTAGCAACGGTTGTAAATGTTTATCGACAAGCTATTGATTCGTATATGGCTGATCCAGAAAATTATGTGCTGAAGCCTGAGTGGATAGAAGAGCTCAATAAAGCGGCCAACCGACCGCTAAACACCGGCTTCTTCTACGATACTCCGGACCATGAGGATCATATATATGAACCGGAAGAAAAAGCGGCGCCTTATGATTTTGCAGGACTTGTTATGGATTATGATTCAGTGAACGGCACAGCACTGATTCAGCAGCGGAATCATTTTAAACCAGGCCAGGAAATTGAGTTTTTTGGTCCGGAAGGGACCTTCTTTAAACAAGTTGTCGGTACGATTACCGATGAAGAAGGTAATGAGCTGGATGCAGCCCGCCATCCTTTGCAGCTGATACGCATGAAAGTGGATCATCCGGTAAAAAGTTTTGATATGATGCGCAAACGTAAATGATGAGTCAATTTGTGAAATAGGTACAAATATCTTACAATAACAGGAATCCGGTACCTCGTCAGGTGTCGGATTCTTTTTTTTATGACAAAAAAACTAGGACGTTTGAATTATTTTTGTGTGAAAAGCCAAAGGAAATGCTACCCAACTGTCGAAATAAGAAGTAGTGTATTGTTTTTGCCTCATATTCTAAAATTGATAGTGGTAGGTGAACAGCAAATGGGAGAGGTTGAACAGCAAGATAGAAAGCCAAAAAAAGAGAAGAAGGTGAAAGATCAGAAGAACAATAAGACTGTTACTTCCGGATCGAAGGGGGATCGTTCAGGAAGATCCAAGTTGGCTAGATTGGTTCAGACTGCCAAGCAGATGCGGGTTAATCCTGCTAACTCGGTCGGCATACGTTTATTTTTGATTTTCTTTATCGCAATTGTTATGTTTGTTGTAGTCCTCGGCTTACTGTCGTACATGAAAGCTAAGGATACGATTGAGAAAAATGCGGCTAATTCCAACCAGCAGACGATTATTCAGACTTCAGAAAAAATAGACATTATTCTGGAGAAGTATGAGAATCTGGGAAGACAAATTTTTTATGATAAAGAGCTGCAAAAGCTTTTGACGTCCTATAATTCAAATAAATTAAGTGACTACGACATGTTCTCTACCCAAAAAGATATCCGTGACAAATTAACCAACCAGATTACTTCCGATGGATATATTAAGGCGATTTACATTATTCCGCCTAAGAAGAACTCCGTCATCGCTGCAGGAGGTACGAGGAATGATGTAAACGGTATGCTTAAAGAGCCATGGGTCGCAGAACTTGAAAAAGGTACAAAGACTCTTTGGTTGCCAACCAGAACAGACGAGGGGACTCCATATTTCAGTATTGCCCGTTCTTTAGGTTCAATGAACAACCTGAATGACTCGTATATTTTTATAATTGAGCTTGCGGAATCGGTTATCAACGAGCATCTGCAAAACATTAATCTCGGTACAGAAGGACAGCTGCAGCTCGTTTCAAGAGATGGCAAGATCATATCGGCTAACGATGAAAAATTGAGCGGCACGGAGTCCCTTATGACATTTATGAAGAATGAGCCTGCGGACAAGAAGACCGGAAGTCTTAGTGCTCATGATGTTAATGCTAACGACGTATTGGCTGTATACAATACACTGGAAGTCAATGATTGGAGACTCGTCGGTACGATTCAGACCGAAGAACTTACGAAAGATGCAGAAGGTATTCTGACCATTACGATGTGGGCGGCGCTAGCCGATGCTCTTATAGCCATATTGATTGGGATATGGATGGTTCGTATGATTGCGCGTCCACTCGGTAAGCTTAACCTGCTTATGAAAGAAGGCGCCAAGGGTAATCTAAACGTTCGTACGAATCATCGTTCGAATGATGAGATCGGTCAGCTTTCTGCCAGCTTTAATGATATGATGGAGCAAATTACACAACTAGTTCAGCAGACCAACAATACAGCTCAGGACGTGCTAAATACAGCAGTAGAACTGACTGATGCTTCCAAGAAGACCGCCCTGTCAGCCAAGGAAATTGCAGTGGCTACTGAGGAGATTGCTAATGGAGCAAGCAGTTTAGCTGTAGAGGCTGAGCGCGGAAGCGACCTTACAGGCAACATCTCAAGACAGATGGAGATCGTTGTCACGGCGAATGACGAGATGGGCAAATCCGCCCGTCATGTTGAGAGATCAAGTGAACATGGTACGAAACATCTGAATCATTTGCTGGAGAAAACACACCAGACAGAAGATATGACCCGTAACATGATGCGCAAGGTTGATGGATTGAAGGAAACAACTTCTTCAGTTGTAAAAGTTCTGGATGTACTGCAGAACATTACAAAACAGACGAATATTTTATCACTGAATGCTACGATTGAAGCTGCACGTGCAGGTGCTGCTGGCCGTGGATTCATGGTTGTAGCGGATGAAATCCGGCAGCTTGCGGATCAATCCAGGCAATCGATTGATATGGTCAGCCAGATCACAGATCGTATCATGACAGAAATGAATGAAACGGTACAAGTTCTTCTGGATGCGAATCCGCTGTTTAAAGCTCAAATGGATTCGGTTAAAGAAACGAATGATATATTCGTCTCCGTCCAGCAGCAGATGGGTGAGTTCATCGAACGACTCGATTCTGTTACGGATTCCATTGAAGGCCTCAATCAGTCACAAATCGTACTCTCTGAAGCGATGGGCAACGTAAGCGCTGTTGCTGAAGAATCATCAGCAACTTCTGAAGAGGTTGCATCCTTGAGCAATGAGCAGCAGAGTGTGAGTAACCAGCTCGTAAATCTGTCTGGCAAACTGGAGAATGTATCAAGCGAGTTGAAAGCTACACTCTCCCGATTTACACTGTAAATATGACAAAAACTTGGATCTCTTTGCGGGAGATCCAAGTTTTTTTGTTTAGGTGCCGCTGCAAACGATTGTGATAATGATTGAGGGGGAATGATGATATAAAAGGATCATCAGGAGGGACAAACATGCGGGTTAACCGGCAAAAACGTATATTTTATGGATGGTTGACACTAGCAGTGCTGATGGTTCTACTGGTTTGTCGGCTGGCATGGGTACAATTCGTCATGAAAAATCATAAGCCTCCTGGCAGTCGGCATACTCTGCTTGAAACATCAATGCTTCAGCGTGAGCGGGGCATTGTGCTGGATACCGGGCGGGGACATTTTACCGATCGGAACGGTCTTCCGTTGACCGGTAAGTTGATCTGGTCTGCCGTCCTTTTTCCTATCGAGAATGAAAATGATGATATATCCGATGATTCATTGTTGAAGTTGGCTCATATACTGAATACGGAAGATAAACATTTAAGAGAAGTATGGTTCGCCTTGAAAGAGCCAATACTATGGCATGCTCAAGGGACTTACATTCCTCTTGCACTGAATTCATCTCAGATTGAAGCCATTAAGGAATTGAAATTATCTGCTATTCGGGTACTTCCGTATGAACAAAGGTATGGAGACAGGGAGACGGGGATGCAGTGGTTAGGCTTTATTTCAGGTCAGCGTAAAGAGAACTTATTCTTCCGTGATTATGAAGGGGTAAAGGGAACAAGCGGGCTGGAAAGGACGCTGGATGCTCTTCTACAGGGAACAGGACCTACAGTCGTTTATTTCCCCGTAGATGGTCGAAATCAAGTCATACAAGAGATGAAGCCGATGGTGAAAGCGGGAGATAACCCCTATTATCCGCTACGGATTACGACAACGGTTGATGCCAAGCTTCAGAAGGGCATTGAGCAGCTGACAGAACAGGCAGGTATGAAGGAAGGAGCTGTAGTCGTACTGGATGTCCGGAATAGCGATGTTCTGGCGATGGTCTCTAGGCCCTTTTATAATCCGGAACAGATACATCCTGAGCAGGGAGAGTGGGAGAACAAA
Organism: Paenibacillus uliginis N3/975; assembly: GCF_900177425.1. Classification (NCBI taxonomy): domain Bacteria; kingdom Bacillati; phylum Bacillota; class Bacilli; order Caryophanales; family Paenibacillaceae; genus Paenibacillus; species Paenibacillus uliginis. Next base: position 4,617,431 of record NZ_LT840184.1, on the reverse strand, counting down.
GCGTTAAAGGGAGCGGTGCCCGGGTCGATCTTCAAAATTGTTACCGCTGCAGCTGCACTGGATTCCGGTTTAACCTCGAGTAAAGAAACGTTTCACTGTAATGGTGAATTTGGAAAATACGGCTTATCCTGCTGGAAAGAGGGAGGCCACGGAACCCTCAACCTTCGTCAGGGGTTTGCGGAATCCTGTAATGTGGTATTTGCCGAATTGGCTGAACGCCTGACCTCTGGACAAATACAGGATACGGCATTACAGCTTGGACTTGGCCGGACTGTAGGCTGGCAGGCACAGAGGAGTGTACTGGGCATTCCTCTACTGAAGCCGCTAGACCACGAGGAGAGTGGGACTGTTTTTGCAGCCTCTACAGATCCTTTGGATTCTGGTGCTCGTGTACAGACAGCGATTGGGCAAAGGGATACATTGGTTACACCACTGCAGGCTGCTAATTTGGTCGTAACGCTGCTGAACGATGGGGACGTGATTTCGCCTCGGATTGTCCATCATATATCATACGCGAACGGTCAGCATCTTCAAACCTTGGAGCCTATGAAGCGGTCTTCGGTTGAAGGAACAATTTCCCGGGAAACCGCCCGAACACTTCTGACTTGGATGGAAGACGTAGTTCGAAATGGAACGGGACGCTCGCTTAAACATTCGAGTTGGCAGCTAGGGGGTAAGTCTGGTACGGCTGAGACCATAGTAAAAGGCCGTCCCCGGAACAACCAATGGTTCGTGGGATACGGCCCTATAAAACATCCGCGTTATGCGGTAGCAGTGCTGGTGGAGAATGTGAGTCCGCACAGCAAGCATCAAGCGACAAAGCTGTTTGGTCAGGTCATGGATTTATTGTCTTCTTTTGAGACTTCTGAAGAATGAGCAGTTTGCGGATTTTTCATCTCAAACGGTGACACATCGAATTCTTCTTTTGGTAGTCTAATCCATTGTTGAAGATAACCTTGCTGCAGCAGCTCTTTGAGCAGAATCATCAGGATTGGTGAAAGAATCAGACCCGCCATTCCGAAAATAGAGATCGAAATAATCATGAACGACAGCATTAGAAACGCTGAAGATACACCGAGGGATTGACCTGTTATTTTTGGTTCAAGCAGCTGACGGGTTACCATCACAATAGCCAAGAGGATAGTCAAACTAATGGCAAGGCCTACCTTACCGACAATAAAGAGATAAATAATCCACGGTATGAAGATAACCGGCACGCCTAACAGTGGAAGTATATCAAAAATTGCACTCATGAGCGCCAGTGAAAATGCGTTGCCGGTACCAAGGATAAGCAAGCCTATGTATACGAGAACAAATGTGATCGAAATCAGCTTTAATTGTGCCTTCAAATAAGCTCCAATGGCTGAAAATACATTATCCTTCAAAAAGTGAAAAGCTGTTTTAATAGTCTTTGGTGTCTTTTCTTTTGCAAACTTACGCCAACTGCCAATTTCGGAACTAAGGAAAAAGGCGAGGATAATCGCAACACCGAAGTTGGCAATAAAGGTAGTGAAAGAACCCATAAATCCGACACTATAACGGAAAAATGATTCTGCTGCACTTTGAGCAAAGTTGGTAATATCTTTGAAGTATCCATTCATTCGCGCCACCATGTCTGGTGGAAGTGCGTCCAACTTGTTTTGTAAATAATTCATTATAGATGAGAAGTGCTCTTGAAGGGTGCGGGTATGAAGCGGGAGATTTTCCTGCAAATTCATCACTTGCGAAACGATAATTGCTCCTGCACCAAACAGAACGCCGAATATAATAAGGAGAAACAGAAGTACGGAAATCGCTGCTGCAAATGTCTTGGGCAAACCACGACGATGCAGGAACCGGGCTATCGGCTCGATGAGCAAAAATACCAGGAAGGATAAAAAGACAGGAGCGGCAATCTGGTATAGCTTGCTGAACACGTACATAATCAGGTACACCGTCAGCACGATCATTGCTATATCGAAGAAGGTCCTCCAATATTTTTTGTAGAGGGGAAGCATAGTAAATTATCGGCTCCTTTATACTTTAATAATGTTTCTATTGTACACGATTTGTGAAAAAAACGCCTATTTCTTTATCGGCTATGATAAAATAATAAATAGTGTATTGCCAAAGTAAAAAGAAAAGAGAAGCGGGGAGTTGGCATGCAGACATTACTGCTTTGGTTGTTTTATCTTTCATCTTTTTATGCCTTTATTCCCGGGCTTATTACCCGGATTTTTGGTTTTCGAGTATTTCGCAGGGGTACGGGGAAGCAGGATTTCGCTCTGACGTTTGATGATGGGCCGGATCCCGTATATACGCCTCAGTTGCTCGATCTTTTGAAGCGTTATGATATGAAGGCGACCTTTTTTCTGGTTGGCTCCCATGCGGAGAGTCATCCGGATGTGGTAAAACAAATTCATGAAGAAGGCCATCTGATTGGAATTCACAACTATATTCATAAGAGCAATTGGCTAATGCGGCCCAAAACAGTACGAATGCAGCTTAAACGGACCGATGACATCATTTACAGTGTAACGGGTGAGCGTCCAACCTTTTATCGACCGCCGTGGGGTATTGTGAATTTGTTTGACTTTGCCAAAAACAGCGGCTATCGGATCGTATTATGGTCGGCTATGTTTGGAGATTGGCGCAGCAAGACCGGCTCTAATAAACTGGTAAAACGTATTCTCCGGAAGCTGAAGCCTGGGGAAGTCATGCTCCTACATGATTGCGGAACTACAGTGGGAGCGAATCCAGATGCTCCTATGAATATGCTGATTGCATTAGAGCAGGTGCTGGAAGAAGCACAACGTAGAAATCTGAAAAGTATACGGATAGACACGATGATTAATAGCGAGAAAAAATTGCAAAAAGCTAAACTCTCGATCATGAAGCGTATGGTGGTTTCGCTATGGCTATTGTGGGAAAAAGTATTTCATGTATTGTTCCAGCTTGAGACTGTAACGCCGAAAGATCCCATGCTTCATTTCCGGCCTATTTCCTATCAAGGCAAGGCGGTAACGATGGATGACGGCACCCGTCTAGAAAAAGGCGATCAGGTGCTAGAACTTCACTTTGACAACAAGAAGTTGTTTCATATCGGAAGTCGGTCCCGTTCGGAAATGCAGCTTGCTATTCAAATGATCAGAGCGATGCAAAAGGATCTCCCTACGCTGGCCAACATGGTGCTAGAACGGCCGGAGTATATGGATATCAAAGGTTTATACGGAGTGACAATGATTTCTCGCGGACCGGAACAGTTCGGTTTTCATGTCCAGGATCTGCCGCAGGGGCTGTTTGCAAGTTCAGCGCGCATATATCTTAAAATTTTGCTGAGTATTATTCATCCTAGAGGGCAATCCCGCCTGAAGGAAGGAAGTAAAAAGATGGAACCCAAGTTGCTCATGATGCCGGTGGATGTGTTAATTAACCGTTATGCAGAAAAAGGCAGCCGTTCGTACCGCTCACCCAAGCAGGACAGCGCGGAGGAACATGAATTAAGTGATCTGCCCATAGGCAGTGCATCACAAGGTCTATCATCCTAACTAAAACCCGCCCTTGAAATTTCAAGAGGCGGGTTTTATATGTTAGTTCTCGTAATTATTAGATTTTCAGGACGCCGCCGGAGCTTGCGTTCGTTACGAGCTTGGAATAACGGGCAAGATAGCCTGTCTTCACTTTAGGCTCAAACTCTTTCCAGTGGGTGCGTCGCTCAGCCATTTCTTCGTCGCTGACTTCAAGCTGAATGATACGGTTGTTCAGATCCAGCACAATGATGTCGCCGTCTTCAACGAAAGCGATAGGTCCACCTTCAGCTGCCTCTGGAGAGATATGGCCGATACTGATGCCGCGGGAAGCTCCAGAGAAGCGTCCATCGGTAATGAGACCGACTTTGGCTCCAAGACCCATACCTGCAATCTGAGAGGTCGGTGCAAGCATTTCTGGCATGCCCGGTCCGCCTTTAGGACCTTCGTAGCGAATAACAACGACGTTGCCTTCCTTCACTTTGCCGTTTGCAATGCCTTCAAGAGCTTCCTCTTGAGAGTTAAAGCAGATGGCAGGGCCTTTATGGTAGCCGCCAACAGAAGGGTCAACCGCACCGACTTTGATGATGGAGCCTTCCGGAGCAAGGTTACCGTACAAGACAGCAAGGCCTCCGCGTTCGGAATAAGGCTGGTCGATCGGATGAATAACATTGGTATCCTGGATTTCACATCCTGCCACATTCTCGGCAAGTGTTTTGCCTGATACCGTAATGCAGTCACCAAACAGGGCTCCAGGCTTTTTGAGCAGTTCATGGAGAACCGCACTCACGCCGCCAGCACTGTGTACATCCTCAATGAAATAATCGGATGCAGGGGCCAGCTTCGAAATATGAGGTACACGGTCTGCCACTTCGTTAATCCGCTCCAGCGGGTAATCAATACCTGCTTCGTGGGCAAGGGCAAGAGTATGAAGAACGGTATTGGTCGAGCCACCCATCGCCATATCCAGTGCAAATGCATTGTCAATGGCTTCACGGGTTACAATATCACGCGGTTTGAGATCCAGCTTGATAAGCTCCATCAGTTGGCGAGCTGATTGTTTAACGAATTCTCTGCGCTCGTCAGCAACGGCAAGAATTGTACCATTCCCCGGAAGAGCAAGGCCTAGCGCCTCGGAAAGACAGTTCATGGAGTTAGCCGTGAACATACCGGAGCATGAACCGCATGTCGGACAACCGTATTGTTCCAGTTCAAGAAGCTCGCTATCGTTAATTTTGCCGACCTGATGGGCACCAACGCCTTCAAATACGGAAGTCAAAGACAGTTTGCGACCTTTGCTGTCAACACCGGCTTTCATTGGACCGCCGCTGACAACGATGGTTGGAATGTTAACACGAAGTGCGCCCATAAGCATACCTGGTGTGATTTTGTCACAGTTCGGGATACATACCATACCGTCAAACCAGTGGGCAGAAACGACGGTTTCCAAGGAATCCGCAATAATTTCGCGGCTCGGCAGTGAATAACGCATGCCGATGTGACCCATGGCAATTCCATCGTCAACACCGATTGTATTGAACTCGAACGGAACGCCGCCAGCTTCACGGATGGCTTCTTTAACGATCTTACCGAATTCCTGAAGATGCACATGGCCTGGAACAATATCGATATAAGAGTTGCACACGGCGATAAACGGTTTGCCAAAATCTTCTTCCTTCACGCCGGCGGCACGCAGCAGACTGCGATGCGGTGCCCGATCAAAACCTTTTTTAATCATGTCTGAACGCATTTTTTTTGCTGTCATGATGTCGGTTTCCCCCCAGATCATTTATATTAGATTTTACTAGTGCTTTATCGCGGTTCACCGGCAAAGCAGCCGGGTACCAGTAATGAACGTTTCGGTTTAAATGAGTCTATCACAAAAAGGCATGTTTTTCTACTCGATTTTAGTAGAAAGGAAGAGGGGGAGGCCTTACTGGAAGTATTGGTTCGACTTGATGTAACCATGTTCGGTAAGCATTTGGAGTAAGGCCGTGAAGAGATACTCAAGCACGTCTTTCATCTGTTGGCTGCGGAATCGATTTAACGTAGGTCAGCCAGAAACATCTCGTTGGCCTATTCTGCTAAGTGTTATAAGTTGGCGGTAGTAGACGGGAGAACGTGGGGGGTGTGTATGTTATTGGAAGTGGTCGTGCACGTAGCACCGTACACCAGAGAAAGGGGGCATCCTAGGTCAACCGACCTGCAGGATACCCCCTAAATGATATGGAATATTGGAAAAACTTATGGTGTTATCTTACAAAAAAACGTCGTATTGCCACATTTTCTAGACGAAGAATTCCGTCTACTGACGGTTCAATGACGGGATGGAACAAGCGTTTAAAGCCGGGCTGGGCAAGAAGGACCGTGCACAGTATGGCAGCAGCGATAAGCAGCATTGCTCCTCCAAAATGCGAGATGGATTCATGGAGACCGGAAAAGTCCATCAGCCGGATAATGAAACCGTGCAGCAAGAACACATACAACGTGCGGCGGCCAAGATCGGTAATGCGCCCCATTGTCATAGGAACCCAGGAGAGGAATGCGGCGGAAGCAGTCAGTTGTAAAGCGTAAACCGCAATCCGGAACAGGCCAGCATACCACACGTCTTGGCCAAGCTCTGCATAGGTCATGCTCCCATAAAGCCATCCTGCTGGAAGATTGCTTCCCCAAACGCTAAACCCAATAAACAGGAGGAGCGAGATCGTGGCTGCGATACCTTTAATCCATGGTTTAAAGCGCAGAGCGAATGTTTCGAATGAAAAATGATACCCTACTAAAAAGAATGGAAAGAAAACAAACGTACGGCTGACACTCAACCAGACACCATCTACCGGCAAGTATCCGGCAATTACGCCGAGTACTGCTGCGAAGAAAAGCTGCTGCCCTGCCGTTAATTTGCCCATGGATAATAGCAATAAACGCCAGCATGCATGGCTGAATAGAAACCACAGCAGGAGGTAAGGCGCAAAGAAGGAGCGATGTATATCATCTACATGGAAGAAGACAGCATCCAGTAAAGAATATAAACTTTGGAAAATAACATATTGTATAGCGATTTGGAGTATCACTTTTCGACCGGTCTTACCCATCAGTGAACTTTTTGCAAAGTAACCGGTAACGAGAACAAACAAAGGCATATGAAATGAAAAAATCCACAGGTACAATGTGTGAAGACTGTCCATCCGGCTAATTAAAGGTTCAATGGCATTACCGACAAACACAGTGACGATAAGAATAAAACGCAGGTTTAGAAAGAAGGTTTCACCTTTCTGTTCAATGGTGCGGTTCATGGTTTCCCTCCATGGCCCTATCTTTTTTGAATTATGCTGGGCCTTTATATATTGCTTGTATGTCTTGATAATTCACGTTAAGCTACAATTTAAAATTACTCCGTTTAAGGTTTTTAATAGGTGATAATAATCACAAAGCATGACGCTGCAGCGTTTTCAAATGTGTCAAAGCATTGAATATCCATATGCAGTAGAGTACGTGTTCGAAAGGAGTAATAGAAAGGAAGAAAAAGGAGACATTTCAATATAGAAAGAGTATCATCGAATGAAAGGGAGGGATTCTGCTTGCCGCTTATTCAGGTGAATGGACATTCATCCCCGTGCCGGGGGGTATTGTTCGACAAGGATGGTACTTTGCTTCATTTTATGGCTCTCTGGGGAGGCTGGGCTGATTATGTTCTACGCTTCATGGAAGAACGTCTGGAGCTTATGGGAGCCTGTTTTACCGTACCTAAAGAGAAGGTGCTCGGAACGTCACATGTTTCCGGAGGCACTGTATCGGATTACGATGTTCAAGGGCCGCTTGCGATGGGAACTGTGGAGGAAACGAGCGGAATTCTGGCTTGGCAGCTGTACGCTGCGGGAATGCCATGGAATGAAGCCATCATACAAGTGAACCAGATTACGAAAAATGCGATGTACCAAATACGCCAGCATAAACCGGCGTTTCCTATGCCGGGACTGGAGACATTTTTGGAGTCTTGCAGGAACGCTTCCTTAGAAATGGCAGTGGTTACTTCGGATACGACCGCAGCGGCACTAGAGCATTTGGAATGGATGGGAATCCGCTCTTATTTCTCAGTAGTAATCGGCCGGGATCAAGTTGAGAACGGTAAACCACACCCTGAAATGGCAGAAAAGGCATGCAGAATGCTTGGATTAGAGCCAGGTGAAGCCGTTATTATTGGAGATAGTAACGGAGACATGCAGATGGCAAGGCAAGCTGGTGCTGCACTGGCTGTCGGGCTTTATCAAGGAGATGGCGAAGGCAATCATCTTATAGATGCCGAGGTCGTCATCTCCGATTATAATGAAATGAAGGTAGTTTATTAGATTCGTTATTTTATGGCGCTGTACGGAGGTGTATGGATTGGAGAACAGGGAAAAGATCGAAAGGTTGGCTACTTGGATAGAAGCAAGTGATTATATCGTCTTTTTTGGGGGAGCCGGAACATCAACAGAAAGTGGAATTCCGGATTTTCGGTCAGCCGCAGGGCTGTATCAAACAGAGCACCATTCTCCGTATCCTCCGGAGGAAATGCTCAGCCATACGTTTTTTATGAATCATCCCGAGGTGTTTTTTGACTTTTACCGCAGTAAAATGTTGCATCCTCATGCAAAGCCCAACGGCTGCCACAAGCTGCTGGCTAGACTTGAGCAGGAAGGTAAGCTTAAGGCCGTCATTACACAAAATATTGACGGTTTGCATCAGACAGCCGGAAGCACGGAAGTGCTTGAGTTGCACGGCTCCATTCATCGAAATTACTGCATGGACTGCTCACGGTTTTATTCGCTGAAAGATGTTATGGATATTCAGGAGACGGTTCCGCTTTGTCCGGATTGCGGCGGCATGATTAAACCGGATGTTGTCTTATATGAAGAAGAATTAAACCAGCAAATTCTGATGCGTGCCGTGCAGGAAATATCTACGGCGGATTTACTCATTATCGGCGGTACATCGCTCACGGTGCATCCGGCTGCCGGGCTTGTGAGTTATTTTCACGGTAGTAAGACAGCTCTACTCAATGCAGACCCGACCCCTTATGATCATCGGGCCGGCCTGCTCATCACAGACCGTATCGGTCAGGTCATGACACAGATTAATGATCTGCTTCGCAAAAGTACATAGTTAGCGGCATCAGTGAAGAAATTCATTGGGGAGCTGTTCACTAGCTCATTGTTGTAATTGATTTCAATCTGTTTCTTGTCAAAGACACCCATATGAGCTAATATTTTTTAAAAAAGTAGTATTTATGGAAATTTGGAGAGGCAGGGATCGCAAATGACATATGTAGCAAGTGAAGACCGCTATGAAGGTATGAAATATAACCGCTGCGGGCGATCAGGGTTAAAGCTTCCAGCCATTTCCCTTGGACTGTGGCACAATTTTGGCGGCATTGATGCATACGAGAACGGACGAAATATGATTACGCGGGCATTCGACCTCGGGATTACCCATTTTGACTTAGCGAACAATTATGGACCGCCAGCCGGATCGGCAGAAGAGACGTTTGGCAAAGTGCTGTCCCGTGATCTGAAACCTTACCGTGATGAACTGATTATTTCATCAAAAGCAGGTTATTATATGTGGCCGGGACCTTACGGAGAGTGGGGTTCACGCAAATATATGATTTCCAGTCTGGACCAAAGCTTAAAGCGGATGGGGCTGGATTATGTTGATATTTTCTACTCTCATCGGATGGATCCAGATACCCCTCTGGAAGAGACGATGATGGCGCTCGACCATATCGTTCGATCGGGAAAGGCGCTATATGTCGGCATATCGAACTACACGCCTGAGAAAACAGAGGAAGCTATCGCTATTCTGAAAAGTCTGGGCACACCGCTGTTGATTCACCAACCAAGCTACTCCATGCTGAACCGCTGGGTAGAGAACGGTCTGCTTGATGTGCTTGAAGAGAACGGTGTAGGGACTATTGCATTCACTCCACTGCAACAGGGGTTGTTAACAAACAAGTATCTGAATGGCATTCCGAACGATTCCCGGGCAGCGAGTCCGTCTGTATTCCTGAACGAGAACAACATTACACCAGAAGTGTTGCGCAAGATTCGCGCACTGAATCAAATGGCTGCGGCTCGCGGTCAAAGTCTGGCTCAGTTCGCTTTGGCATGGGTTTTGCGAGGTAAACGAGTGACCTCCGCCCTGATCGGAGCGAGCAAAGTCAGTCAGATCGAGGATAATGTAGCAACACTAAACAACCTGGAATTCTCGAAGGAAGAACTTGATCGCATTGAGACGATCTTAAAAACGGAAAACGAAGGATAATTGGCTGCACTTGAGTCAAAATGAAGTATGCATGAAGCAACGGAGAGGACGAATCGATTCCGGAGAAGCGGCAGCGGTCGCCTTTGTCCCCGAATTTCAACCATGTTTCATGATTTCAGGAGATTCGGGGGCAAGAGCGATTGTAGGAACGAATTCGTACTCGTAGTGTCTTACAACGAATAATAGGGGAAGCCAAAGATCTTTAAATCTTTTGGGGCATCTCTTATTTTGTATGTCGTGATCCCTTTCTAGATACCGGTCATCTCTTTACGGTAACTGGTGGGGGATTGTCCGCAGAAGCGTTTGAACTGTCTCGAAAAATATAGCGGATCGGTTAGGCCGACCGAGGAGGAAATCTGTTCAACCGAAAGCTCAGGGCGCTCGCGAAGCAACCGCTTGGCTTGATCGATCCTTAATTTTAACAGGTATGTCACAGGTGATATGCCTGTTTCTTTTTTGAAAATTCGTGATAAATATGCACGGTTATATCCGAGACTTACGCACATTTGCTCGATAGAGACAGGGTGTGCATACTGGGAAGTCATATAGTTAATCATCTGCTTGACCGTTCGTTGCACCTGCGGCTCTACCACTGTTAGCCGGGAAGGTTGAGTGGAGCAGTTCATGATCTCGGCCCAAATGAGGTGCAGGAAGCCGACCGCGGCTGTATGCGCACTTTCTTGTTTCATATGAAAATGTTCTTGAATATGGTGAATATATTCAGGAACCTTGCTGTTTTCGCTTTCATTGGTTGTGTTCAGGACTGGGCAACCTGGGAGGAAACCGGCAGACTCCACCAGAGAATGACCTGTTTCTCCAGTGAAAGCGACCCATAGATATTTCCATGGATCAGAGTGACATGACACATAACTGACGAGTTGACCGGGGTGGATAAGAAAACAGTCACCGGGTCCAAGCTCATAAACATCGGTTTCCGTGCGGAATGTTCCGTGTCCGGATACAATGGCGTGCAGTAAGTAGTAGTCATATATTTTCGGGCCTAAAGCATGTTCGGGCTTGGTCTGGCTTTCACCAGCAAAAAGCACATTCAGCTTGCCAAACTCCGCTTGAACCGGATTGGAGGATACGGAATAACTTTCCTTTTTTTTCATGGAGAGACCTCCTTTTTTCATTGGGTAAATCGTTAAGAGAAGATGGTCACAACTACTTGTAGTTTACAACGTAAGGTCACATTTATCCATATGTATCACACAAGACTGCATTACCCTCTTCACCTTAATCTTTTATACTATGGATATCGGTACTACCATACGTACAGGATGGAGTGATTAACGGATGAATACACAACAGCTAATAAAGATATTTTTAGAAAAATACGGTGAAGGCAGGCATCCGCTTCGGGTGTTTAATGCACCGGGACGCGTAAACCTGATTGGCGAGCATCTGGATTATAACGGAGGGTATGTACTTCCAGCAGCTCTCGAATTCGGGACAACGCTGATTATCCGGGATCGTGACGATCAGCATATTTCATTGGCTTCCACGAATATACCTTACGAAGTAACCCTCTCCATGAAAGATGCTTTTGGCGGGAAAAGCGGCCAGTGGACCGACTATCCGGTAGGCGTCATTCTTGAACTGGATAAACTCGGTTATAAACTGACCAAAGGTTATGACCTGCTGTATCACGGTGATATTCCAAACGGAGCTGGACTTTCCTCTTCGGCTTCTATTGAGGTTGTAACCGCTTATGCTCTGATGTCGATGGAAGGGCATAAAACAGACACTGTTGAAATTGCGAAGTTGTCCCAGAAGGCGGAGAACCTGTTTGTTGGCGTCAATTCGGGGATCATGGACCAATTTGCGGTGGCTAATGGGCGTAAAGACCACGCTATTTTGCTGATGTGCGATACGCTGGATTACGAATTGGTGCCTTTTGAGACAGGGTCCTACAAAATTGTGATTGCCAATACGAACAAACGAAGAGGACTGGTGGACTCTAAGTATAACGAACGCCGCGGTGAATGCGATCAGGCGCTGGAAATTTTGCAAAAGGAAGTTCCTTCCCTTCAATACTTGGCTCAGCTGAATCCTGACCAGTTCGTTACCTTGCAGGACAGCATTCTGGACGAAACCGTAAGACGCCGTGCCAAGCATGTAGTGGAAGAGAATCAGCGGGTCCTTGATTCGGTTGAATCACTGAAGAACAACGATCTTGAGGCATTCGGACAATATATGAATCAGTCTCACGATTCTTTGCGCTATTTGTATGAAGTAACTGGAGATGAACTGGACGCGATGGTGGAAGAATTCCAGCGTCAGGAAGGTACTCTAGGAGCACGGATGACCGGTGCCGGTTTCGGCGGTTGTACCGTGGCATTGGTGCATGAGAATCATGTCGAGAAGGTAATCGAGGAAGTCACACACCACTATGAAGTCAGAACGGGGCTCAAACCCGAGTTCTATGTGTGCGGCGTTGGTCAAGGTGTACATGAAGTAAAGGAGGCGTAGTAATATGGCGATTTTAGTTACCGGCGGTGCCGGATATATCGGGTCTCATACTGTGGCTGAGCTGCTGGAGCGCGGTGAGGAAGTTGTTGTGATCGACAGTCTGGAAACAGGGCATCGGGAAGCTCTTCTGGGTGGAAAGCTCTATGAGGGGGATTTGCGCGACAAGTCGTTGTTGAAAGCGCTGTTCGCCGAGAATAAAATTGATGCTGTTATTCATTTTGCGGCCAGTTCTCTTGTCGGCGAGAGTATGAAGGACCCCGTGAAATATTATGACAACAACGTTAACGGTGCACTATGCCTGCTGGAAGCAATGAATGAGGCCGGTGTACGCAAAATCGTATTTTCGTCCACAGCTGCGACGTATGGTGAGCCGGAGAAGGTGCCTATTGAAGAAAAGGACCGCACCCAGCCGACGAATGTATATGGCGAAACGAAGCTGATGATGGAGAGAATGATGTCCTGGTTTGATAAGGTGCTGGGCATTAAGTACGTATCTTTGCGTTATTTCAATGCGGCAGGGTCCCATGCTAGCGGCAAAATTGGCGAGGATCATCGTCCGGAAAGTCATCTAATTCCGCTTGTGCTTCAGACGGCTTTGAAACAGCGTGATCACATTTCCGTATTTGGTGAGGATTATCCTACGGCCGATGGCACCTGCATCCGAGACTATATCCATGTAAGTGACCTGGCTGACGCACATATCCGTGCAGTCGATTACCTGCGCCGCGGTGAGGACAGCAACGTGTTCAATCTGGGTAATGGGCTCGGCTTCTCGGTAAAGGAAGTCATCGAAACGTCGAAACAGGTAACAGGACGTGACATTCCGGTTGTGATGGAAGCCCGTCGTGCCGGTGATCCGGCTGTTCTAGTTGCCTCGTCCGAGAAGGCCCGCAGTATTCTTGGATGGAATCCTTCCTACAACAAGCTGGAGGATATCATTGAAAGCGCCTGGAGATGGCATAACAGCCACCCGCACGGGTATAGCGGCAACTAAGGGGGACTGACGATGGAAAACCTGACAGCAAGAACTCCCGAAATGGAAGATGCTCTGCACGCGATAGAACGTCTTGTGTTGTTTGCCTTGCGCAAGGGGTTAATCAAGGAAGCAGATTACGATTATAGCCGCAATCTACTTCTGGAAGACTTGGGATTCAGCGAGCCTTACAATGGACAGGTGAACGAGGAGATCCTTGACGGCCCGCAGTCGCAGCTGGATATCTTGATCGACTATGCTGCTGCAAATGGGATGATTGCTGAAAATACGGACACGTACCGTGATTTGCTGGATGCCAAAATGATGGGACGCTTGATGGCCCGTCCTTCGGAGGTAGTTCGTGCATTCAGCCAGACGGAGCAGATTCAAGGTATCGAAGCGGCAACGAACGATTTTTACAAGCTGTGTATCGACTCCAACTATATCCGGATGGACCGGGTGGCCAAGAACGAGTATTGGAAGCATCCGAGTGCGTATGGGGACATCGAAATTACGATCAACCTGTCCAAACCGGAAAAGAGTCCAAAAGAAATCGCTATGGCAAAGCTGCTTCCTCCACCTGTATATCCGAAATGTCAGCTATGTCGTGAAAATGTTGGTTATGCAGGGCGGGTAAATCATCCGGCTCGGCAAAATCTGAGAGTGATTCCGCTGGAACTGAACAAGGAGAAGTGGTTTTTTCAATACTCTCCTTATGTGTACTATAACGAGCATTGTATTGTGTTCCAGCATGATCATGTTCCGATGAAATTAACAAAAGATACGCTTGCACGCTTACTCGGTTTTGTGAATGCGTATCCTCATTATTTCCTTGGCTCAAACGCGGATCTTCCGATTGTTGGCGGATCCATCCTGACACATGATCATTTCCAAGGCGGACGGCACACATTCCCGATTCAAAATGCTCCAAAAGTAGCCGAATTCAAAAATGAGGTCTATCCGGATGTATCAGTCAGTATTGTCAACTGGCCGATGTCAGTCATCCGTTTATCCTCGAAGGACTCGGGTATGCTGCTTGAATGTGCAAATCATATTTATGAATCATGGAAAAGTTACAGTGATCCCTCTGCGGATATCGAGGCGGACAGCAAGGTGGATGGTCAATGGGTCCGTCACAACACGGTGACTCCGATTGCGCGCCGGAATGCTGAGGGCATATACGAGATGGATCTGGTGCTCCGTAACAACCGGACGAACGATGAGTATCCAGAGGGGATATTTCACCCGCATCGCGAAATGCATCATATCAAGAAAGAGAATATCGGCCTGATTGAAGTCATGGGTCTGGCGATACTGCCTGGACGTCTTAAGGTGGAGTTGGATCAGATTTCGGATATTTTGTCAGGAGATGATGCGCTGTATGAAGCGGTACAGTCGGAGGGACACGCACTTGCGATTCACCGTGACTGGATCGAACAGTTGAAGGAGCGAACGGGAGCAACAATAACTAAAGGTGAAGCCGTGGATTTGATCCGAAGCGAGGTTGGCGGTATTTTCACGACTATACTTGAACAGGCCGGTGTCTATAAGCATACAGCCGAGGGCCGTGAGGCATTCTGTCGCTTCCTCGAAAGTACGGGATATTCAGCGGTATGACTTACCGAATAATGATATAACGAAATGGTGACCAGCCGCAGTTCCTGTCCGGAACTGCGGCTGTTTGGTTTTGAAAGAACAGGAGAGTATAATTAAATCGTTATTTCATTACAAGATTAAGTTATTGGAGGTTGAAATGGCATGGGACCTTTTGAATTTTATAATCCGACCAAATTGTTTTTTGGTAAAGGAAAACTGAGTACTCTAAAGACAGAAGTACCGAAATACGGGCAAAAAGTACTTCTCGTGTATGGTGGAGGCAGCATTAAACGCAGTGGGTTGTATGACCAAGTGGTATCTCTGCTTGGAGAGTGCGGAGCCGAAGTCACTGAACTAAGCGGAGTCGAACCCAATCCGCGCCTGTCGACAGTTCACCAGGGCGTAGAGTTATGCCGCAAGCATCATATTGATCTGATTCTCGCTGTCGGCGGGGGAAGTGTTCTGGACTGCTCCAAGGCAATTGCTGTCGGTGCAAAATACGAAGGCGATATGTGGGATTTTGTGGAGCGTAAGGCGGTCCCTCAGAATGCCCTTCCTCTTGGCACAGTGTTGACGATGGCAGCTACCGGCTCGGAAATGAACGGTGGTTCGGTCATTACCAATGAAGCAACGAAGGAAAAGATGGGCTGGGGCAGCAAACTGGCATACCCAGCGTTCTCCATCCTTGACCCGGTACATACGTTTTCCTTGCCGAAAGACCAGACGGTATACGGTATGGTGGATATCATGTCTCATGTACTCGAGCACTATTTTCACCTGGATACCAATACTCCGATTCAGGATGGCTTCTGTGAGACAATTCTCCGGACAGTTATCGAAACGGCACCTAAACTTATTGATGATTTAGAGAACTTCGAACTCCGTGAGACGATTATGTACTGCGGAACGATGGCACTGAACGATATGATCAGTATGGGCCTCAGAGGCGACTGGGCCACTCATAACATCGAGCATGCCGTATCTGCGGTATACGATATTCCTCATGGTGGAGGTCTTGCGATTCTGTTCCCGAATTGGATGACTTATAATATCGATGTCAATCCAGAGCGTTTCAAACGTCTGGCTGTAAATGTATTCGGTGTTGATGAAGCAGGTAAAACAGATAAGGAAGCAGGTCTCGAGGGAATTCAGGCTCTCCGTGACTTCTGGACATCTATCGGGGCACCAAGCACATTGGCTGATTATGATATCGACGGAAGTGATATTGAAGTGATGGCAGATAAAGCAGTACGCTTTGGTCCGTTTGGAAATTTCCGCAAGCTGCAGCGGGAAGATGCGGTAGAAATATATAAAATGTCACTTTAGTACTTAAATATTGGAAAACCTGTTCATTCAACATGAGCAGGTTTTTTGTTGCTATAAATCGAATAAGAATAAAGTGAGAATCATGTAAAGCTAGGTAAATATTTGAAACGAAGTTAACTTTATTCCGTATTACTTGTTATATACAGTGAGGGATTCTGAAGGAGGCAGTCAAAATGGAGGCGCTGTTTTGGGGATGTCTGATCGGTGGGGTATTGTTTGCCGTTGTGACGGTGCTGCTTGGAGATGTTCTAAGTGGAGCGATGGACGGGGTGCTGGATTTTCTGTCCGTTGATTTCTTTAAGCCAGTAGTACTGGCAGCGGGAATCACTGTTTTTGGAGGTACAGGCATCATGCTGGTAAAGTACACCGACCTGTCCTCAATGCCGCAGGTGGTCATATCTTTGCTTGTTGCTATTCTGTTATCGATCGCAGTGTATTTCGGTTATGTGCGGCCGATGGAGAACAGTGAAAACTCTACTGGCTTTTCCATAAAGGAGTTGGCTGGAAGAATCGGGGAAGTTACGATTCCGTTGCCAGCTGAAGGTTATGGTGAAGTTATGGTGAGAGTAGGCGCAGGCAATACACTACATATTGCCTCCAGTTTTGACAAAACGCCGCTGGTTGCCGGGGTCCGGGTAGTTGTCGTGGAAGTGGCCGATGGTATCCTGAGAGTATCTGAGCTGGAAGAGCGAAAGGGAGATGATTATGAACATTCCTGAGTATTTGGTCATACCGTCCATTGTTGTAGGGGTCATTATCGTATTGGGTCTGGCTTTTTGGGCCCGTTACAAAACGGTTAGTCCGGATGAAGCGATGATCGTAACCGGGTCGTTTCTTGGCAGTAAAAATATTTCAGAAGATGAGTCCGGGCGTAGAATCAAAATCGTCCGCGGCGGCGGTGCTTTTATTTTACCAGTATTTCAGAAATCGGAATTTGTTTCACTTTTATCCCACAAGCTTGATGTCATGACGCCAGAGGTTTATACGGAGCAAGGTGTTCCGGTTTTGGCGGATGGGGTGGCGATTATCAAGATTGGAAGCTCCATTGAAGATGTGGCGACAGCAGCCGAGCAGTTCCTAGGTAAACCGATTGAAGCGCTGAAGGGTGAAGCCCAGGAGGTGCTGGAAGGTCATCTGCGTGCCATCCTCGGTTCGATGACTGTCGAGGAAGTATATCGTAACCGAGATAAATTTGCTCAGGAAGTGCAGGGCGTGGCTGCCCGCGATCTGAAAAAAATGGGCCTGCAAATTGTATCCTTTACCATCAAGGATGTACGCGATAAGCATGGTTACCTGGAGGCGCTTGGTAAGCCGCGGATCGCAACGGTAAAACGTGATGCGGAAATCGCCGAAGCTGAGGCAGTTCGGGATGCTCGTATTCAAAAAGCACGTGCAGAAGAAGAAGGACAGAAGGCCGAACTGCTGCGCGATACGAACATTGCCGAGGCGGCTAAAGAGAAAGAACTGAAAGTAGCCTCCTTTAAGAGGGATCAGGATACCGCGAAAGCGGAAGCCGACCAGGCATACCATATTCAAGAAGCCAGAGCCAAACAGACGATGGTGGAAGAGCAAATGAAGGTGGAACTCGTCCGAAAAGAGCGGGAAATCGATCTTCAGGACAAAGAAATTGTGGTTCGTCAGAAGCAGTATGATGCGGAAGTGAAGAAAAAAGCCGACGCTGACCGCTACGCGGTTGAGCAGGCTGCGGAGGCGGATAAAGCACGCAAAATGCGTGAAGCTGATGCCTTACAATATTCTATCGAGACTCAGGCCAGAGCTTCTGCTGAGCAGAAACGGTTGGAAGGTCAAGCAGTGGCAGATGCCGAACGCGCCAAAGGTACAGCGGAAGCAGAAGTTATCCGTCTGCGCGGTTTGGCAGAAGCAGATGCAAAAGAAAAGCTGGCTGAAGCATTCCAAAAATTTGGAGAAGCGGCTGTGCTCGACATTATTGTCAAGATGCTGCCTGAGCTTGCCGGCAAAATCGCCCAGCCAATTGCTTCCATTGATAAACTGACGGTTGTTGATACCGGTAAGGGCGAAGGAGCGGCTCGTGTGAGCAATTATGTAACAGAACTGATGTCGACCGCTCCTGAAATGCTGAAAAGTGTATCGGGAATCGATGTCGAGCAGTTGATTCAAAGCTTGACGAAACGTCCTGCGGCTCCGGCCCAGAAGCCGGTTGCAATTGAACCAGAGCGGGTAACGATGGAAGTGGGCGCAGCTAAAGAAGAACAATGATCATCAGCGGACGGCTCTGACTATGGAGCTGTCCGTTTTTCGATATCGTTTCCAATCGTGCCACCTCCAGAAAAATGGAAGACACTTGTTTTTGCTGAATCGGCAGTTATCTGTTAGAATTAGCGAGATATATGTGTTATCAAATGAGGTGCGGATGTGAGCAGCTTACGAGTGGCTAAAGTATTGAATAATAATGTAATCATAGCAAAACATCCTCAACATGATGAGGTTGTTGTAATCGGCAAAGGGATCGGTTTTAACCGTAAGACGAATGATATGATACCGCTCTCAGCCGTAGAGAAGATGTTTATTCTGACCAAACCTGAGGAACAGGAGCAGTATAAACAGCTGGTACCCCAGATTGATGAACAGTTAATTGAAGCCATGAATGATATTATCCTCCATGCCACGAAATCTGGCAGTGGGCCGCTGAACGAGCATATACACATTGCTTTGACCGATCATATTGCATTTGCTATTAAACGCCATGCACAAGGTCTTCTAATACATAATCCTTTTTTGTATGAGACAAAGGAATTATATCCTAAAGAATTTGAGATGGCTGAATATGCGGTGCAGACCATTAAGAAGCGGCTTGGTGTGGATCTTGGGCAAGATGAGGTTGGCTTCATTGCTCTTCACTTTCACGGAGCACTGACAAATCAGCATATCTCAGAGGTGAGGAAGTACTCCGAACTTGTATCTGATCTCGTACAGATGGTTGAACATAAGCTGGAATATGTCATCCCTCGGGATTCTCTTGATTATTCCAGATTGATTACTCATCTGCGTTTTGCTTTGGAGAGAATACGGCGTGGAGAATCTGTCGAAGAAGCGGGTGGGCTCGACAGCCTCCTCAAGCGAGAATATCCTGAAATGTATGCTCTCGCCTGGAAGCTAACCAAGATGATGGAACAGCGTCTGAAAAAACCGATCTATCCGGCAGAAGCGGGGTATTTGAGTATTCATCTGCAGAGACTTGCTCAAAGAAAAGAGCAAGGTGAATAATTGGTGAATATTTTGTGAGGTGTGTCTAATGGACTTGAAACCTGACATTATGGGTGTTACAATACGGACAGTAAACTAACAGAACTACAAATCAACGTGTAACTGATTCGATCAGGCATGAGTATATAACAGGTCATTTTTGGTTGTTTCTACTCCTTTATGGGTAATCTAACCCATAAAGAATTAGAATTAACCGAATCCTGGTGTATGCTTATGCCTTTTTTTGGTTTGAAGTTTTGTCTCCACACCTTTGATTCGACAACTAGATGGAAGGAGAAATTTTATGTTTAAACGGTTTTTTGGCGTTTTGCAGAGAGTTGGTAAGGCTCTCATGCTACCAGTTGCCATCCTGCCAGCGGCGGGGCTGCTGCTTGGACTGGGCAATATGCTGGTCAATCCAGACTTCCTCCAATATGCGCCATGGCTCGATGCAGACTGGGTTCAATCTGTTGCAACCGTAATGATGAACGCCGGACAGATCGTATTTACGAACTTGTCACTGCTGTTTGCCGTCGGTGTAGCCATCGGATTGGCTGGGGGTGAAGGGGTTGCGGGTCTCGCCGCAATTATCGGTTATCTTGTCATGAACGTGACCATGGGAACGGTGATCGGTGTTACTCCGTCCATGATCGGTACCGATAATGCTTATGCAAGCGTGCTCGGTATTCCAACACTGGCAACCGGAGTATTCGGCGGTATCCTTGTCGGTATATTAGCAGCCAGCATGTACAACAGATTTTTCAAAATCGAACTGCCATCCTACCTGGGCTTCTTTGCGGGTAAGCGGTTCGTACCGATCATGACAGCAGCTACTTCGGTATTACTGGGCTTGCTGATGACGGTAATCTGGCCGCCAATCCAAATGGGATTGAATTCCGCTTCCCACTTCATGCTGGAGCAGAATTTAACACTATCTGCGTTTGTGTTCGGCGTTGTGGAGCGTGGATTGATTCCGTTCGGGTTGCATCACATCTTCTATTCTCCGTTCTGGTTTGAGTTCGGTGAATACGTAAACCAGGCTGGACAATTAGTACGTGGGGACCAGAATATTTTTATGGCCCAGCTCCGAGATGGTGTTGAATTTACCGCAGGTACTTTCATGACTGGTAAGTTTCCGTTTATGATGTTCGGTCTTCCGGCTGCAGCACTTGCGATTTACCACGAGGCCAGACCAGAACACAAGAAATATGTTGCGGGTATTATGGGCTCCGCAGCTCTGACTTCTTTCCTGACAGGGATCACAGAGCCGCTCGAATTTTCATTCCTCTTTTTAGCACCGCTTCTGTTTGCGGTTCACGCTGTGTTTGCTGGTCTGTCTTTTATGACCATGCACATTCTGAACACAAAGATTGGTATGACTTTCTCGGGTGGTTTGATCGACTATATGATCTTTGGGGTTATTCCAAACCGTACACCATGGTGGAATGTTATCATCGTTGGTTTGGTTATGGCCGTGATCTACTACTTCGGCTTCCGTTTTGTCATCCGCAGGTTCAATCTGAAGACACCTGGTCGTGAGGAAGTCACCGAGCAGGAAGAGCACAGTGAATCAGGTGGAGGCAGTAAGGATGAATTGCCTTACAATATCCTGAACGCACTTGGCGGACAACCGAACATTGCGCATCTCGATGCTTGTATCACACGTCTCCGTGTCGAAGTAAAGGATAAGGGGAATGTGGATAAAGCTCATTTGAAAAAGTTGGGCGCTTCTGGTGTACTGGAAGTAGGCAATAACATTCAAGCGATTTTTGGTACCCGTTCGGATACGATTAAATCGCAAATTCAAGACATCATGTCAGGTATTACGCCTGCGCCTTCTGCGACCACAGCCAAGGAGGAACCAGCTGTTGTGGAACAGCTGGCAGCACAGGATGGCGATGCTGTTATCATGGAAGATATCGTTGCTCCGGTTAACGGGGAATTGATGGATATTTCCAACGTGCCTGATCCGGTATTCTCTGAACGGATGACGGGTGACGGATTTGTAGTACTGCCACATGATGGAATGATTTCATCGCCGGTTTACGGTAAAGTATTCAATGTGTTCCCAAGCAAACATGCGATTGGCATCATGTCGGACGGCGGTAAAGAAGTGCTTGTTCATATTGGTGTAAATACGGTTAAGTTAAAGGGACAAGGCTTTAAAGTGCTCGTTAACGAAGGCGACCTTGTGTCGGCTGGTCAGCCGATTATGGAAGTAGATCTGGAGTATGTGAAAGAGCATGCTAAATCGATTATTTCTCCGATCATCTTCTCCAATCTTCCTGAGGGAGTGTCGGTGACGCTCAATAAAACAGGTGTCGTTAAATCAGGTGAACCCAATATCATTACGATTAAATAGTTTATTTGGGTAATTATTTAAAAATGAAGAAAGAGGGATGAAAAACATGCAAAAAACTTTCAGAATTATCGACGAGGATGGAATCCACGCACGCCCAGCTACAGCATTGGTGAACACAGCTAATAAATTTAAGGATACAGAATCTTTTGCTGAGGCTAATGGTAAAAAAGTAACTTTAAAATCAATTCTAGGGGTTCTGTCTCTGGGACTGGAGCAAGGCGATACACTTACGCTGATCTCGGAAGGAGCAAGTGAGAACGACGCGCTGTCCGCACTTTCGGACGTTATGATTAACGAAGGGCTGGGCGAACTCAATGAATAATATTAAGGGAATCGCGGCATCGGCAGGTATTGCCATTGCCCGTGCATTTACCTTGGAGCATCCGGATTACACCGTAACAACTCAAAAGGCGGAGAACGTTAACGGTGAGATTGCGAAGCTGGATGCCGCGCTGGATAAATCCCGTACTGAGCTGGAAGCAATCAAGGAACGGACCCGTCAAGAGCTGGGTGAGAAGAAGGCTGAGATTTTCGAATCTCACCTTCTGATCCTGGACGATCCAGAGCTTATCACTCCGGTTAAAGATAAAATTGCCGCTGAATCGGTTACTGCAGAATACGCACTGAATGAAACAGCTGAGCAATTTATTAAGATGTTTGAAAACATGAAGAGTGCTTATCTGCAAGAGCGTGCAGCTGATATGCGTGATGTAACTAAGCGTATACTTAAGCATTTGCTTGGACTGAACTATGTAAGTCCGTCTGAGATTAATGAAGAAGTTATTGTCATTGCTGAAGACTTGACACCATCAGATACTGCACAGCTGAACCGTAAATATGTCAAGGGTTTCACAACAAACATTGGCGGACGCACTTCACACTCGGCAATCATGGCCCGCTCACTCGAGATACCTGCAGTCGTTGGAACGAAGAACGTTCTTTCCTTGGTGAAAAACGGTGATCTGATCATCGTTGACGGACTTGAGGGGAATGTACTGATTAACCCTTCCGAGGCAATGGTTGCGGAATATCGCAGCAAACAGGAGTCTTATGCGAAGCAGGTTGAAGAGTGGAGAAAGCTTCGCAATGAGCCTACGGTTTCGAAAGACGGAGTTCATGTTGAGCTTGCCGCTAACATCGGTACGCCAAATGATGTAGCCGGCGTTCTGGATAACGGTGGCGAAGCTGTAGGTCTCTATCGTACGGAGTTTCTGTATATGGGACGCGACAAATTGCCTTCCGAAGAAATTCAGTACAATGCCTACAAGACAGTACTTGAGAAGATGGAAGGAAAGCCTGTCGTTGTCCGTACGCTAGATATCGGCGGCGACAAAGAGCTGCCTTATCTGGATCTGCCAAAAGAGATGAATCCGTTCCTTGGATTCCGGGCTGTACGTCTATGTCTGGAGCGTCAGGATATATTCAGAACCCAGCTTCGGGCACTGCTTCGGGCAAGTGTTCATGGCAACTTGCGGATCATGTTCCCGATGATTGCTACACTGGGTGAATTCCGCGAAGCGAAAGCTCTTCTGGAAGAAGAAAAGAGCAAGCTGATCTCTGAAGGTACGGCTGTTTCGGAGAACATTCAGCTGGGCATCATGGTGGAGATTCCATCCACGGCTGTTATGGCTGATCAGTTCGCGAAGGAAGTGGACTTCTTCAGTATCGGAACCAATGATCTGATTCAGTACACCATGGCTGCCGACCGGATGAATGAACGGGTATCCTATCTGTACCAGCCGTACAATCCAGCTATTCTTCGTCTTGTGAAAATGGTTATTGATGCTGCTCACCGTGAAGGCCGCTGGGCTGGCATGTGCGGTGAGATGGCAGGGGATGCGATTGCGATTCCACTGCTGCTCGGTCTAGGTCTGGATGAGTTCAGCATGAGTGCAACCTCGATCCTTCCGGCGCGCAGCCAGATTTCCCGCCTGTCTCGTGCAGAAATGCAAGAACTTGCGGTAAAAGCGCTGGATATGCGCACAGCGGAAGAAGTTGTTGAGCTCGTGAGACAAGTAACTGCTAAATAAGCAATGAACAAGTTATATGAATGATCAAGGTTTCTGAAATCTTATCAAGGGTATTTCATAGCATCCGTCTTTTATAGACGGGTGCTCTTTTTAATTGTAGACTGAAACCCAAACCGAATGGTGCCGCCTAGCATAAACTGAAAGTGTAAGCGATTTATCAGCCTAAAGAGGTCTGTCTTATGAATCAGGCGCCAATACTATTAAATGAATCTACTTTAAAAGTGACGGTGATAATGATGAGTATGGACATGATCAATCCTATTACGGATATAAAACTTGGAGTAACTTATGGAAAGAATCAAAGCTTCTTCAGCTTGTGGGCACCTACAGCCCGCACGGTATTCCTTGTATTGTATGAGGATGCCGGGAATTATGATGAATCCGGAGCAGTCACGAATCATGATGGCGGACAAGAAAACCGGATGACCCGTGGAGATGAGGGGATTTGGACTTTCATTATTGCCGGAGATATGTCGGGCAAATACTATCTTTACAAAATAGAACAGGATTATGGTGAATACCGGTTTGCTGTAGATCCGTATGCGACGGCAGTGTCAGCAAATGGGTACCGTGGAGCGATCGTTGATCCAGAAGTCTGCCGTCCGAAGGACTGGGATCTCGATAAGCGACTTCCATTGATACAGCCGACAGATGCAGTGCTGTATGAACTGCATGTAAGGGATTTTTCCATGTCACCGGATTCCGGTATGAAATATAGAGGGAAGTACAAGGCGTTTACAGAAACGGGTTTAAGTGATGAATATGGTAACAGCTTGGGGATTGACCATCTTGCTGAGCTGGGCGTAACGCATGTGCATTTGCTGCCCATATTTGATTTTAAGACGGTTAATGAGCTTGAGGGAACAGAATACAACTGGGGTTATGATCCGCAAAATTACAACGTACCGGAGGGCTCTTATTCAACCGATCCGACAAAGCCGGAGGTTCGTATCCGAGAATGTAAAGAAATGATACAGGCATTTCACAAGAAGGGTATTAGAGTCATTATGGATGTGGTGTTCAACCATACCTATACAGTGGATGATGGACCGTTCGAACCGGTTGTTCCCGGATACTTCTACCGTCAAAATGGGAGCGGGGGCCTGTCAAACGGGTCGGGAGTAGGTAATGAGTTGGCGACTGAAAAGCCGATGGTACGAAAATATATTAAAGACTCACTGCGCTATTGGGCTGAGGAATATCACATGGACGGCTTCCGGTTTGATCTCATGGCTCTAATAGACACGACGACCATTTATGAGATCGTAGAAGAGCTTCGCCGTGAGGTAAATCCGTCTATTTTAATTTATGGAGAGCCTTGGACGGGAGGAGATAGCCCGCTGCCTAATAAGACGGTCAAGGGAACACAGCGGGGGAAAGGTTTCGCCGTGTTTAACGATAACTATCGTCATGCGATTAAAGGTGACAATGACGGAGGTGGCAAAGGGTTTGCTACCGGGGAACCTTGGTGTGAGGGAGCTGTGGCTGAAGGCATGATGGGATCGATCCACGATTTTGCCCACGATGCCTCTGAGACAATCAACTACGTGACTGTGCATGATAATTTAAATTTGTGGGATAAGGTCCTCACCTCCATGGGGAAGGGACATGAAGCGGGATTACTTCACATGAATAACGGAGCTCCTGCAGATGGCGAGGACATTTTGGAAAAAGTGTTCGATTGCCGGCCTTATTTCGCTGTTTCGGATCACGATATCATGACCTCAGAGCCGGTGCGCCGGAGTTTGCTCGCCAACAGTATTGTGCTTGTATCTCAGGGAATTCCGCTTATTCACGCAGGTGACGAACTGCTGAGAAGCAAGTTTGGCGATCATAACAGCTACCGGAGTGGAGATGTCGTTAATGCCATTCGTTGGATAAACAAAGAGCGTTTTCTTCCTGTTTATCAATATTATAAAGGACTGCTGGAACTGCGAAGGACACATTCTGCTTTCAGGATGAGCAACCGTGAGCAGATTGAAAATCATATGGAGATTATTCAATGCGGCGGTCAGACGGTGGCTTACCACCTGAATAATCATGCCAATGGAGACAGTTGGAGCGATATTGTTGTCATCGTTAATGGAGGTTGCAACGAAACCATATTGGAGCTGCCAGCTTCACCATATGGCTGGAATGTTGTAGTGAATGAGAAGAAAGCAGGAGTAGAGACTCTTATGACAGTCGACACTTCCGAGATTGCTGTTCCGGGATTGTCAATGATGGTGCTACGTGCAGATAAGCAGCGGCCGAAAAAAAATCTTGTCACCATCGAATTGGAATATGAGCGTGCAGATGACAACTATGACGGATGGAACTTATGGGTATGGGGTACAGGTGTGAAGGATGGTAAGATTGATTTTACACAAAAGGATGATGGAGGAGTTACAGCTATTATCCGTGCGGCATCCGATGTGAATCGGATCGGTTGTATTGTCCGCTTGAACGATTGGGAAGCGCGAGAGTGGGACCAAGACCGTTTTATCGTGCTTCCTCCAGGGGAGAAGTTGTTGAAGATCAAGGTGATTAGCGGAAGCGGAGAAGGGAGTTCCCTTTCAGATTTAGCCAGTTAAACTAAGCAAAAGGAGCCTTCCGGTAACTGGAAGGCTCCTTTTTAGAGATAAGAAGAAGTCTACAAAGAAAAAATAATTGTTTCACTACCAAGGAAATAGGGTAATGATTAGTTAGACTTTGTTTTCATAATAAGGAGGATGTTAATCATGTCGTCAAAAGGAAACAATGTTCAACTAGCAGCTGAAATTCGGAATGAATTTACGCGGGCTGCACGCCGCAGCATTCGTCAAAATGGAGGGCTTCCCGGAGTTGTATACGGCTCGGACTCGGAAAGCATTCCGGTGTCCGTTAATCTAAAAGAAACAGCAAGACTGTTTCAGACAGGACGTTCGGAAGTGTTTGACCTTAACATTCCAGGATCAGACCCGGTTCCCGTTCTGATCAAAGATGTTCAGAAACGTGGAGGAAAAGTAATACACGTCGATTTCCTACATATTTCGATGAACAAGTCGGTTCGTGTTACAATTCCTCTGGAGTATCAGGGAGAAGCCATAGGTACGAAAAGTGGCGGTATTTTGCAAATTCAGGAAACAGAGCTTGAAGTAGAAGGAATGCCAGGAGACCTTCCGGTAACGATTGAAGCAGATGTTTCCGGGCTGGAGATTGGCGATAAGCTAACTGTTGCTGATCTTAAACTTCCCTCAGGTATAACATTGGGTGCAACTAGTGAAGAGGTTCTTGCCTCTGTTAATATTCCGCGCGCTGTAGAAGCAGCTCAGGCTAACGATGAAAAGGCGGAAGAAGCAAGCGAGATAAAAAGCTGAAAACGGACTTATAATTCAGCCCTCCGGAATAAACCGGAGGGCTTTTTATTGCTGAGACCTATTTCTCACGGTCAATAATTCCTTTGTGTTGACGGAGAATCACCGAAATATTTCTTCCATATAGTCAAGTAGCTACCATCCGCCTGCATGGTCTCCAGCGCGTTATCTACCGCAGCCACAAGGTCGGAGTTTCCTTTCACAAAGACAGCACACACCTGGTTAACATAGTTCAGGGAATCAGCCGTCTTCACAGGCAAATCCGGGGTTTGCTGGCGCAGGTTTAATATAGATAAACTATCCGTGAGAACGGCATCCACTTTACGATTCACAAGCAGGTTAGCTGCCTCTGTAAAATCTTTTGTTACTACTGCTTTTGATTGATATTTGGCTGCGATCTGCTGATACTCACCGACCGCTTCAACGGCGGCCGTCTTTCCCTTCAGATCAGTGAAGGTTCGGATTTTCTTCTCATTCGATCGCACTACCAGAACTGGAGTAGAGGTCATATACGCATTAGAGAAATCATATAAGGCACGACGGTTCTTGTTGTCGGCTACTTCGTTAAAAACGGTGTCATATTTCCCTTCTATTAAACCCGATAGCAGGTCCTTCCATTCAGCTTCCACAAAGACGGCTTTCATCTCCATGTGTCTGGCAACTTCCTCAGCGATCTCGACATCGAAGCCGGTCAACCGCCCGCCCGTTCCATGATAGCTGAATGGGGGATAATTGCCTTCTGTCCCGATACGAAGTGTGTCTCGTAATGCTGCGTTTTGCAGGAGGCCTCCGGTTTTAACCCGAAGCGGATCTACACCCATATTTGGGGTTGGAACTCTGTCGTAACTTTTCTGACCGCACCCCGGAAGTGCAAGCAATAGAATAATCACAACCAGCAATGTTTTTATGGAATAATGTCGTCCACCCATTTCATCCATCCTTTCCAGATTGAGTCCGATCCATAGTTAAGGATTAGGTTATCCTAAACATCGCGATGTATTCGTTCTATCGAGGGGAACCCATAACAAAAAAAGCTTAATCTGCGCCGGAAGACCGGGGCGGATTAAGCTTTAAGATGAAGTCACATAATTGATGATGGATTTTTTAAGAATAAGATGATTACTATTTAAATATAAGGATGCTGGTTTCCGAAATGGTTATCTGGCCATCCAGCCACCATCGACACATAGGACGTGACCGTTTATGTAATCGGATGCGGAAGAAGCCAGGAAGACAGCAGGACCTCCGATATCCTTCGGCGTGCCCCATCGACCAGCCGGAATACGGTCTGTGATCGACTGTGTCCGTTCCGGATCTTGGCGTATAGGCGCTGTGTTTTCGGTTTCGATGTAACCTGGAGCGATACCGTTAACTTGAACACCGCTTGCAGCCCACTCGTTAGCAAATGCTTTAGTAAGACCTGCAACCCCGTGTTTACTTGCAGTATATCCCGGTACATTGATTCCACCTTGATAAGATAGCATCGAGCAAATATTAATAATCTTTCCGCTGCCTCGGGCAATCATGTGGTTTCCGACGATTTGTGACAGAAGAAATACGCTGTTCAGATTGAGGTCAATAACATCGAACCAATCTTGAGCACTATGATCTTTTGCCGGTGTCCGGCGAATGATGCCGGCGTTATTAACGAGAATATCAATATGTCCTGTAAGCTTAAGTGCCTGATCAAAAGTTTCCTGAAGCTTGGAATGATCACTCAGGTCAACTATAATATCATCACCTTGTCTGCCATGTGACCGGACGATTTGTAAGGTTTCTTCACTCGAACTGTAGGATACGGCAACAACATCTGCACCTGCAGCGGCAAGAGCAGTAGCAATACCTTGACCAAGCCCGCGGGCAGCTCCGGTAACCAATGCGGTTTTGCCTGTTAAGTCAAAGCTGTTCATGATGGGAAACACTCCTTTTTATTAAACAGTGTAAGGTTTTGTGTTTAAGCATTAATTTGGCATTTCAATGGAGATGCCGGCATTGCGGAACAGCCTGGCCGTTTCGGCCGGAAGTCCCTGATCCGTAATAATCGATGTTAATTCATCTAATGCGGCAAAAGTACGTAGCGCCGTTTGTCCGAACTTTTGATGATGCGCTACTGCAAACACCTCTCGCGAAGTACTGACCAACGCTTTTTTAAAATCGATCAAATCTCCTGTATAAATGGAAAGGCCATGTTCCAAATGCACCCCTGTGGCCGATACGAAAGCTTTCTGAATATTTAACTGCTTTACATAATCTACCGACTCGGGTCCGGCAAGCATGTTTCGAACACGGTAACCACCGGGAACGACGAGGCGGATATTATTTTTGGGCGCCAACTCGCTGATGATATAAACATCGTTGGTGATTACCGTCAATGGCTCATTGGCCAGCCTGCGTGCAATTTCAAGCGTCGTGCTACCGCCATCGAGAGCAATGATATCATCAGGCTGTATATGAAGCAGTGCCAATTCGGCAATCTCGCTTTTCTCATCTGCGTGTTTGGTCAGCGGTTCTTTTGATGGAAGTATGCCGAATTGATCTTTTTGGGCAAGCATCGCTCCGCCATGAATCCGGACAATCAGCCCTTGTTCCTCCAGCTTCGTCAGATCCTCGCGAATCGTCTTCCCGGTAACCTGCAGCTTCTCGCTTAGTTCCGCCACCGTGACTTCCTTATGGGTCAGCAGCAGCTCCATTATGTTTTCGTATCGTCTTATAGGGTTCATTTCATTTTCAACTCTTCCGTTTGAGGATTACTCTTATTTTAATTCTTTCATGGAGACTGGGTCCATATCATCATACTTTTTGTTATCGCCAGCCATTCCCCAAATAAATGTATAATTGCTAGTTCCGACGCCGCTATGGATAGACCAGCTCGGTGAAATAACCGCTTGCTCATTTCTCATGACGATGTGGCGAGTTTCTGATGGTTCACCCATCAGATGGAATACGACAGCATCTTCCGGCAGATCAAAGTACAAATACGCCTCCATACGGCGTGGATGAGTATGAGCTGGCATTGTGTTCCACATGTTTCCTGTTTTTAGCAAGGTCATTCCCATTACAAGCTGTGCGCTTTGGATGCCATTCTGATGAATGAAACGGTAAATGACGCGGTCGTTTGAATTTTTGATATCGCCAAGCGCACTGGAATCAACTTCTTCAAGTGTAGCTTTTGCAGTAGGAAATTCTTTATGGGCTGGTGCAGAGTTTAAATAGAATTTGGCCGGTTGCTTGGCATCAGTGCTTTTAAAAATAACTTCTTTGGTGCCCATGCTAACATACAGGCATTCCTTATTATCCAGCTTATATTCCGTTCCGTCTACAACAACAGATCCTTGTCCACCTACGTTGATAATTCCAAGCTCACGGCGCTCCAGAAAGTAGGAAACACCTAATTCTTTAAGATCCGTTTCGAGCTTAACTTCTTTATTTACAGGATTGGCACCACCAACAATGAGACGATCCTCGTGGGAGAGAACCAGTTCCAGCTTGTCAGGGGTAAATAGAGTAGGGATATGAAATTCTTTACGGAGCCGGTCAGTGTCGAATTGTTTGACCTCATTAGGATGTGAAGCGTAACGTCTTTCCATATTGTATTATCTCCTTCAACCATGTAGTCATGAACAAATCACGTTCATATAAGTACAAATTACTCCATTTACGTTCATATTGCAAGTCATTAGATATAAAACGAACATAATATTCATATATTTAATATGTATTCAGGGAATTATCTGATTACGGATAAATTGCTTATCAGCTGACCTTTGTATAATTTTGTTGTTGGTGATGACATAAACTCTCATGGAATACCTGACTTCGGGAAAGCTATAGCTTACTAACAAAAGGACCTAGAGGCTATTCCTGACGGAAGGATGAACATTATTGAAGATAGGATCATGGTCTGTCATTGTGGCAGCGGTCAGCTTAAGTCTATCTGTCTGTAGCGCATACGCATCCTTGGAAAAAAGTACACCTAATAAATGGTTGATGGAACGGCATAATGTACTCCGAATCGCCCACCGGGGAACATCTGGCTATGCACCGGAAAACACGATGGCTGCATTCGAACATGCAAGCAACATGGGTGCCGATATGATTGAGCTGGATGTGCAGCTGAGCAGCGACCGTCATGTGGTCGTTATTCATGATACTAAAGTGAACCGAACAAGTACTGGTAAGGGCAAGGTACACAAAATGACGTTGAATCAGCTTCAGAAGCTGGACGCGGGTTCTTGGTATGACTCCAGGTTTAAGGGACAAAGGATACCGACGTTGGACGAGGTACTGAGGAGATTTGGCGGAAAAATGCCGCTTTTGATCGAGATGAAGTCACATGCAGCCAATCCAGGCATTGAACAAAAGACAGCGGATCTTATACGGAAGCACGGACTGGATAAATTCTCTGGAAAGCATCCAGAACTTATTGTTCAGTCTTTTCACATCGCATCACTTCAGCGGTTTCATAAGATTCTACCGGACATTCCTCTCGCTGTGTTGGTATCCAATCCATTGGAGCTGACGGATGAACGAATACGGGAGTTTGCCCCTTTTGCCAATTACGTGAACCCTTCGATGGCTGCCGTAAATGAAGAGAAGATCCGAAAAATTCATAATGCAGGTATGAAGGTGTTTGTCTGGGACGTACAGCATTTGCTGGAAATTCCGCCGCTTCTGCAGGCAGGGGTTGATGGAATAATTACGGATTATCCGGACATTGTACCAACGCATATTTATTCTACGAAAGTTTCTGATACGTCTCATACCCCGTAAACCTGACCATTCTAGAAAATGTATAAGTATCGTAAAAATATGACTATTATTTCGTTAGAATTTAATAGAAAGAAAAACTTCCAACAAACAAGAAAAGGAGCCGCCCATAAGTATTCGATGACTTATGGAGCAGCTCCTTTCTATCGTTTGCGCCGGTAAGGTGACACGGTGATAAAAGCTTCCGGGTCTATTATTCTTACAAGCGATTTCAGCCTGGTCAGTTCCATCAGATGGATCTGGTAAAGCAGCTGATCCTGTTGTTGATCGGGATGTATGTCTACACCTTCTGTCATATGAAGGGGCAGGGACTTTCTGCCGAGCAACATATCTATACGGTTCCGGATTTCCTGAGTGTGAGAACTATGAATGGTAACTTCTCGCTTCAGAGAATAGCCGGAAGTCGCTAATCGAGCAGCCTCAAGGGCCATCAAGCAGGCGATAGCAGAATACATAGCCTGTTCCAAACCGAGCAGCAAACCTGCGAGGGACAGGATAAGAACATTGATGACGATACCTGCACCCGAGAGGCGCATGCTGTTGATTATCGCCATAATGGGTGGCGGTATTTTGGGCATGTGCAACAGCATATCCAGTACTGCCCCATGCTTGATACCGATGCCAATGCCAAGGCCTAGAAAGATTCCACCAAGCCCCGCTGCCGCCGCTCCGCCTTCGATGAGCGGCGGCAGCGGGTGGAGCAGAAGGGAACAGATCGAGAACACGGTAAGTCCTGCAGCAGCCCTGAGTGCCAGATCCCGGTTAGCTTGGCGGAACAAAAAGATGACCAAGGGCAGGTTGAGCAGAAAAAGAAACATACCCGTCTGCAGGCCGGTTACTTGATAGGCCAAGGCTGATATCCCTGTAAGGCCTCCGGCGATGAAGCCGTTCGGCACAAGAAACATATCCAGGCCAAAGGAAGCGATCATGCTTCCGATGATAACCATAAATAACCGCCTGCGGCGTGAAATAACATATGAATCGCCAGGTGTACCGTCTGGAGCAAGAAACGGTTGGTTTGACATTTGGTTAACTGACTCCTCCTTTCTGACATAAATGGAGACGAGAGACGATGTCCCGGGTTAAATCACCCCATTACACCATCATTTCTACTTGCTTATGATGAAGTGGGAAAGTGATTAAACCGAACCATCCTCATGTAAAACCATAGAATCAGGCTTCTTTTTCTGCGCATCCTTAAACTTGAACACCCGGTTCAGCAGATTGTAGACATGCTTGGATTCTTTTGTTAAAAGAGGTCCAAGAATAGCAAGGATTAACACATACAATGCCGCGAACGGTTGAATGATGGTCATCAGACCACCTGCTTTACCCAGATTAGCTAATATTATCGAGAATTCTCCGCGCGACACGATCGTCAAACCAATGTTGTTAGAGGCTTTGGAAGATAAACCTGCACTTCGTCCTGCGAGCATACCTGCTGCGTAATTACCAATCAGTGTTACGACTACTGCAGCGAGTGACAGCCACACAGCACCGCCAAGCTCCATTGGATTAATCGTTAATCCGAAGCTGAAGAAGAAAATCGCCCCAAAGAAATCACGGAAAGGCAGGATGAGGTGCTCAATTCGTTCTCTATGATCGGTTTCAGCCAGCACCAGTCCCAGGAGGAGTGCTCCAATGGCTTCAGCCACATGAATAGTTTCAGAGAAACCTGCCAGTAGAAACAGTGACGCGAATACGACGAGTGAGAACAATTCGTTGGAACGAATGTTCAGCAAGCGATTCAGCAGGGGAACTGCCTTGCGTCCAATGATAAGCACTAGCAGCATGAATCCGAGTGCGATCACGGCTGATAACAGCACGCCTCCAAGCGAGGAAGATCCGCTTAATACAAGTCCTGAAAGAATGGAAATATATACGGCAAGGAATACATCTTCAAACATAATAATACCAAGTATCAT
The DNA here is from genome assembly GCF_900177425.1 of Paenibacillus uliginis N3/975. NCBI lineage: Bacteria > Bacillati > Bacillota > Bacilli > Caryophanales > Paenibacillaceae > Paenibacillus > Paenibacillus uliginis. Next base: position 4,583,614 of record NZ_LT840184.1, on the reverse strand, counting down.
TTCGGTTTCCGAATTCGCAGTCCGTTTAAGATCGACAAGCACTTTGGCTACAATCGCACTGGACGAAATGGTTGTTATACCGGCAATGATAAGCGTTTCGGCCAATGGAAAGCCAGACATAAAACCGATCAGGAGGCCAAGTGTAAAGTTGATACCGATATAAATGCTTCCACCAACGGCAATGGAGCGACCGGATTTAATAAGGCGACCGACCGAAAACTCCAGACCGAGATAAAACAGAAGGAACAGTACGCCAATTCGTCCCATAAATTCGATCAGCGGGGCACTTTCGATAAATCGGAAGTCAAAATGCCACCACTGCATAGCATGAGGTCCAACCGCCATCCCGATAAGAATATAGAAGGGGATGACGGAAAAACGGAGTTTGGAAGAAATTAACCCCGATAAAGCGATTAAAGCAATTGCTAATCCTACTTCAAATACAAGATGATTCATCTATTCAACCACTTCCATTCAGCAAAATTTGTTTAAACAAGCGCTGCTGTTGACGTTCGCCAACAACAACGAGTGTGGAGTCAGCTTTGATGACTACTTCAGGACCGGGGTTAATCTGTTTCCCCTGATTTCTTTCCACAATCGCGATGATTGTCGCTCCCGATGCCTGGCGCACGCCAAGCTCTCCGATGGATTTTCCAATTCCATAGTAATGGGGTTCGATCCGGTACCATTCTATAATTAGCTCATCCAGAGCCATGTCGATGGTCTCAAGCGCTTTAGGTTTATAAGTTAGACCGCCCACGATGGCGGCAAGCTGCCGTGCCTCATCATCATCCATTGATATCATGGAGATGCTTTCGTCAGGCTCGTCGTAATTAAAATGGTATATTTCACGTCGGCCATCATCATGCAGGATGATCACAGCTTTATCTCCCCCACGAGTTTCAACTACATACTTTTTTCCGATACCCGGCAGATCACTTTCACGTACATACATGGATTAAATCCTCCTAAAGATACACTTTTTTGGTCAATAAAACGGCGAACTCAAATAAGCCTGCTGTATTCGGCCATTTTTTAAGAAGAAATTGTTAAATTGAAAAAATAACGAAACTCATAAGGGTAGAAGAAAAGTAAATAGAACGCGAGGTATAAACCGCGCTGAGGATATAGAAGTCACACAAACGTAGAGGTGAATTTTATGGGGGATAAAATTAAAAGGCGGAGTCGTAAAAGGATGACCGGCAAGTAAGGCAGTCGAGGTCTAGGGACACGGAGTATAAGAAGGCTTGTAAAACAAAACAAGACAATAAAAATTTTACCCGCAGCAATCAGCTTGGATGAAGAAGGGGCAGTCTTGTGAACAGCAGATGCCTTCACATGCGTATATGTTTCGTGTACAGACCGACCTTGAATGTTCTCGTTCACGTATTGATCCTGAACCGGGAAGTACAGCACAAACGCAGTCAAAAACATGATTCCAAACATTGTAATATTTCGTAAAACGTTGTAAATTCGCTCCATTTCGTCCCACCTCCTTTCAATCCAACCTTTCTCAATTCATCATAACACATAACCAGATTGATCTCAAAAAGAGATTGATGATTTTTATAAAATACCAAAACATTTTCCACAATCTTCTTGATAAGTCGGTCGGTCTGAATGAGCTCTTGAAATCGGGCGGAACCGGGCTTGTCGTGAGTGAAGTTACGATGGCAACTTTAGGTGCAGTAATCGGCTGGAGGTTGATATTTCAGACTACAACAAAGTTGCCTGATTCAAGTTCACATTTTTTAAAATGAACAGATGAGCTCCAGTGAAGACTCCCTTGCCCAGGGAGTCTTTTTTGCTTGAAGAAGGAGGAGTTCATAAATATTGGAAACCAACTCTCGTTACTTTGCGTAAAGGAATGGTAGCCTGCAAGGTACAGTGAAATCCCGACTACACCGGGCTCGTGTACCTTGGCTAACGTACTCGAATCCTCTCATGAAAGATTCCCTGTTTCAAAGAAAGTTTGCGGCTTAACACCGCAGATGTAAGAGAATTATCTGATTACGATAAGGAGTGGTGGCAATGCCAGATGTTCATTTTCGAAAAATCGATGAAAATACCGTTCTTGAAATTTGTCAATTAAGCAACACCCTTACAGAGGTTCAACGAATAATGGTTGCTGATAATGCGGTTTCTATTGCTCAAGCTCATTTCTCTAAGAATGCATGGTTCAGAGCCATCTATGCTGATGATGAACCGATCGGTTTTATCATGCTGGATCAGGGATCTGATGAAGGGACAGATAATGGCGGAGTCTATTTATGGCGTTTTATGATCGCGGGGCCCCATCAAGGGAAAGGATACGGAAAGCAGGCGATTGGATTACTGATTGAACACTTAAAAGGACAAGGAATCCATGAAGTAGTTGCAAGTTGTGGGGAGGGAGAAGGAAGCCCTTTGGGGTTTTACTTGAGCTTAGGGTTTACACCGAACGGAGAAACCTTTGGTGATGAGACGGGGTTAGTACTCAGATTTTAGAAGTAGAATCCGTGGTTAGATGAATTAGTGTGAGGACATCAAACTACCCAACCCGTAGTAAGGGAGAGATTTTTTAAGAGTAGGAGCTTAAGATAAATGATCTATAAACTTGATAAGAAGGATTATCCGAAGGTAAGGGCGCTACTGCAAACACCCGAACAACAAAACGATCTGACCCTAAATGCGATTATTAATGGGACGAATAGAGGAACAATTTACGTGGATGATGTGAATCAACCCCGTACGGCGTTGGTCGATCAAACGGGCGTCATTAGCATGTTTATTGGAGATGCAGCCAATGAACAATTTATTAGCCATCTGCGTGAGTTTATTGATAACCAATTGAAAATAGATACGCATGAATCATGTGGAGGCACTTATTTTATTGCCGTGGTGTCGGATGATACTTGGGAGAGAACCGTTGAAGAGGTTATTTCGCATAGGGAGTATGAACCGGATTATGAATTTTATTTCCAATTGAATCGTGAGAAGTTCAATACCCTCAAGACCAGCTACAAACCTTTGCCAGAGGGATACATCCTTAAAAAAATCGATTTGGAAGTCATTCAGAATGACCCCGATGAAATCTTGTCTGAAGTTTTGAATGAATTTTGGTACTCGGTAGATGATTTTCTAAGTCTGAGCTTCGGTTATTGTGTAATGAAAGGAAATAGCATTATTAGTGCGTGCTTATCCTGCTGTGTCTACGAAAAAGATCATGAGATTAGTGTGGAAACATACGATGAAGAAGAGATGAATAAAGGACTAGCAACGTTGGCATGCGCGGCGTATTTGGAGCATTGTATCGAAAATGGATTTGTACCGCGCTGGTCAACAATGGAGACGAACGAGGAATCCTATCAATTAGGAAAGAAACTAGGTTTCGAGTTTGAGTCGAAGTGTAAAACATTTGAGTTTGAATTTTAAATTATGAGGATATCACCAGGAGGAAATATATGAGCAAACCTGTAATGAATGTAGCATTGGTTGTCGGTCCTGATTGCGATTTGGATTCCCAGGCTATACGTAACACACTTGAATATTTTGGCGCAAGAGTATTTACTTATTGGATTGGCAGACCGAGCGACTTCATGGATGTATTGTCCGGTAATGATCTCTACCCTGATACCGATATGATTGTTTTAAATTTTCACGGAGATGAAGATGGTTTTATAATGCCGGAGCTTGGTGAGGACGTCTATGAGGCAGATGAGCCACGGGGAAATTTCGGCCCAGACGATGTTAGAACCTTTGTGAGACTGGATGGGAAAATCGTTATTGGCAATGGATGCATGTTGGGTGCTCCTACGCTCGCGCAAGCATTCCTGGATCGTGGATGCAAGACCTATATCGGACCGGATGATTATCCAGACGGGAATGCTGCTCTTATGTATGTTTATCGCTTTTTCTATGAAGTTATTCAGAATAAGAAAAGCGTTAATGAAGCTCATCAGATAGCAAAAACAATGGATGAGGAAATGTTGATGTACCAAATTTATGAAAATAGTGACTAAACTAGAGAAGAGTGAGTATACAATTGAAAACAAGATTAATGGTCACATCAGATCTTGAACAATGTTCACACCTATTTTTAAAGATTTTTAATGGCGAACCATGGAATGATCAATGGGAATCAATCCAGCACGTACAAAAATATCTTCTGGAATTTATAAATAATCCTGTATTTATCGGGTTTGTTATCGAGCAGAATGATAAAATCATAGGTGCGAGTTTTGGGCATACCAAGAGCTGGTATGCGGGGGAAGAGTACCACATTCATGAATATTTTATTGATAACGATCTACAGCATAGCGGGGTGGGCTCGCAGCTGATGAATGACATTAAAACAGAGCTGGCATCCAGAAATATTCATTGTATTGTGCTGCTTACAGAAAGGGATCTTCCTGCTGAGAAGTTTTATAATAAGCATGGGTTCGAGGTGAAAAAAGATATTATTTTTATGTACAATGTTTTCTAGTCTAAAAGGAGTAGAAAATGATATACGCTTCGATTGCACTTGATTGTCTAATCATTTCCATTTATAATCGGTTATAACTTTAAAAAATAGGAGTTGTCTTGATGTCGGCATTTGTTCTTAACTAACCAAATTTCATATGATTCATCCGTTTACTTTAGCAAAAATCCACTTTTAGAGTGGTATATTTGTTATGGAAACCAATGGATGAATCGAAATTAGTTAAGAACACTACGGCCATCCATATACAATCGACTGCAAACAGCCGTGCTCTTAAGCACGGCTTTGTTTTTTGCAATAATGTAAAAAACAGGTTTTGTTCATCGTTTTTGTCATTTTGACAAAAGTCGATGGAGCAGTCAGCCAATCCCCAAAAGGGACAGAAGATGGACTATACGTTCATTTTCTGTCCCTTTTTTTATTTGGCATAACAATGAACGTTTAACTGCTTGGATGGCGTGTGTTCTTTTCTAAGGTAACAGAAGCATAACAAAATCGATGATAAGAGAGGGATTACCATGAAAAATTATATCGCAGAAGCAAATGCAAACGTACATCTTCAAGAGGGATCGTGGGTCATTGAGCAGCTGTTAGTGGAGTGCTATATACAGCCTGGAATTTCCACAAAAGAACTTGCCAAAAAGACGTTTCTGCCTGTTCCAGTTGCAACAGCGATTAAGAAGGAACTCATAAAGGCAGGTGCTCTGACACAGGATGGCGGGGTTCGTTGTACGCCTAAAGGCGTTACATTTATTGAAGATGAGTTGGGATATGATGGATTAGACAAAGCCTTATATCAAAAACTTATGGCCGATGAGTCCAACTGGAAGGCTGAGCTTTCGGATCTGTTACAATTACTCACGGACATATTTCAGCAACGGCCACAAGTTAATGTGCAGATTGATCAGTCCAAATGTACAGTAGAAACGAGCTTGCGTCGGGCCATTCTGTGCCTGAGGGAGCATGCGCTGATCGGAAAGAAAATCTTATGTGTTGGTGATGACGACCTGGTCAGTATATCGCTTGGTTTTTTAATCAAACGATTATTTCCGAACATAAGGAATCAAAGAGCTTTGATAACCGTCGTCGATGTTGATGAGCGATTTTTACAGTATATTCGTAACACAGCTGAGCAGGAGGGAATAGAGGTGATATGCCGCAGTCTGGATTTGCGCCAGCCACTTCCAAAGAAATTATGTGGACAATACGATTGCTTTTTCACGGATCCGCCTTATACGCTGCAAGGTATGACGTTGTTCGTTTCTCGCGGGATAAGCGCGTTGAAAAAAGAGAAGGGATTGCCGATTTTTTTGTCATACGCACATAAATCCCCTGACTATAATTTGGCAATACTGCGGGAGCTTGTACGTATGGGCTTGTCACTACGAGAGATTATTCCGCATTTCAACAAGTATGAAGGAGCACAGATGATTGGCAATAGTGGACAAATGATCATTCTCAAGACGACGGAGTTGACAGCGCCCAATGTTACGAGCTCTTTTGAGGATGCGCTCTATACAGGTGAGGTAAAGCGAACATTACGCACATACCAATGTAAGCAGTGCCACGGATCTCTGCTTGTTGGTATTCAGGGCGAATATCATACGATCGAGGATTTGAAAAATCAGGGATGCCCCCATTGCGAAAATGATACCTTTACATTGATTGCTAAAAAGAATGCGTAGCTTGCTTCACCTGATCTTGTGAGGCGTCGATTGCTATAGATCGGTAAACTGCAGTTGAATCAAGTACAAAAAAGAGCAGGCGCCGCGGTAGGCAGCCTGCTCTTTTACAACCTATCTTGCGTGATCGCGCCAAAACAATGCGTGACTCCCTCCATATTCGGCGCCGGATACGGATACCGGGACTTTGATTCCTTGGTATGCTCCTTGTGTGTAAATTACCCCGACTGAGGAGCGTTAATTATGAAAACCGAATGGACTCGTAAAATTGCGGCATTTTTTGTGAAATCGGACCCTGAATACGAGAGCTTTATTCATCAGCATGAGGCGAAAAGCCGCAAGGAGATACTACTGTATTTGTCTTACGCCGTCTTACCTGGTTTGTTGGTCTATTTGCTCATTTATCCACTTCGTCCCCTGCTTATGTCGCTTACTGGGCTATCCAGCCACTACGTACAATTTCTTGTTTTGGCAATTATGGCCAGCGGCTGGCATATTCTTTTCCCATTATTCATGCTAAAATTTGTGGATAAACTTACCTTTAAGCAGTCTCTGGTTTATCTAGGGTTCAGAAAATGGGATACCAGGGGACTGCTTGTTATTTTACCGATTATCACCGTCTTGTTTACTCTCCTGTCGCTGCCCTATATGAAATGGATTTTTCCGCCTTTATCGACATTTCTGGACCAGATGCCTGTGTTTCATATGGGGGAGTGGCATATTTACCGGCAGGGTTATTATGATTTTCCTTGGCCGTTGCTGGTCATCGGGCTTATTGGGAATTTTATCGGGGAGGAAATATATTTCCGTGGATATTTGCTGAAAAAAATCGGTCGACTTCGTTACGACTGGCTGATTCTCAGCGTGCTGTTCCAGTTCTATCATATGTGGCAAGCGCCGATAAATTGGGCATTTATCCCACTGGCAGTTATCATTCCGTGTGAAATTCTGGTCAAGCTGCGGAAAAACCTTTACGGAGCTATTTTGTTTCATGTCTATATCAACACGGTATGGGGTGCTGTTACGCTCTATCTAGTTGGAGTATAATCCTTTTTTGCAATTGAAAGAGAGAGGAATCTGCGAATGCCTTCCCTAAAAATGAAGCTTCCCTTGTTTGCCGCGGCCCTGCTTGCTGGATTTCTCGTTATGGCCGTGTATATTCACCTGGAGACGATTCGGCATCCTTATATCGGAGCGGTACTTGAACACGATGAAATAGGCTGGAGGGTAAGCAGTGTGGACCCTTCGGGCAAAGCGGCACAAGGGCAAGTGGACAGGGGAGATCGTGCATTGATAGTTGACGGCATGCCAGCGGAAACATGGTTTGCTGGCAAGACGCAGGCTTCTCTGGTTAGGGCCACTACATCGGCATTCATGCGTAGTGATGGCTCCGTCTACGAATTGCGGATCGAAACGGAAAGCGACGATGTACGGAAAAGCTTGTTGGCCATGCTGCTAGAAGTGCTGCTACTTGCCATTGGCTTGCTGGCATACCGTAAAAATCCCGGCTCGCACACGGTTCGCCGATTCTCCATGATGAATTATGTGATGGCGCTGGTCATCCTAACTTTATATTCTACGGAATTGGCTTTGTCGAATTTGCTTCTCGCATTATCCTCCATCTGGCTCCCTTATTTATTGCTCTCTTTCTGTGTCGCGTTTGTGCTGCGTGCTGTGCCTCTTATGTGGACAAAGGCTCTGTTTGTCTTTCGGCTCCTCTGTGCACTGTTCTCCTGCTACGCTCTTTGGGCGATGGTCCAAAATGAGATTCCCAGCTGGCTTCGAGGGACGCTGCATCTTGTCTTCATGCTGACGTTGCTGTTCATCCTGGTTATGGTCCGATTATATTGGAGGTCGTTGGACTCGGTAGAGAAGAACCATGCCCTGGTACTGGTTGCCGGGCTGGGCTTCAGCCTTCTGCCCTATCTGCTCTTATATGCGATCCCGGATTTGTTGGGAGACGGGTACTTTCTGGCTCCCGAATACGCGCTCAGCGGCCTTGTACCGCTGTCCGCCATTTTCCTGTATGTTCTGAACAAACGGAGCATGGTGGATATGCAGGTATACCTTCCCCGTCTGGTCATCCATACGCTCTACTACGGAGGCGTATTTCTATTGTTTTCCCTGGCATATCGAACAAAACATCCGCTTTGGGTTGTGGCTATATTTAGCGGATTTGCAGCCGGAACCTGGGCTTACCGGAAACATCTTTACCGGTCGGAAAGGAGCGCGGAGGGGCGGAGGAAATGGTTGGATCAACAGAAACTCAAGCTGTCCATTCAGGTGGCAAAGACCCGGAATATCCAGGATATTCTCAGTCTGATGAGCGAGGCGTTGCACCATATTGTGGATGTGGAAGGGATTTGTGTCATATGGCAGGATGAGGAAGGGACACGACCGGTTGTACATGGCACAGGCAAATATGAGTACACCGGAACCGGAGAAGACGCGTGCTGGATGGAGCGAAGCTTTTGGGAAAGGAACTTTGATTTTGAATATGTCGCTTCCATTGCCAGTCATGCGGAAAAGGGAGGCAAAGGGTATCTGTGCATGGGACCCAAGCGCAATTTGTCTATGTTCTCCGCGGAGGAGAAAGGGTTAATTGACGAAATTTGTGTAGAAGCAGTGCGGCTGCTGACCAATACCAGGCTGTTGGTCGGACTCCACAAGGAATTTCAACGCACCAAGGAGCAAAACGCAGCTTTTGAACGTCATGTCAGCGATATCCGTCAGACGAATCGCCTACTGCTGGAGGCCCAGCAAGCCGAACGTATCCGCCTTTCTTATGCTCTGCATGACCACCTGCTGCAAAATTTGATCTTCTTGTCGCGGGATCTAGAGGAACTGGCGGATCAGGGACGAGTGGATTCCAAGCGGGTAGCCGCATGGCTGAAATGCGTCTATGATTCCCAGCAGGAGATTCGGGTGTTGTGTGATGAGCTGTATCCGCATATTGTGGATAAGGCGGATCTGGAGGAGTCCCTGCGATGGCTGCTGCGGACAGCCGGAGAGAAAGGCGGCCTGAACGTATCGCTTCATTATCATTGGCATGCAGAAGCCCCTCCACCTGACCCGATTTTGAAATCCAATCTGTTTCGGATAATCCGTGAACTAGTCCACAATGTGCTAAAGCATGCCGAAGCCAGTCGGCTTGATGTCTACTTAAATCTGGAGCCAATTGGGGTGATATGTTGCGTTGTAAGCGATGACGGCAAGGGCTTCGACGCAACCGCCTTTCCTGACCATATCGCCTCCATTGACGGTGGACATCTCGGACTCATCTCCGTTAACAGCCAGATCGGTTATCTTGGCGGTGAGATGGACATCCAGTCCAAACCGGGAAAGGGAGCCCTCATTACGCTGCGGCTGCGGCCCCAGCATCATGAGCAACGGGAGGGAGAAAAACATGAAAGACAGTACCAGAGTGATTTTGCTTGACGATCATCCTCTAGTAATGGATGCGTTGAGAAGCCGTCTGGAGCAAGAAAAGGATATCCGCGTGCTCGAAACCTTTACAGACCCTCGGCACTTACTTGAGCGAATCGGTTTATCTAAACCAGACGTGCTTGTGCTGGACGTTTCCTTGCCCTATATGGACGGCTTCGAACTGACAAAGCAACTAAAGAAGGAGTACGGCTCTTCCCTGAAAATCATTATGCTGTCCGGATATACCTACGATGAATTCTATCGTAAGGCTTACGAGCTTGGGGTGAACGCCTATTTATCCAAGCAGGCTTCATATGGACAGATTATAAATGCTGTGAGGCAGAGCATGTCCGGTCATATGCTGGTGCCGGAGAGATTATTCATGGCTTCCGGGCAGGACAAGCTTACACCTGCGGAACGTGAGGTGCTGGTTCGGGTTGCTAAGGAAATGAGCAATAAGGAGATCGCCCGGGATCTGGCTGTCAGCCAGCGGACGGTGGAATACCATCTGACGGCGATTCTTCAGAAGCTGGGCGTCAAATCGCGGGTGGGTGCCGTCGCCAAAGGCTATGAACTAGGAATAGTGGGTTCTTCTGTGTACGATTCATGATATAGGAGAAGTGTTTGATGATTACTATGATGTAGTAGTTGAATATAATCATGGGAGGGAAGTCGCTTGGAAAATGTTCAATTGATTGAATTGGATCATGAACTGCTGGAGGGAACGGGGAGTTACTGCCTCAGAAGCAAAAAAAATTCCGAAGGATATACAAACAAAAATAAATGGTTAATGAACAGATTTGAAGAAGGATTAAAATATGTACAATTGTTTGAAAATCAAAAACAAGTAGGTTTTATTGAATACACGGAAGCAGAGTCCTCGTATAGAGTTGTGTCTGCAGATCATTATCTAGTCATTCATTGCTTATGGGTCAGCGTCACAGGAAAAGGACACGGCACAACACTTATACATAAATGCCTTGAAGATGCACAAAAGCTGGGGAAACAAGGAGTTGTCGTTGTGACCAATTCCGAAACCTCTTGGACACCAAGTAAAGACATCTTTCTTAGAAATAACTTCAAAATCGTTGACACAGCACCATTTGGTTTTGAGTTACTTGTTCATCAATTTAATGATGACTCTAATTCTCCTTACTTTCCAACAAATTGGGACGAACGTCTCAAACCGTTTAATAAGCTAACCATTTTGCGTTCTTTCCAATGCCCTTATGTAGAGATTGCCACTAACAATGTGCTAGAAGGTGCAAATCATCTAGGTATTGAAGCAGAGATTTACGATTTTAACAATCGGGATGAATTGATGAAGATGTCACCTACTCCATACGGTATTTACTCTGTTATTTATAAAGGGCAGCTGATTGCTTTTCATAGATTAACCGTTCATTCCGTAATTAAAAGATTAAAACAAATCAATTCGCTGCATGAGTAACTTGTCCATCGACTACTTTAGATTTTAGATATCATTACGAATCGAAGTATCATTCAAAGGGAGGGCCTAAAGTGGCTATCTATCTGGTTAGGCATGGCAATGATGAACCTGGATTTCGTGGAGGCTGGAGTAACCGGGGGCTCACTCAAGAAGGAATACAACAGTCAGAGCGATTGGGACAGTATTTGCTTCAAAATAATGATCGATTTAATATCGAACGAATCATAACCAGCGATTTGAAGAGGGCTCTTCAAACATCTACTATCATTGCGAAGCAACTTAATCTGCCGACCACCATCTCAGAAGATTGGCGGGAAACCAATAATGGTCTTCTGGCTGGAATGCCCAATGCATTAGCTGAGGAGAAATATCCTGGTTTGTATTTTTCAAGTTTAAGAATGGATGAAAGGTATCCAGGGGGTGAGAGTCCCATAGAAAATTTCAGAAGAATTACAGAAGCATTCACAACCTTATGCCAAAATCAGACAAACACAGACCATACCGAGAATGTAATGGTGGTAACTCACGGTGGGGTTATCAATATTATTTATCATATTGTAAAAAACATCGAGTGGAGCAATAAGAACACGTTTATAGCTGCAGCGAACACAGGACTTCATAAGGTTGAGTATCGCGGAGGGGAATGGGAGCTTACTTTGGAAAATTCAACAGACCATATCCGTTGAGACCAGCCTCAAGACTACCGAAAAAGGAATGATCCCGCTTGACATGCTGATCTTGCTCAGGGAATATGATAAAGAATGGATAATTGAGGGTTTAATGGCAGGGGCGGTGAAGACTTAAGATGAAAAAATGGATTACGTTTGATCTTGACGGTACATTAATGCAAAATCCGTTTGACGCCTGGATTTTTCCAGAGGTCGAGACTTTGTTATCCGAGGAATTGAAATACAGCTGTGATGCCAAAAAGCGATTGTTTCATGCACACCAGCAAATGCTTAGGAATGAGCAAATAGTGGCTGCGTACGACTGGGATGATCTTGTAAGGCAACTCATTCAGGAGTTGGGGCTGACACGAGAGATTGACATCGAGGCGCTGGTGGTCACTCATTCGGTAGAGCCTAAGGTATATCTATTAGACGACACGGTCATTCCTGCATTACGACGGCTTAAAGAGGAAGGATATGATCTGGCAGCTGTAACGAACGGTTATTACAAGTACCAATATCCGGTGATGAAGGCGCTCGGATTAACGGAATGGCTTGATGTGATTGTGACGCCGGAGCGTACCGGTTATGCGAAGCCAAACATACGTATGCTCGACAGCCTATTGTCAGAGGGTGAATTGGTTGCACATGTGGGTGACCGGTTGGACCATGATGTCACGATTGCGAATCAGCTTGGCGTTGTGTCGGTATTAATTCATCGGGATTTACCGGAGGAATTGCTCGGATTATCGCCAAAACAGCGTGCGGATCACATAGGTTTGGGGCCTGTTCTGGAGGGACTTGCGGCTAGAGAAAATCCGCAGCTAGCTGGTATGCGACTGCCTCAATCGTATCAACCGAACTACGTCATTCGGGATCTTGAGGAATTATTTCATTGTTTGGACATTAAAAAGAGGTAGGTTAGCGGAACTTGTACTATAGAATGACGGTGTAACGTCGCTGTAGAGCAGGTTTTTTGAGGTGAGAATGCAGTGACATTATAATGGGATGGAACGGATGATCTATAGTTCTCGTATTAGAACAGAAGTTATGATAAAGGTTTAAGGAAGAAAGGGGCGTTCTCATGAGTTTTATGGATAAATTCAAAGCCGGAGTTGCAGAGGCCGGCAGCAAAGCAAAGACCTTAGTCGATATCAATCGCTTGAAGCTGCAGAATAACAGCAAAAAGAGTGATATTGAAGAGCAGTATCAAGAGATCGGCAAGCTTGTCTTTGATTCAATAGAAGAAGGAAGCTGGCCGCTCACGAAGGAGCAGTTGAAACCCCAAATCAATCAAATTTTGCAATTAAAGTGGGAGATTGAACAAAACCTGCTGCAGATTAAAAACCTGGGAGATGAAAAGATATGTAAATCCTGCGGGAATCAGGTGTCAATCAATGACCGATTCTGTTCAAAATGCGGGTATACGTTTGAAATTGAACTTGAACCGATTCAAGTTATAGAATTGAACGAAGGTTCCGGCTATGATGGGGATACTTTGGTTGTTCCTGACCCGTTACAAAAGAAGGAAGATCAGTAGGTTATTAATTTTAAAATAGCCTATACGATTCTAAAACTGTTAAATTGATGAGGCTAGAACAACAAAAACGGCCACCGAATAATCGGTGACCGCTTTTTTAAGCTAATCCAAAGTGCTTTTCAATCTTGGAAAGCATCTCTTCTTTTGTCGTAGATGTATTTCTAATAAAGTATTGCACCCCATGTTGCTTAGCTTGCAGTAAGTAATGATTCGAGGTTTTTACTATATTATTTAAGGTTTCAGTTTTGGCACGTTCAGGTTCCGATAAAGTTGGAAAAATGTCCTCCATACCCTTTACATGATCACGCTTGAAGTAATCCGTTCGGATAAGGTCATCTTCCGCAAATACATACGCAATCCGATTGTTGTCTGCAATGGATTTAAGAAAATCCGGTGCGATGTCAGTATCAACAATGATAGGCTTTTCGCTGCCCATTTGAAGAAGATCTAAAATGATAAATTCAACGCTTTCCTCGAACGCCGTATTGAGCCACTGATTTCTATCGTTGTCTTTTCCTAAAAAGTACCATTCCCAATCCACAAAATGTCTTAATATGGCAGGATGGTCCTGAGGGTTAGCTTTCTGCTGATAATTAAAGGTTTGGTCATCAGAAGAATAGCACTTCATCCCCCACTTGGAGGAAATCATACGTGTCATGGTGCTTTTGCCTCCACATGGGCCGCCACAAATCCAATAAACGTGTTCAAGATAGCGTCTTAACAAACGGTCAGAAATTTTCACCGGTCAATCCCCCTGTAATTTTTATTCGTTAATGTCGGGGGACTTTCTTATTCTGCTTGCATGAAATGACCATGTTGCTGGCACAGGCATACACCACCTTTAATGTAGTCTCCGATATTATCTCAAATATTTTTCTTCAATACCACAAAAAACCAATATATAGTATTATGTTGTTTATTAGTGGAGGGAGTGATTGAAGCGAATGAAGAGAAAAACGAGGTTATTATCCATTATGCTTGTAACCGCTTTCTTTGTTTCTGGGTGTGGTCTTATTGGAAGCCCTCCGGACAAACGATCCCCTACAATTCACAATTCCCAGACCGTAAGTATCGTTATATCGAACCTGGGTATGACATTTCCTTCAGGGATGGACGAGAATGACAACCGTTATCTGAATTATATTGAGGAAGAAACCGGGCTCGAAATTCAGGTCACTACACCCCCTCCGGAAGTATACAATGAAAAGCTTGACGTGATTATGTCTTCGGGAAATTTACCGGATATGATGCATGCCTATGAGCCGGTCTGGTTTGGCAATTATGCGAAGCAAGGGGCGTTTATGCCACTAGATGACCTGATTGATCGGTATGGACCCAACCTGAAGGAGAAAATTCCCTCAGAGATTTGGGACCGGGTACGGTACGGCGGAAAAATTTATGCGGTTCCAAGTCTGAATGAAGTAAGTGGTGTGGAGCTGGTCTATGCGAGAAAGGACTGGCTTGATCGGCTCGGCCTTAAGCCTCCTGTTACACTGGATGAGTATTACGAGGTCATTCGGGCGTTTACTCAGGATGACCCGGACGGTAATGGTATTGATGATACTATGGGTCTTATTTTTACTGCCAATCTGGGACGGTCAGCTCCGTTCTTCGGTGCATTCGGAACACAGATTAATTCCTGGTTTGAACAGAATGGGAAGCTAGTGAATGGAAACATTCTCCCAGAGACGAAAGAGGCGCTTGCCTATCTGGCGAAGCTTTATAAGGAGGGGCTTCTGGATCGGGAATTCCCATTAAACCTACAAAACAATTTGTACGAGAAAATTGAAAATGGAACGGTAGGTCTGTTCTCTGCAGCCTGGTATGATACCCGAGGTCCGATTGCTGATAATATGAAGAAAGATCCGAACGCACAGTGGATCGCCCTGGAATATCCTACAGGACCGAACGGCCTGAAGGGAGTCTATGATAAAGACATCATTCGGGGATATAACGTCATTCCGGCCAGGTCACAGAATGCCGAATCGGTTATTAAAATGCTGGATTTTATTGTAAGTGACTATAAAAATTTGAAGTTAGGTTTTGAGAACGAAATATGGCGTTTGGAGAATGGCAGGATGGTCACGAACTTTGAGAAGCACGATGAGCATTTATACCGGGGAATTTATCAATCACTGGTGGATGTGCCGGATCCTGTGTTGTTTAGGGAACGCCTGGACTCGCTTGGAGACTTTCAATTATACACCAACTTGGAAATAATTAAGAAAAGCGTCATTAAAAATGAGTTTTATGGGATACCGACTCCGACTATGAGCAAGTATGACAAGAAGCTGGGTGAACTGCAAGATATTTTCACGAGGATCATCATGGGAATTGAGCCCATTGAATCTTTTGACACTTACGTAGAGCGATGGAAACAAGAGGGAGGAGAGGAAATTACGAAAGAAGTTAACGAGTGGTACAGAAATAGAGACCGTACGAGGTTGGAGGATGGTCTGAATGAATAATCTGTTCCGCTGGATTCGTGAGCGATTTTCACAAAATATCCAAACAAGGCTGACGGGGTACTTCCTGCTGATTTTGCTGCCGCTCGTCATTATCAGCTTGTTTGCAGTTGAGAGGTCACGTGACATTTTGTATGAGCAGGCCGTGGAAAGAACTGAAATGGCGTTAGCTTCAGCCTTGAACCACTTCGATCTGGCATTGCAAAATGTGGAGGAGATTTCAACGTTAATTGCAGCTGACCCTGGTATGAATGAACTGCTCAATAAAAATGATACTTCCTTTTCTCCAAAATCCATCGTTGATTTCTCGAATATCCTTGGGCAGTTAGCCAATTCCGTTTCTGTCAACCGTTTTGTGTCTCACATTTCTATATATCATCAAGCATCAAACATGTTCATCTCGACCAATTTTGGCGGCCGGAAGCTGACCTCTGAGCCTCAGCAGGAATGGTTAGTAGAATCGGCCAGAAGAAACGGAACCGGGATTTCCTATATCATGGCAGATTATCTCGTTACAAATGATTTAACATTCGGAAAAATGACGAGCACGGATACGATTTCTTTAATCCGCTCCATGGACTTGTATAATCCGGAACGCCAGTCGAATTTGCTGATCGTGAATTTCAACAGAAGCAAGCTGCTGAATATTCTCAAAACACTTCTCCCTACGGAGAACAGCTGGATATCCTTACTGAATGAGAAGGGGGATGTCATCATTGAAACAGGCAGTGCAGGAGAACAAGAAGGATTGTCTGAGGATGAGATGTTGGTTACAAAAGACTCCGAATATTCCCTGTGGCGGCTTGCTCTGGTTCAACCGAAGAAAGAGCTTTACCATGAGACTGACCAGCTCCGTCTATATACCTTTACGATTATCGGCATCAGCATTTTGCTTGCCATCATTATTTCATGGGTTGTATACAGTGGGATAGCAGCTCCCGTACTGAAATTGTCCCGCGGGATGAAGAGGCTTAGCCATGGAGAAATGAACGTTCACATTGAAGACAAAAGAAAGGATGAATTCGGCTTTCTTATTCATTCTTTTAATCGAATGGTGTCGGACCAGAAGCATTTGATCGAGGACCATTACGAGCAGCAGCTCCGTTTGAAGACAACTGAACTGAAATTTTTACAATCTCAGATTAATCCGCATTTTCTATACAATACGCTGGATTCAATCTACTGGACAGCGAAAAATTACGAAGCTGAAGAGATCAGTGAAATGGTTATGAACCTGTCGAAGTTTTTCCGCTTAAGCTTGAATAAGGGCAGACAGGTGTTTTCGATCGAAGAGAGTATTGTGCATCTTCATTATTATATCCGGATTCAGCAGCTCAGGTTTTTGGACAATTTTACGGTGGAGTACCGGATTGAAGAGGAGAGCAAGGCTATTCCCATTTTGAAGCTGCTGCTTCAGCCATTGGTGGAGAATGCGATCATTCACGGTATGGAAGGCAAATCATCAGGCGGTTCTCTTATCGTCTCTAGCAGGATTGATCAGCAGAAATATGTCAATATCAGTGTTCAAGATAATGGTCCTGGAATCGGGGAGGATAGGCTGGAATATATCCGCAATGAGCTCAGCCGTATGGGCTCACGCAATTTTCCGTCTCTTTCGCAGGATGAAGAATACATAAAGGATCTGTTTGGTCTGCGCAACGTGTTTACGCGAATGAGATTGTATTACGGTAAGGAGTCAGACATGACACTTGAAAGTACACCAGGGATCGGTACGACCGTTACGATCTCCATTCCACTTGATCGCTGCGAAATGGAACGAGAGGGGACAACAGAATGAATTTGATGATTGTGGAAGATGAACCTCGGCTAAGAAATTCGCTTGCCAATAATATTCCTTGGGAAGAACATGGTATCGACATTGTGGGTTTGGCATCCAATGGTGTGGAGGCGCTTCAAATTGCGGAACGCAAGATGCCGGATATCATGCTTGTTGATGTTCAAATGCCGGAAATGGATGGCTTGACGCTGATTAGTAAGCTCAAGGAACGTCAGGCAGGAAGAGCCCTCATCAAGATGATCATATTGAGCGGTCATGATAATTTTGAATTTGCGCAGCAAGCGATGGAGAACGGAGTATCGAAGTATTTGCTTAAACCTGCAGGAGAGACGGTAATACTGAAGGCCGTCTTAGAGGCGAGAGACCAGCTGCGGTTCGATCTGGAGCAGTGGAAAATGACCGTAGAGCTGGAGCAGAAGTGGAAAGATAACCTTCCGAATCTGCAAAATAATCTGATGATCAATTGGGTACGCGGCAAATATACGAGCAGGGAAGTACTTGCCAAGAGTAGAGAGCTGTATATGGACATAAAAGAGGATGATCAGCTCGCAGTGGCTGTTATTGATCTTGATCCGATTCCTGTCGACAATACAAGGTTCGGATTGGGAGATACAGAGCTGTTGCAATTTACAATGTATTGTTTGGCTAAGGAAATTTTGCCCCATTCTTTCTGCCGGGTATGCACTGACCCGGATTATGATCTGATGCTTGTTTTTGGGGCTGATCCGCTCCGTAATCCGAAGGATGTTATGCTGCACATCAACAGCACGGTCGTTAAGCTGCTGTCCCAGACGAAGGAAATATTAAAATTGACCGCAAGTGCGGGTATTTGTGCAGGTACAGGCGGGATCGAAGACATGTGCCATATGTATTCGCAGGCCTGTAGAGCATTACAAGAACGAGTCGTCTACGGCCATGACATCGCTATTCCTTACCGAGAAGAGCAGAGCACGAACAGGCAGGATATGTCTGGGTTGTCTTCACTGGAGAAGCAGCTTGAAATTGCACTCGAAACGGCGGATGAGGATCATGCGATGAGGGCATTATCCCAATTGTGGGAGGAGGGCTTTTCGCAGACCGAATCATCTGAGGAATTCCATGAAGCTGTGTTATACATGAACAGTTTGTTTACCCGGCTCATCCTGAAGCAGGGCTGGAGGATCAGGCATGTGGTGGAAGAGGATATTGTATATTTTCAAAACATTAAGCTGCTGAACACCAAAATGCAAACATGGTCCTGGCTCGTGAGGACGGTTCAGAAGATTACAGATTACATGAGGCAGCAGCGCAAGACAACGAGCCATCAGGTTGTGAAGGAAATTCTCTCTCTGATCGATAAGGAGATTGATCAGGACATCACGCTTCATACGGTAGCTGACCGGATGTACGTTAATTCCTCGTACCTAAGTCGTTTGTTTAAACAGGAGATGGGTACGGCCTTCTCAGCATATGTTCTGGAACAAAAGATGGAACGGGCAAAGCGGGTTTTGCAGGAAGGTCACAAGGTTTATGATGCGGCCCGTTTGGTCGGTTACCGTGATGTTAGTTATTTTACGAAAGTGTTTCGCAAGTATTGGGGGGTGAATCCCGGCGAATTCAAACTGTAATTTAGATCAGATTAAAGAAGAAGTCTGGGGCATTCGAGGTGGTCTGTTATTAGCCATCTTGGATGCCTCTTTTTTAAATATAAGAAGGTATAAAAATGAACATCAAATTACCAGAAACAGTAATGAGTGTCGTCTACCCGAATGTCCTCTGTAAAACTAAAATTTATAGTAACAAACGTACTCATACCAACGGAAGAGGGGGAAGTATATGAAGCCTGGAACAAATAAGCTGCCCATGCCCCATCCAAAGCGCGGATATATGCCGCGTCTGTGGTCGGATATATGGAAGGAATGGGACTTGTATCTGCTGCTTGTACCCGGGATCCTATTCATATTGCTGTTTAAGTACACACCTATGTACGGAATTGTTATCGCTTTCAAAGATTTTAATATTTTCACGGGCTTGGCGGACAGTCCTTGGGTAGGGTGGAAAAATTTTGAGAAGTTATTCACCTCCCCGGATTTTGCGCTCGTGTTTAAGAACACGGTTATTATTAGCCTTCTAAAAATTGTGATCTTATTTCCACTCCCGATCATCATCGCTCTTATGCTGAACGAGATGAAAAACATGATTTTTAAACGCTCGGTGCAGACGGTCATTTATCTCCCACACTTCTTGTCATGGGTTATCGTTAGCGGTTTGTTTATCGATCTGTTATCTACGAATGGCGGGCTGGTCAATAAGTTGCTTGTCTCGCTTAATCTCGAACCTATTGCCTTCTTCCTTGATAACAGTGTATTCCGCAGTGTACTGATCACTTCTGCGGGGTGGAAGGAAACCGGCTGGAGCACGATCGTTTATCTCGCCGCCTTCAGCAGCATCGATCCGGTGCTGTATGAAGCCGCTAAAATTGATGGATCCGGAAAATGGAAGCAATTATGGCATATTACACTTCCTGGTATTGCCCCGATTATTATTCTGATGTTCATTCTGCGTCTAGGAAGCATATTGGAAGCAGGAACCGAACAGATACTGACCATGTACAATCCGGTCGTTTATAAAGTTTCTGATGTTATTGGTACTTACGTGTATAGACAGGGCCTTGGCAATCAGGACTACAGCTTTACGACGGCAGTCGGTCTGTTCGAGGCGGTTATTTCGTTCACACTCGTTATCGTCGGTAATTCATTAAGTAAGAAATACTTGCAACGGGGAATTTGGTGATGAAAGGGGGGAGCGAAAATGAAAAATCACGCCTTACGGACGAGAAACGGTGCTGGGCTTAGCGGAACAGTTAAAACCTCATTCGGAGAAAGGTGCTTCGCAGCCTTCAATTATTTCTTTTTCATCTTGATGGGAATCACAACGCTAGTTCCTTTTGTGAATCTGATCGCCAAATCCTTGAGCAGCGAGGAAGCGGTCATCTCTGGAAGAGTCGGTCTGCTGCCGGTCGGCGTACAATTTGAAACCTATAAATATGTGTTGCAGAATTCCATGTTTCTAACGTCTTTAAAAACGTCAGTGCTCCTCACGGTTATCGGTACGATTCTGAGCCTAACGATGACAACGATTACCGCTTATCCGTTATCCAAAGTCAGGTTGAGAGGGAGAAAGTGGCTGTTGTTGATGTTTGTATTCACGATGCTGTTCAGCGGCGGACTGATTCCTACATACCTGCTGATGCACAACCTGAACCTGCTCAACACACTGGCGGTGCTGTTTTTGCCGGCGATGGTGAACGTGTTTAACATGCTTATCATTAAAAATTACTTTGAAGGGCTGCCAGATTCACTTGAGGAATCTGCGAAGCTGGACGGAGCAGGTAATATCCGAATTCTGATCTATATCATGCTGCCGTTGTCCCTGCCGGTGCTCGCAACGATTGCTCTTTTCTTTGCGGTCGCGTTCTGGAACGATTTTTTTGCCGCCATGATCTATATTACCAGTCCGGAACTGAAGCCGCTGCAGCTGTACCTGAAGGAATTGTTTGTTTCCACCAGTGGAGATTTCCTGAAAAACAATGTGGATGCAGCCATTAACATGACATCGCAGTCCATTCAGGCATCATCGATTCTTCTGGCTACCTTGCCGATTCTGATCGTATACCCTTTCCTGCAAAAATACTTCGTCAAGGGTGTGCTTGTAGGTTCGGTTAAAGGTTAAACGTCAACTATTTAAAGGCGGTGATGCCCTGGTCATGTGATGGTTTAGTTTCCCTGATATCCATTTCCAAGGAGGTTATACGATGATTAAAAAATCAGCGATGCTTGCCGTGCTTCTAGGTTTTAGTTTAGCCGTTTCAGGCTGTGGCGGCGGGTCCACAAAGACAGAAAGTGAAACACCGAAAGCCGAAACACCGAAAACCGCTTCTGAAGGTCAGAAGGAAGACACCAAGCCGGGAATACGCATGATTATGCAATATGGACTATTTGATCCGAGTAAAGAATTTACGAGTCAATTAATTAAAGAGAAGACTGGCTACGATGTTCAGTACGAAATGCTTCCTGCAGAAAACCCCGATGAGAAGTTGAATTTATTAGTAGCGAATAAAGAAAGTTTTGATGTGATGAAACTTAATTCGGCTCAATTTTATAATCTCGCAACAGCAGGCGCTCTCGAACCTCTTGATGAACTACTTGAAGCTCACGGAAACAATATCAATCAGGCGATCAAGCCTGAATCTTGGGGAAGTGCGACGATTGACGGCAAGAAGTATGCCATTCCTGAAGTGGGTTCGGGCATAGCCGTCGGCGAAGAACTGATTGTGCGTCAGGATTGGATGGATGAGCTTGGCCTCTCGATGCCTACCAACCCAGATGAGCTTTATACCGTTCTTAAGACGATTAAGGAAAAGAAAAATATTACCCCGCTTACGGGCGGCAATAAAGATTCGCTCTACGGAGATATCGCATGGGCTTTCGGCGTGTTGACGGATTGGAAAGAAGTTGATGGAAAGCTGGTCCATAAAGCAGAACTTCCGGAAATGAAAGAGTTCATTGCTTATATGAATAAGCTCTACACTGAGGGATTGCTTGATACGGAGATGCCTATCAATACCGCCCAGAAAGCCATTGAGAAATTTACAAGTGGTAAAGCGGCCGTTTACAAGCTGGCCTGGTGGAATGCCGGAACTACAATTTCAGCGTTAGAACAGAATTCCCCGGATGCCAAGGTGTCGATAATCCCTTACCTTAAAGGAAAGGACGGCAAGGCTGTGGCTGGTGTTGACGCTAAAACGACCTGGTTTATCGCGATTCCGAAAGCGTCCAAAAATAAGGAAGAAGCGATGAAGTTTCTGAATGCAAAGATGGAGCCGGAAACGTTTAAGGAACTTGCTATCGGAAAAGAAGGAGTCCATCACGAAGTGAAAGATGGAAAATATTACCCGATCCTGCCAAAATTCAACGAAGATCTGGGCAACGGAAGTTCATTCTTAACCGGAGTTGACGAAGAGAAGTATCCGATTTATTGGCAGGCCCGTGTTCGTAAAGATCCTGTATTGCAATCGTACTTTGAAACGTACCAGAAAAATGCGGAAGGTATCATTGTGATTGATCCAATGTCAACTGCACCGCCGATTGAAGCAGTCTCTAAAAACACCTTGAAGCTGAGAACGCTTCTTGATGACAATATGCTTAAATTTATATCTGGCTCGGAACCGCTGGAAGGTTATGATAAATTCCTTGAACAGTGGAGAGCTGAGGGAGGAGCCGATATGGTCAAGGCGGCGAATGAATGGTACCAGTCCGCCAAATAATGATGACATGACCCTAAAAAGCAGTTGCGTGTGCAGCTGCTTTTTTTCAAAATCAATCATTGTGAGAAAGGTGGTATCGTAATGAACAAAAATTTCCGGAGACGGCTGGCATCATTATTGAGTCTGACTTTAATCCTTTCTCTGGTGACTCCGTGGGGTTCTGACGTGTCTGCACAGACTAGCGGAACACCTCAACCCGAAAGTATATCATTGGTTTCTCAAGATGGACAACAACAGCTAATGCTGACAGATATTAATGCAGATGAGAACATACTGGCCCAGAAAAGTGATTATCTGGCAGTATTCACAAGCGGAGCCAGAGTTACGGATGACGTTTACGATGAACAAGTGTTCATCAAAACACATGACGTGGCCGTTGTAGTGGATGCCTCCGGAATCGTACAGAAGAAATACGGCCCGGATGGGGATCCGCCGACTGCGTGGGATCCTGATGAAGAGGTCATGATCCCGAAAGGAGGTTACATCGTCGTAGCTGGCGGCAGTTCGTGGGATGCCTCCATTCATCAGAAACCGTTATTTCACCACTATGGGGTTGGAGATAAAATCAAACTGATGCGTGGTGAAACGGAAGTTACAGCTGGGGATTTTCTGAAGCCGTCTCCTGAGCCGGAGCCAGAACCAGAACCAGAACCAGAACCAGAACCGAACCCAGAGCCGGGAACGAAGCCGGAGCTGGTTGTGAATACCCCTTCGGAAACCATTGTTACGATTCCCTTGGTCGAAGTCAGCGGTTATGTGAAGAATTACACGGAGGAGAATGGCATGAAGATTACGATTAACGATAAGATAACACCGATTGCAGCCGGCGGAAGCTTCCGGATGAACGTGTATTTAAATCCCGGTCCTAACCCGATTACAGTCCGGCTATTGGATAACCAGGGGGAACTTGCTACAGTTTCGCTGAATGCTATTTATGATACTTCGGAGCAAACCGAGGATTATATCGAGGTGGAAGCCGCGCCTGCGGACATCACCATAGGTGTGCAGGGACCTCGAAAGAGACTGAGTTATATCGATAAAGACGTAACTGGCATTGAGAACATTATCGCTTTGTTTACGAGCGACTTCGGTGCATCCATTGTAGTTCCTAAGTTTAATGTGGCAGTACAGGTCGATGTAAACAACCGAGTGCTGCAGGTCATCAATCCGTCCGTGAACGGTAAACCTCCAGTGTGGGCCGGGCCGACAGAGCTTGCAATACCAGAGGGCGGATATGTTCTAATGGCACAGGACAACAGTTATGCAGGTAATGATATTAAACGGTTCTTGGCTGAAAAGTTTAAAGCCGGCGATATGATCAAACTCCGGAAGAACGGAGAAGTAGTAAGTGTCAAAGATTTGATGAGCGGAAACGGCTGGATCGCGAAGCTGGTTTTGGATAACGCGCCGATGTACACGGTCATAGAAAACCAAACTTCGGTAACCGGCAGAATTGAAAATATGGATGATCCGTCAGCGATTCGTCTTATGGTCAATGATAGAGAAGTTCCTTTTGGTGAAGATGGGACTTTTACTTATTCTTATTCACTGCAGGCAGGCACGAATTACATTGATGTGAAGGTGCTTAAAAATGGTACCGAGCAGGATAAGCGTAGCATTGTTGTATTTAACAGACCCGGATTCACCTCTGATAAGGAAGTGATCCTGTGGGTTGACCAGGCGGCTAATGCAAAGAAATTCAAAACCAGTGAGAATGTACGTGAATTTCTTGAGCAAGCCAAGAACGGTGGTACTACAGCGGTTGTATTCGATGTGAAGGGAGTGGAGGGATACGCTTCGTATAAAAAGAATGATCTGACGGGGCGTCCTTACGTAAGCGAAATTAAAGCACCGCAAAAAGCCGGAGCGAGTCCCGATCTGGATCTTCTGCAAGAGTTCATTACGCATGGACACGCGCTTGGCTTGAAAATTCATGCTGCGATCAATGTTTTTGCCGAGGGTTCGATTGCGCATCAGGAATTTGCTGTGCTTAACGATCATCTGGATTGGGAAGAACGGGTTCACTTTGCTGAGAATAACGGGGAAATCAAACGACTTCGGGAGAGTGCCAAGCAAGGTTTGGTTGCTTTTGTTAACCCATCAAATGATGAGGTCAGGGAGTATGAACTGAAGACATTCAAGGAAATTATTAAAAACTATGACGTTGACGGTGTCGTTCATGACCGGGGACGTTATGATAACGAAGGGGCCGATTTCAGTAATGAAACTCGGGTCAAGTTCGAACAGTTTTTGTCCGCTAGAGGCAAGCAACTTGTCAATTGGCCGAATGATATTTTTTACTATGAGAATAATGTCCGTGTGAATGGACCGCTGATCCAGGATTGGTGGGAATTCCGGTCGGGAACGATTCAAAGCTTTTTTGGAGAGGTAAAAGCGATGGTCGATTCCTATGAAGCTGAGTCCGGTAGGGAAATAAAGGTTTCCTCTTATGTCGGATCGTGGTATGAGACATATTTTTTGAATGGCGTGAACTGGGGCAGTAAAAATTTCCGTTTTGACCCTAGGCTTGGTCTGCTGGATGAGTCTGTGTATACGCCTGAATATTACGAAACAGGGTACATTGAATATTTGGATTTTCTCATGATTGGTGCTTATCAGACGACCAGCCAAGAGGTCAAAAAGTACATTACACTCGGTAATATCGTAACCAATGGAGAAATTCCACTATATGCGGGTATTGCCTTAACGAATGTGCAGACACCCGCCATGCAGCGCGAAGTGTTCCAGGCAGGTCTCAGTACGACCAACGGGCTAATGCTGTTTGATGCTTCTCAGGTCAATTGGCCGATTGTGTCAGCAGCGTTGCAGGATCGGGAGTGGGTCAAGGATTATCAGCTTGGCACGAGCCTGCCTGGAAATCCGACTGGATTTATGGAGGGCAACTTCTATAATGTGAATCGGGTGGAAGGCAACATCAATGTCATGACAGAGGAATTCGGTTATTCAACGGGAACCAACCGCTTCGGCGTTGAGGTGGTTGTTAATGCCTCCGGCGAAGTAACCCATGTGGTGAACAGGGATCAGGCTATACGCTGGAGCTGGGGCTCACCGGAAGAGAACAACAGTGTTATTCCGCCTGGAGGATTTGTTATTTCAACCGTAGATCCTTCGGGAATCCGGACCAATCGGCAGCTAGTTGCCAATGCATACAATAAGGGTGACCAAGTACGTTCAGCGGTATTAAGTGGACTTCTGGACGATGAAGGAAAGCAGACGGCGAACAGCTCGGTGACGGTGGAAGGCCATGTAAAAGTACTCGGACCAGGTAATGTCTCTGTACAGTTTAACGGACAGCCAGCGACGGTGAAAGCGAATGGGGATTTTACGGCTTCGATTCCGCTTTCGACGGGTTCTAATAGAATAACCTTTGACGTGTATGTGGATCAATTGAAGACGAACAGCAAATCGCTGGATATCGTAAGAACCTCGAATGGTGGGGAAACAGGACCAGAAAACCCTGGTAATCCCGGCAGTCCAGGCAGTCCTGTAATTTCAACCACGCCTTCGGTTCCAACACCTCCTGTAGCGCCTGAGCGTTTGACGGTTAAACAGGAGACCGGTAGAGACGGTCGTACAGTGACACGTGCTGACGTCAATCTGGAGCTAATGCTTAAGGAAGTCGAACAGTTGGCAAAAGGGGAAGCGACATCGCGTAAACTACAATACACCCTGAAGGATAAAGGGGATGTTGTTGAGATCAACTTGCCCGTTAGCGGATTAATTACAGCAGTTAGGAAGCTCTCAGCAGGGGAGATTGTAATAGATACGCCATATGGACATCTCCAAATACCGCTGAGCAGCTTACAGAAAGCAGTATCGGCGGGGAAAGATACTAAAATGCTGACGGTAAGGATTGGGAAGTTAGAAGATCAGCAGGAAAAACGGTTGAATGCCCGATTGGCTCTGGAAGGAACGTCTAAGATCGGGCAAACGGTAGATTTGGAGTTGGTGTTTAAGCAGGAAGAAGCGGAGTTGAAGTTCCCTGGCTTTAGTGGGGGATACGCTAAATTCGCAATGAATTTGCCAGGTGGAAACGATCTGTCCCGAATTTCGGCGTTCAAATACGATCTGGCATCCGACCGAACCACTTTTGTTCCGTCACGTATTAAAACGAAGGAAGGACAGTCTTATGCCGAACTCATCCTGTCGGATGGTGGTATAGTGTCCATAGGGACACGGGAGAAGAGTTTCAATGACTTAAGCGGTCATTGGGCACAGAAAGATATTATGCTGCTTGCTTCCAGAGGGTTGATTGAAGGAGTGGATTCGGTCCGATTCGCACCGAATAAACCGGTCACTCGCGCTGAATTCACATCACTCCTCGTGCGGTCGCTCGGTCTGAAGAAACAGTCTGATTCGGGCGTCTCCTTCAATGATGTGCATAAGGAGGACTGGTTCGCGGACGCCATAGAAACAGCTGCTGGCCTGGGACTTATCGAAGGCTTTGTGAATGGCGAGTTCCGTCCGAATGAGCAGATTACGCGCGAACAGATGAGTGCTTTGCTAGTACGGGCGCTTAAAATGGCAGGTAAAGAGCTTGATACAACAGGAGCGAAAGAAACTTTGCGAGGATTCGAGGATGCGGAAGGGATCGGGGCATGGTCTGAAACTGCAGTTGCTGCAGTTGTTAAAGCAGGACTCATGAAAGGACGATCTGCAAGCCGTTTTGTTCCCCAGGCACATTCGACCCGGGCGGAAGCAGCTGCGGTGTTGAAAAGAATGCTCCAGTCAGCAGGTTTTATTGACGGGTAAAAGCTAGGGTGACGATTCGCTAAATAGAAAAGGAATATGAAAAAGGTATAAAAAAGGGGGTGTCCGAGGTCTATTGACCTGGGGCACCCCTCATTTTTTCGCAAAGAATAAGGCTCATCACCAAAGTGCTTGGCCATTGTTAAATTGACTGGGTTGCAAACACTCTTAATGCATTTACTGATCTGCCTAACGTTTGAATGGGTAGTTACACTTATCAAACATGATGTGATAAGTGTAATGTTGTACGTTATACAACACTGGAGAAGCAGAACGGTCAGGCCCCCGAATATTGGACACTTTGTAAAGGAACTTGTAGTGAACGCACTATACCGCGATTTTAAACGCGTTCACTTCATTTTTCTTAAGTTTTTCAGCGAATTCGACAGGCGAGTACCCATACAAGCTCATATGGATTCTTCGATTATTGTAGAAGTCCATGAATCGGTCCAGCACCATAAATGCTTCTTGAAAGTCCGTAAAAATATGGCGCTTAAAACACTCCCGTTCTAAGATGCTGTGAAACGACTCAATGAACGCGTTCTTGTTTGGGCTGCGATTCGGTGTACGTTCATGAATAATAAATTCTTTGTGTGTCTCGAAGAACTTTCCAAATTTGTGACTCTTAAACTGAGGGCCATTATCCGTTCGGATTACTAACTCTTTCTCTTGAGAGAAGATATTTCGTTTGATTAATGCTTTATAAAGCGTATCAACAAGACTTTTTGTAAGGCACTCCTTGCCGCGATACTGCCCCACTACGTTGCGGTCGTATACATCGATAATACTTGCCGTATAGAAGTAACGCTGTAGGCCAGCAATATAGCCGTATTTAACGTCCATCTGCCACAACTGGTTCGGACCGGTTACTTCCATATTGTTAGCTAGACGGCGTGGATAGGCCGCTTTCTGCTCTTTAGGTTTGCCTAGAATATCGAGTTCTTTACAAAGTCGGTATACCTTTTTCTTGTTGATCTTAATAGCGTGCCGTCTACGTAACACAAGAGTGATTTTTCGATATCCGTAAGCAGATTCTTCACCTTCAAGAAGTTTTAAGATTATCTGTTTAATTCGTCCATCACTTACTTTTTTGCCGTTAAACGTGACGGAATAACCTGGCTTTGGGCGCC
The DNA here is from genome assembly GCF_900177425.1 of Paenibacillus uliginis N3/975. Classification (NCBI taxonomy): domain Bacteria; kingdom Bacillati; phylum Bacillota; class Bacilli; order Caryophanales; family Paenibacillaceae; genus Paenibacillus; species Paenibacillus uliginis. The sequence continues at coordinate 4,554,918 of NZ_LT840184.1, read as the reverse complement.
CAGATTTATTTGATTGTTTTGAATTGGTAGTGGTCTTACGTTGATAATAGTAAGTAGACCGAGGCACATTACACAGCTTCAGGATCTTGCTTACCGGATAACCTTTTAGGATCCATTGCCGGGCCACTTCCATTGGATGTGTGGATGAGTTTTTTTACAAGGTCTCGGAGGATGGCTATCTCCAGTTCTTTTTCCCCAATTAACTTGGTGGCTTGTTCATACTTTTCTTTCCAATCACCTGTAGTTTGAGGTTGAACTTCAAGTCTGTCCATGTTCTTCTTTCTACTCATCGTCATCTCCACCTCATCTCGATATTGTTTAACCCATTTATATAATGAGTAAGGGGAGAGGCCATGTTTTCGTGCTGTTAGTGCTACATTCCCCCGTTCAAGTGCTTCTTCGACGACCTGTATCCGCAGCTCGTCGAACTTACTATGTTGTACTCTCATAGTGACTGCCTCCAGATAAATTAATTGTATATTATTTATTCTGAAAGTGTCCAAGTTGATTAGGGGGCTTTATAGCTATTGATGTATGGAATACAACAATCCGTCTTTCACCGCTATATGATGGATTAAAGTTGCATTTTATACAACATTCACTGAATCCTGTTGGATGATATGAGTAGCTACATCCCACCGCGTATGTAGGAATATAAGTAGTAACATTCTACACATAAGGAGGTTTGTTGTGTCCATGCCAGTCCAGCAAAAAAAACGGAGGCAAGAGCGATTGTAGGAACGATTCGCACGCGTAGCGTCTTACAACAGACAAAAAGGGGCGTCCAAGGTCAAAGGACCTTTTGGGACACCCCTCTTGTTTATCGAATCAATCAAAGACAATTTCCTTGCCCTGCTTGCTAGATTCATAGACGCCGCACAGAATCTTCATCATTTCCACACCGTCGCCTACAGGACTGATGGTGGATTGTTTGCCCTGACAAACCTCGATGAAGTAATCGATTTCGTCTTGGAATCCTTGAATAAAGTCAAAGCTTAGATTGTTAATCTGTGGTGTCGTATTCAGGATCGTATTATGCTTCTCGGTGATGATGGTCAGACGGGGCTCGAGCTCCACGCCGCCGTTCTCACCGTATAGCTTTACGGTCAGCTCGTCTTCCTTGGCGTGGAGAGTAAAGCTAACGTCAACCAGGAGAGAGGCACCATTATCAAACCGGATTAATGCGTTGGCCATATCCTCCACGGTGTTGTGCTCGGCATTATAGTCTGCTGCTTTATAAAAGTTCAGATTTTGAATGTTCGATCGGTTTCCAAGCTTGTTGTAAGTATTTCCGCTGATCGATTTTACTTTTTGGTTTACCCATAAGGTACCAGCATAAATCGATAACGTGAACCCCGACATCGATCAGAGGCCCGCCGCCGGAGCGTTCAGTGTCCGAGAACCAACCGCCGGGGTTGCCCAGCCTGCGGATGCAAGAAGCTTTTGCATAATAAATCGGGCCAATATCACCGTTGTCCATGAACTGCTTGACGATTCGTGTGTTGGAGGCATACCGGCGTACGAATCCAACCTGAAGCGTTTTTCCGGATTGCTCTACCGCTTGTTCAACGGCTAACGCTTCATCTACAGATTTGCAGAGAGGCTTCTCCACAAGCACGTTTTTACCGGCCTGAAGGGCAGCTATACTAATTTCTGCGTGTGAGTTGTTCCAAGTGCAGATGCTTACAGCATCAATGTCCGGATTAGCAAGGAGCTCTTTGTAGTCGGAATAGACAAAAGGAATATCGTATTTCTCAGCCTTGGCCTGTGCTCGCTCCACTTTCAAATCACATACCGCGTACAGGATGGCTTGCGGATTCTGCTGATAAGATTTCAGGTGCATTTCAGAGATGCTTCCTGCTCCGATGACACCGATTCGTATGACTTCACTCATTGTTTATTCACCTCTGCTATAGATATAGGATACAGACCACGGATTTTTGAATTAAACGGAATGTATGGTCGGCCACTGAAGCTCGATACCTTCTTGAGTAAGTCTCTTCTGGAATTGGGAAAGCTCGGTTTCATCGTTACGAACGGCAGTAGGAGGCAGATTTCGGTCCAGGCAATAGCTTGCACAGTAACCGGCAGCCTCCCCGATGTTCCACTCCACTGGATGCAGTCGGTAGCATCCATTCGTAATGTGGGTAACACCGATGTTTTTGCAAGCGGCGAGTACGTTGGTCACCCGTTTCGGAATCAAGCTGCCGAGCGGGATCTGAAAGGGCAGAGAAGATATATCAATATAGGGCTGGCCAGCTGTGCTCGGATGCAGATCTATGCGGTAACATCCGATGCCAACGGAATCGTGGAACGTTTCTGCTTTCCCGTCTGGACGACTATTCGTAGCGACATGCTGCTCCAGTACGGTAAACTCTGCTTGAATCCTCCTTGATTCACGTATGTAAGGATACATCGCTAGGCCGTCCTCGGTACCAACGACATCTGGTCTAAGCCGCAGACCGGGATAACCCTGCTTGCCGTCCGGACGGGGCGCTTCGGTCTGCAGCCAATAGAGCAGAGAAAGGCTAAGCTGCTTAGCGCCATATAAGTGGCGGCGGCGCTCCTCCTCACTAACATCGATCACAGAGCCTAGCCAGTAGTCGTTTTGAGGCCAATTGATGAGCGAAATCGGACTCTGGAATGCTCCTTCCTGAAAAAGCTTCTGATTGAGGATTTGCCGGTACATGAACAAAGAAAACTTTTCCGTGTCTGGGAAAATCTCATATCTTACAGGTTCCATCGTTGCAGGTTTTACACCACTAAGACTTAGCAGGTGATCGGGCCAGAACTCAGGTTTGTAATCACACCAAAATGAATACTGTTCCGGCTTGTCAATGGTATGATCCTCATTCTCCATATAATCAACTGCGTAACAGTAGGTAAAGCCCTGCATATCCATTGGCATTGCTTCCCCGTCAACCGCATGTGGTTCACCGGTCTCTGCCTTGGATTCCGCTCCAGTGACATATTCCACGCCTGCAGCTGGAAGAAGATCACCGCATTCTGTTGCATCCAAGTACATAGGTGCATGTAATATCACACGTACATCCGTGTTGAGGCTCTTGACGGTTACGCTACTGACCTGATCTCCAGTAACTTCGGCCTGCTCTAACACATACTCATACATAATTTTTAATCTTCCGCTGTGTATATAAGGGGCGAGCATTTCTTGCAACACGGCTAGAGCCGTACGGGGCTCATGACACAACCGGCTTACAATCCCGCCTCCGGGATTCAGGTGGATATCTGCTCTGGCCGCTGCCGTTAAGGGAAAGTGATTGCGATAATACTGCCTTACTCCCTCACGAAACTGACGATAGCTGCGCGTGCAGCCAAACGATTCAATCCATGGATGCTCATCTGGCGGTACAGCTTGACTTGTGAGCTGGCCACCAATCCAGCGGGTCTCTTCTGTCATAATTACGTTTTTTCCTGATTTGGCAGCTGCAAGTGCGGCAGCCGTACCACCGGTGCCGCCTCCGAGAATAACGATGTCCGCATGCAGTTCTTTTACCATCGGCGCAAACGCTCCTTTTTTGCTTGATAGGATAAAGATGCTATCCCTCTTCCATCCTAAGGCTACACGTTAGCCTGATTATGGAATAACTATACTTATTGTAAAAGTTCATCTGATGGAAATGTACGGGGGGAAGGTGACCTTTTTTGGTAAAATGATGCTTTCTTAAACAATAAGATGAGGTAGAATTCCTGTACATGCACTTCTGGGCCTCTGCCCACATACAATGAACAGACTAGAACCGAGCGCGATAAAGGGTCGGTTGCATTGTATTCTGCAGGAGGTGTCCCCAGTGCCTGGACTGTTTACCGCAATTGCTTTGTTCATTAAAGAATTGAGCCTACTCGTATCGTATGTGAAAAATAATGCGTTTCCCCAGCCCTTGACCGAGGAAGAGGAAGCGAGGCATCTGCTTCTTATGGCGGAAGGTGACCCCAATTCCCGCAACAAGCTCATTGAGCATAACCTCAGGCTGGTGGCCCACATTGTCAAAAAATTCGATAATACGGGCGAGGATCTGGAAGATCTGATTTCGATCGGAACGATCGGTCTGATTAAGGCAATAGAGAGCTTTCGACCAAACAAAGGGACGAAGCTTGCGACATTTGCCGCGCGTTGTATAGAAAATGAGATACTAATGCATCTTCGTTCCCTGAAGAAGACCCGCAAGGACGTATCTCTTCATGATCCGATTGGAACGGATAAAGAGGGCAATGAAATCACTTTGATAGATATCCTTGGCTCAGAGGCTGATGATATTGTGGATGCGGTGCAGTTGAAGATTGAAAAGAGCAAGATTTACCGCAATCTGGACATTTTGGACGACCGGGAGAAGGAAGTGGTCATCGGGCGTTTCGGCCTTGAAGCAGGCGGTGAGGAACGGACGCAGCGGGAGATCGCGAAGGAGCTCGGGATTTCGCGTAGCTATGTATCACGGATTGAGAAGCGGGCATTGATGAAGTTGTATCATGAGTTTTATAAGGCGAAGCGGTGAGGTAAGAAATTGCCTGTAGGAATGAGACTTCAAATGTCTCGATCCTGCAGGTTGTTTATGTTTTTAATAAGAAATTCCAAAATCACTGAATTATCTGTATAGCTTGAAGCAGATATAAAATGCGCTGTACTGTGGTATACTCGAACTATAAGTGGGAAATGAGGTGTTTGTGTAATTATGAATCTTACGAAGGACCTTGCTAAATTGATCCGGTTAACGGGTGACCGGGCGAAGTTGGATGCTAAAGCAAATGGAACATATATTGTATATAAGACAAATGAGGGGCAAATTGTTAGAGAATATAGTACGGGTAAGATCGAGAAAATGAATGAACAGGATTTCACACATGAATGAGATAAATGTAACAATGTATGTGTTTGCAGGTAATAATGGAAGTGGTAAGAGCACAATCCGCAACTTGATTGTTGACCGGCTTGGAGTCAGTGTGAATATTGATCCAGATGCACTAGCCCGCAAAATCAATAACGGGCATCCTGAAAAGAGTAAAGTATCCGCTGGAAAAGAAGCTATAAGAATAGCCAGAGAATGTATCAGAAATAAGTGGGACTTCACTGTGGAAACCACTTTAGCGGGTGGTAACGTTATAAGGCAGATGAGAGATGCAAAGGAACAAGGCTTTGAAATCATTATGTTTTATGTGGGATTAGGTGATATTCTGATATCTCACTGAGACCTGATTGATCAATTAATTGTTGTTGATAAAAGTAAAGCTAATGGAGAGTTTATTTTTGAAGCAGATAAAAGCGGATAAAATATTATTTAAATGAACTGCCTGAATGGACACAAGAAATTAATCGGAAACTACAAAATAATTATAAAACACATAAGTAAACCAATTCGAATCGGAAACGATCGTAATTGGTTTATTTTTTTGACATCGCATCGTGCCCACAACCTCAAAAAATTCGACAATACAGGCGAAGACATGGAGGACCTCATCTCCATTGGTACAATTGGGCTAATCAGGGCCATTGAGAGTTACTGTCCGAACAAGGGCACGAAGCTGGCCACGTTCGCGGCCCGGAAATTTTAGACGATAGAAAGAAACTTGAATATCGAGATCTGTTAAATCAGTGTGTGAAGAACTTTGGATTACACCTAAACTGAACATTTTTTCGAGTTTTACTACAAAGTGTATAGAACATGTATATCAGTATATCAAAAAGGAGTACGCCACTGGTAAATATACAGTGCATACTCCTTTTGTCATTAACTAGACTTACATCACACCACAACTTTTTCCATTACTTGATAGAATTGACTGTTATACAAGTCTGCATAGAAGCCCCCCTGTTTCAGTAACCGCTCGTGGGTGCCCTTTTCAATCATACTACCATTGTTCATTACTAGAATAAGATCGGCGTCTCGAATCGTAGATAATCGATGTGCAATTACGAAGCTTGTTCTACCTTTCATCAGCTCATTCATGGCTTTCTGAATGTAAATTTCAGTACGCGTATCTACGCTACTCGTCGCTTCGTCTAAAATAAGAATCGACGGATTTGCAAGGATGGCTCTGGCAATCGTCAGGAGTTGCTTCTGACCATGAGAAATATTGGAGGCTTCTTCATTCAGAATCGTATTATACCCATCCGGAAGGGTCCGAATGAAATGATCCGCATGGGCTGCTTTAGAAGCTGTAATGATCTCCTCTTCCGTAGCTCCTTCGCGGCCATAAGCGATATTATCTCGAATCGTACCATTAAAGAGCCAAGTGTCTTGAAGAACCATACCGAACTTACTGCGAAGGTCACCGCGCTTCATATCGGTGATATTCACACCATCAATCTTAATCGCCCCACCATTCAATTCATAGAAACGCATAAAAAGATTGATGAGTGTCGTCTTTCCTGCTCCTGTCGGCCCTACAATGGCAATGCTCTGTCCGGGTGACACATCAATGTTCATATCTTTGATAAGCATTGAATCTTCTTTGTACCCAAAATTAACATGTTCAAATTGAACCGCGCCTCGAGGATACATAACCATTTTAGCATTCTGAATTTCTGGCACTTCTTCTTGCTCATCCAAGAGTTCAAATACACGTTCAGCACATGCTATTGTTGATTGAATGATGTTGGCAATGTTTGCTGTTTGAGCAATCGGTTGCGAGAATTGTCTCGTATACTGAATAAATGCTTGTACATCCCCGATTTTGATTTTTCCATTAGAGACAAAGATACCACCGACGACACACACAAATACATAACCAATATTACTAACGAAACTCATTAATGGCATAATCATTCCAGAAAGGAATTGGGCCTTCCAACCAGAAAGGTACAAGTTCTCATTGATTTCGTCAAAATCCTTTAACGTTTGCTCTTCGAGTCCAAATGCCTTTACAATCTTATGTCCTGTGTACATTTCCTCAACGTGTCCATTCATATCACCCAGAGACTTCTGTTGTCCCTTAAAATACTTCTGTGATCGAGTAGCCACACCTTTTACAACAAGCACACTTAGAGGTAAGGTGACAATGGTAATAAGCGTCAACCATGGACTGATCGTCAGCATCATGACAATGACCCCGACAATGGTCACAACCGATGTAATAAGCTGAGCTAAACTTTGTTGTAGTGTTGTACTGATATTATCGACATCATTTGTAGCGCGACTCAGAATTTCGCCATGTGTCTGGGAATCGAAATACTTGAGCGGCAAGCGAGATAACTTACTGTTAATCTGCGCCCGCATATCGAGTACAACTTTCTGAGCAACACCAGCCATCAGATACTGTTGTATATAACTGAATAGCGCACTGATGATATAAAAACCAGCCAGAATCAGCAAAATTTGAGTGATATAATGGAAATCTATTTTGGCATTTGGGACACCTTTACTCATCGCAATGATGCCTTCAAATAATTTAGTTGTTGCTTTCCCCAGAATTTTGGGGCTTACAATACTAAATATAGTACTTAGTATTGCCATCAATAAAATGAATATCAATGTAATCTTGCGAGGTTTTAGATACTGAATCAATCGCTTTAAAGATCCCTTGAAGTTTTTAGCCTTCTCTCCGGGCATAATACTTGCTGGTCCACCTTGGCTGCGACTTCGTCCAGCAGGCCTGTTTTTTCTTTCCTTTTCACTCATGCGCTTTCCTCCTCTGACAACTGTGAGGATACAATCTCACGATACACATCACAGGTATCCATTAACTCTCGATGTGTACCTATTCCGACAATGCCACCATTATCCAACACGATAATTCGATCTGCATCCATCACGGTACTTACTCTCTGTGCTACTAAGAGTACCGTAGCATTCATAGTAACTTCTTTCAGGGCGGTACGAAGCTTTGCATCTGTCTTCATATCTAGCGCTGAGAAGCTATCGTCAAATACATATACTTCTGGCTGCCTAACCAATGCACGAGCGATAGATAGCCGTTGTTTTTGACCACCTGAGACATTACCGCCACCTTGCGCAATCTCGGATTGGAATCCGTCCTTCATATTGGATATAAATTCGGTAGCCTGTGCAATGTCAGCCGCACGTTGTATCTCTTCATCATTAGCATTCTTTTTACCGTAACGAATATTATCTGCAATAGTACCGGTGAAGAGCAATGACTTCTGGGGAACGAAACCAATCTTCTCCCGTAATTGTTCCTGAGAAAGTTCTCGGACATCCACACCATCTAAAAGCACTTTTCCGCTGCCTACATCATAGAAGCGCGGGATAAGACTCAACAGTGTGGATTTACCTGATCCGGTGCCACCAATAATTGCGGTTGTCTCACCCGGTCCGGCATCAAAGGAAATGTTAGAAATCGCTGGTTGCTCTGCACCAGGATAATGGAATGTTACGTCTTTAAATGAGAGGTAGCCCCTTTGAAGATTGGCTTGTTTAGGTTGTGAGGGGTCATTAATTTCCGGTACCTTGTCCAATACCTCATTAATCCGAATAGCCGAAGCAGAAGCTCTTGGAAGGATAACAAAGATAACGGATACCATGATAAGCGAGAATATAATTTGTGTCGCGTATTGAATAAATGCCATTAAAGATCCCACTTGCATATCGCCGTTACTTATACGAACCCCGCCAAACCAGACAATGGCAATGGTTGAGAAATTCATAACTAACATCATGATCGGCATCATAGCTGCCATAATTTTGTTTACTTTAACCGCTGTGTTTGTTAAATCTACATTGGCATCTTCAAAGCGCTTGGTCTCATGTTCAGTACGATTGAACGAGCGAATCACTCGCATTCCTGTAAGATTCTCACGTAAAACGCGGTTCAACGTATCTAACTTCACCTGCATAGATTTAAATAGTGGAAGTCCCCTCAGCGCTATAATCGCAATGGCTGCAACAAGTACAGGAATGATGACCACAATAACAAGCGATAACTCGGCATCTTTATTTACGGCCATGATCATACCGCCAATACACATCATCGGTGCACTGATCATCATACGAAGAAGCATAATGAGCACTTGCTGAACTTGATAGATATCATTTGTGCTTCGGGTAATTAAAGATGCTGTACCAAACGTATCGAACTCCTGCAGGGAGAAATTCTGTACATGACGGTACATTTTACTCCGTAATTTTTGGCCGAATCTTATAGCCACACGTGAAGAGCAATAGCTTACTCCAATAGAACAAATCGCTCCAATGGCTGCAAATATTAGCATGATACCGCCAATTTTCCAGATATACGGGATATCACCGTTAATGATCCCTTTATCTACGATGTCCGCCATTAGTGTAGGTAAGTACAAGTCTGATAAAGACTGCATAAAGACCAATGCGAACACCACTAGGATTGGAAGCCGAAAGGGCTTCAAATACCTAAATAATTTCATCATATTATTCATCCCCATTTTCAGTCAGACTCACGTTTATATGCTCAAAACAGCCATGAGCTTTAGTGAGTAAACCTGCTAGTTTATCACTTTCTTATATACCTAAGAATTGAATTTACCCGCTAAATGAAGTCTCTGTTACCGTCACTCTTCTTGCGTAGTTCTTTAAGAACCGCTCTTCATCTCTAATTTCTTATGTATTTGTGTAACTTTTGGAGATATGACATCTAGCATTTCACTAATTTCAGAACTCTAAAACCTGCTTGATTTAGCCTTCCCCTCCTCTTTAAGCAGAGCATAAGCATCATTCTTTGGGTTTGACGGCCTTAGTATGCACGGTGTCTAAACTCAGCTTTATTAAATCTCTTTATGGCTATGGAAATAAATAACTTCTCAGCATTTACTATTACGGAAGTGTGTTCACCTCTTAGTCATTTAATATTTTCGGTACTAATGTAGTATAATTTCAATCTGAATAAAATGTCAATATTTGTCTGGAATTTAAAATAAAAACCAAAAATTCATTTTTAAAGGTAGAGGGATGAAGCCTGTGTAAGGTTTTATGTGGAATTAAACAACTATTAATTGAATAATGTGGCATTTTATCAAAAAAAGTAATTTGATGGATTTACTTCTTCTGTTATTTTATGGTATGATTATGGCGTTATATAGCTATTTAGTAAAAATAATACATAATTTGTCTTTATTATACAAAAAATGAACTTAATGCGGCTGTTGATATCTTCGCTAAATAAATGCTATTCAAACGTTAGGTTTGGTCTACATCGACGTTAGAATATATTGCAGTGAAGCGTGAAACAGTCTCTAAGGAGGATGTTTATCTTGCTCTGTTTATGTGGCACGTAGCAAATAGTGAAATGAAAAAGGCAAAGAACAGGTCCCACATGTAGAACCCTAGAAAAGTTCCTAGTAACTCAGTTTGAGGGGGACAACAAACGCTTCACTGCATTTACAAGAGTTGATTTTTTCTTTTACATAAAATACTGACGTTATCAGAAATTATAAGAAGTATAAAAATCATCAGAATAGTTGATGGGAATTACATAATATTGTTTCGTTGAAGTGACTTCGTTGTAACCAAACTTGGTTTATCCAGACAAGTCACTTTTTTTGATGAGCTTTTTCCTGAGATTCTTTTGGAATCAGATAGCTTGTGAAAGTTTGTTCATGAGGTGAGCTATAAGTATAAAGTTGGGGTTGATTTTAGAAATATAAAGTTTTCAAATTCGAGAGGGGTTTAATGATGATTAACGATGAAAAAACTAAATTAATCAACGGTATATACTCACTCACACCTTTGCAGGAAGGAATGCTTTACCATCATATGACTGACAGTGAGTCTACACAAAATATGATGCAGTACATAATAAACTTAAAAGGTGAAATTAGAGAGGAAAAAATCATTCAAGCGCTTAGGTTGCTCACACTAAGACATGATGTATTAAGAACAGCTATTACGGACGAGAAACTAGCAAATCAAGGTCAGGTAGTATTAGGTAGTAGAGAAATAGAGTACGAAAAAATTGATCTGTCAGGGCTTGGCGAAATGGAGAAACAATGTAGGCTGGATGAGATATCGGATCTCAATGTCAAGCGCAGATTTGACCTGCAGAAAGATTCTCTTTTAAGAGTAAAATATATTGTATTGGATAACAAAAACTACAAAATGATTTGGCTTTATCATCATCTTATTATTGATAGTTGGTGCCTACCTTTAATATATAGTGATTTTAAGAGATACTATGATTCGCTTAACAATGGAAAAACAATGTCTGAGATGATAGAAGATATATCCCAAGAAAAAAGTCAGGAAGCAGGATACGATGAATACGTAGAGTGGCTTGATAAACAGGATAGGGCAGCAGGACTTTCCTACTGGAGGGAAATGCTGGCGGATTATGATGAAATGGCTGAAATTAAGCCGATGGCGAAACCTAAACATACTACTGTTCAAATGGTTAAAACAGGACACAGGCTTTCCGAAGATGTAACGAATAAGCTGCTTAATTTCATTGATTCTAATAATATACCAATAAATGTTGCAGTAGAACTTGCCTGGGGAATAGTTTTACAAAAATACAACTATACAAGCGATGTAGTATTCGGAAAAGTTGTATCAGGCAGAGATGCAGACATAAGAGGAATTAAAAATATAGTCGGGTTATTTATTAATACAATTCCTGTAAGAGTGAAAAGTACTAAGGATATTACCATTTTGGAGCTTTTGAAAGAACTTCAGAAGCTGGGGGAAAAGAGCAATAGATATTCGTATTGTTCTCTTGCCGAGATTCAGGGGTTAACAAAGCAAAAAAATAAGTTGATGAAAACGCTGTGTGTATTTGAAGATTCGCTTGGTTTTAAGGATAGATTGGATACCAGTGAAAACGGGCTCCGTTTAACGGTTGAGTCGGAAAGAAGGCAGACAAACTATGCTATAAGTGCAAGCGTTAGTCTGGACTACAACAGATTAAACATTGATCTATCGTATAACCCAAATGAGTATATAAAAGACGAAATCCAAAACATCATGTTAATGTTTGAAAAAATATTGCACGCGATTGTTGCAAATCCCCTGGGTAAAGTTTCCGAGATCGAAGCGATAAGCGATAGGGATAAAGAAAAAATAATCAACGAATTCAACCATAAATATCTAGACAATGCTAAAACTGAGACAATGGTAGATATATTTGAGAGCCAGGTAAAGAAAACACCTAATAATACAGCAGTAGTATTTGAAGATGAGCATATTACTTACGCAGAGATGAATAAAAGATCCAATCAACTTGCAAGGAAATTGCGTAAAATGGGCGTAAAGCCAGATGACTTCGTAGCCGTTATGACAGAGCGGAGTATCGAGATGATTGTGAGTATTTATGGAATTCTAAAAGCGGGTGGGGCTTATGTTCCGATAGACCCAACCTCTCCAGATGACAGAATTACAATCATGCTTGAGGATTGTCAGCCCAAGGCCATTCTGGTTTACCAGACAAAACCAAAACATGATATTGGAATACCAGTAATCGATCTTGCAGAGAGGGAGATATGGGAAGGGCTGTCCACAAATCCGAGAAAGGTAAATAAACCTGAGGATTTAGCCTATGTGATCTACACCTCGGGAACGACAGGTACACCGAAAGGTGTCATGATTAAACACAGTGGTGTAGCATCCTTCAGAACTCATTTCCTGGATTTATATAAGGTGACGGAGAAGGATAATGTTCTTCAATTTGCAAACTATGTATTTGATGGTTCTGTTTGGGAAATGACCATCTCCTTATTGACTGGTGCAACGCTGACGATTGCAACACAAGCTAGCATTTCAGACATCAGAAGCTTTAATAAGTTAGTAGAAGAAAGCGGAATAACAATAGCTGCATTACCGCCGCAGTTTTATCTGCAGACTGATATACCGAGCGTAAAAATAATTACGACGGGAGGATCGATGTCAAGTCCGGAAGTTGTAAATAAATCAGGTGGTAGAAGCAGATACATAAATGCCTTTGGACCGACGGAAAATACAGTACAGGCCACTCTCTGGGAATATGACGGGGAAAGTGAAATACCGCATAATATTCCGATAGGTAAACCGATGCCAAACTCACGGATATATATACTGAATGGAATGAATTTGTGCGGAGTAGGCGTTCCCGGAGAACTGTGTATTGCTGGCGCAGGTTTGGCAAGAGGATATCTTAACAGACCCGAGCTCACAGCAGAAAAATTTATCGAAAATCCTTTTGGAGAAGGAAAATTATATCGTTCGGGAGACTTGGCCAAATGGCTGTCTGACGGAAACATCGAGTATTTGGGACGGATTGATGAGCAGGTCAAGATCAGAGGCTTCCGAATTGAACTAGGTGAAATTGAAAGTGCAATAAGAAGTGTAGAAGGGATCGTGGACTTAGCTGTTATCGCCAGGGAAGACAATTCAGGTGATCCTGCGATTTGTGCTTATGTTGTCTCTGACAAAGAGATAAGCGGATCCGAGCTTAAGAAGACGCTTGGAGAGTCGCTGCCGGAATATATGATACCTGCATATATCATGCAAATAGATAGTATTCCGGTCACAAGAAACGGGAAGCTAGACAAGAGGGCACTTCCACAAATCCAAATAACGAGCAAGCGAGAGTATGTTGCGCCAAGTAATGAAACAGAAGAGATTTTGTGTGCTTTATTTAGCGAAATTCTTGGCATCGGAACAGTAGGCGTTAAGGACAGCTTCTTTGAGTTAGGCGGAGATTCGATCAAGGCAATAAGAATCGTATCGAAAATAAGAAGCGAAGGATTTGAAGTTTCTGTTCAGGACATCATGAGCAAACACACAATTGAGGCTATTGCATACAGCGTTAGGGCATCATCTTATGAAAATAAATACGAACAGAGTGAAGTTACGGGAAAAGTAGTTTCCACTCCGATTATCCAGCAATTCGAAGCATGGAGTTTGGTCAAGCCGAGCCACTTTAACCAAGACATAATGATAGAAATTGACACAAACAATGAAATGGAAATCAGGCAGGTTATCGATGCATTGGTGGTCCACCATGATATCATTCGTTCTGTCTACAGAAACGGGCAGCTGGAAATATTAAGTGCACAAAAGAGTAGGCTGTATGATTTCGAAATATTTGACGTAATAGACGGTGATTATAGATTAGTAGATATTGAAGGGATTTGTACGAAACTGCAAAGCAGCTTGGATTTGGAAAATGGACCGCTAATGAAAGTGGCATTATTCAAAACTGAGCCGAAAAATCACCTGTTCATATGCTTGCATCATCTAGTTGTGGATGGGGTTTCCTGGCGCATTCTGCTGGAAGACTTTGAGACCGCTATGAAGCAGATAAAGGCTGGTGATAACAAAATTGAGCTGCCTCTAAAGACCGCTTCGTATAAAGAATGGGGGGAAGCGCTCAGGGAATACAAAGAGAGTGTGCAGCTGAAAAAGGAAAGAGCATACTGGGAGATAATCACAACCAAAATTAAAGAAGGTAAATTAGCGACAAGCGGAAATGAGACAGGCACAGGGCATGTTGTTATAAGCCTGAGTTTCAGCAAGGAAGAAACATATAATCTATTACATAAAGCCGGTAAAGCATTCAACACAAAGATTAATGACTTGCTAATAAGTGCATTAGGGGTGTCTGTAAAAGGGTGTACAGGTCAAGAACGTGTATCCATAATGATGGAAGGACACGGAAGAGAGGGGATTCATAAGAAGATAGATATAGATAGAACCGTTGGTTGGTTTACGAGCATGTATCCGATCATTGTGGAATGCAGTGGAACTATACAAGACAGCATTATATCAACCAAAGAAATGCTAAGAAAAGTACCGAATCATGGGATGGGATACGGTCTATTAAAAGAGGGTCTTCCGGAAATATCAGCAGATATTTACTTTAACTATTTGGGACAAATGGACGCTGAATCGAAGGGCTACGCTTCTGTTGTTAATTCAACCGGAAAACGCTTAGCAGACGAAAATAATTTATCAACGAATATACTCTTTAGTGGAGTTATACATCAAGGGGAATTGAAGTTTACAATTAAATATGACAGCGGCCTTTTTGCATCAGAGACAGTTCAGAAGCTTGCTAATTTGTATAAGGACAGTCTGAATGAAAGTATAAGATTTTGTATTAAACAAAAAGAAACGGTTAAAACCCCTTCGGATTTTTCAGCAAGTGAGTTAACACAGACTGATCTATCAATGGTATACAACCGTTTTGCAGATAAAACGGAGATTGTTGACATTTACGAACTTTCGCCTTTACAAGAGGGGATTTTATATCATAGTTTAGCTAATAATGAATCTACAGATTATTTCATACAGAATGTTTTTGAAGTCAGCAGAGAAGTTAAAGAAGGTAAGATCAAACAAGGACTTAAACTTCTTGCCATGAGACATGGGGTACTAAAATCTTCCATTGTATTTGGTGAATTTAAACGCCCGAAACAGGTCGTATTGTTAAATAGAGAACCTGAGTTCGAAAGGATTGATTTATCAGGGCTTGCAGAAAATGAGCAGCAAAATAAAATAGCTGAAATAGCAGCACTTGATGTAAACCGCGGATTTGATTTGCAAGAAGATTCGCTTTTTCGAGTAAAGTACATCATTCTTCGTGAAAATAAGTGCAAAATGATATGGAGTTATCACCATATCATCATTGACGGCTGGTGTTCATCATTGCTATGCAATGATTTTCAGAATTATTACAATTCTCTTAACAACGATGAAAGCATGCTAGAAATCGAAGAAATGGTTTTAAAAGAAAAGAATCGGACAGCAGAATATAGTGAGTATATCAAATGGGTTGAAAAGCAGGATAAAGAGCTTGGAATCTCCTATTGGGGAAATTTACTGGAAGATTATCAAGAAATATCAGAAATAAAACCAGTGATGAAACCTGTACCTTCAGACATGAAAGTAGCCCAAGAGAAGGTAAAGGTTTCAAAGGAAACAAGTCAAAGTTTACTTTCATTGGCATCATCTAACCGTTTAACAATAAATACAATAGCAGAAGCTGCATGGGGAATTGTATTACAACAATATAGCTTTACCAAAGATGTTGTGTTTGGGAAAGTTGTATCGGGAAGAAATGCAGATGTTAGAGGAATTGAAGAAATAGTTGGGATATTCATTAACACAATACCAGTAAGAGTAAATGATAAAGATAATACGATTATTTTGGATCTATTTAAAGAGCTTCAAATGCAAGGGACAAAAAGTAACGCATATTCGTATTGTTCTCTTGCCGAAATTCAGGAATTAACCAAACAAAAATCAAGTTTGATAATGTCACTTTTCGTATTTGAAAATCACTTGGATCAAGAAAAAGACCAAGACAACATTGTTGGGCTGCAGCTTAAACTGGAGTCGGTAAGAGAAAAAACTAATTATGCAATAACCGTAATTGCCGGAGTAGTGGATGGTTGCTTGCGTTTTGAGATTATGTATAACCCAAATGAGTATGTAAAAGGCGAAATTCAAAGTATTCTGGCAATGATTGAAAGGGTGTTACACGAGTTTGTTGCAAATCCTCAAGGAAAAGTCTCCAATATCGAAGCAGTAAATGATAACGAGAAGGAAAAAATACTCAACGAGTTCAACCATAGCTATACAGGCAATGCCAATACTAAGACCATAGTAGATTTATTCGAGGAGCAGGTAAAGAAAACACCCGATAATATAGCAATAGTACTCGAAAGTCAGCAGATTACGTACACAGAGATGAATGAGAGAACCAATCAGCTGGCAAGAAAATTGCGCGAAATGGGCGTAAAACCGGACGACTTCGTAGCCATTATGGCAGAGCGGAGTGTCGAGATGATTGTAGGGATTTACGGAATTTTGAAAGCGGGAGGGGCTTATGTACCGATAGATCCAACCTACCCAGAAGACAGAATTGCATTCATGCTTAAGGATTGCCAGCCCAAAGCTGTTCTTGTCTACCAGGCAGAACCTAAACATGATATTGGAATACCAGTAATCGATCTTGCAGAGCGGGAAATTTGGGAAGGGGTTTCCACAAATCCAACAAAGGTAAACAAACCTGAGGATTTAGCTTATGTCATCTATACGTCAGGAACTACTGGTCAGCCAAAAGGTGTTATGCTGGAACATTGCGGGATTGTCGCCCTGCGTACCCATCTGATGGAGCTGTATCAGGTAACCGAACAGGACAACGTCCTGCAGTTTGCCAATTACGTCTTTGACGCCGCAGTTTGGGAAATGACACTATCGCTTCTGCTTGGAGCAAGGTTGACACTGATCCCGAAGGAAACCATTTTGGATACGGGAAGCTTCAATGCGTTCGTGAATAAGAGTGGAATCACGCTGACCTTGTTGCCGCCGCAGTATTATGTGCAGACAGAACTCACCGGTCTAAAGGCGCTGACAACGGGCGGATCTGCATCGAATGGGGAAATTATCGAAAAAGCAGGCCGGCGTTGCAAGTATATTAATGCTTATGGTCCGACGGAAAATACAGTGCTAGCTACTAACTGGGAATATGACGGAAAGAGTGACATCCCGTATCCGGTTCCGATAGGCAAACCGATTTTAAACTCACAGATATATATACTGAATGGAATGAGTTTGTGCGGAATAGGGGTCCCGGGAGAACTGTGTATAGCCGGCGCGGGCTTAGCAAGAGGTTATCTGAACAGACCTGAGCTGACAGCGGAGAAATTTATCAATAATCCTTTTGGAGAAGGTAAGCTGTATCGTTCGGGAGATTTGGCTAGATGGCTGCCCGACGGCAACATTGAATACCAGGGGCGGATCGACGAGCAGGTCAAGATCAGAGGCTTCCGGATTGAACTGGGTGAAATTGAAAGTGCGATGCGACATATAGAAGGGATTGTAGATGTAGCTGTCATCGCTGCCAAAGACAAATCAGGAGATTCTGCGATCTGTGCTTATTTTGTATCCGACACAGAAATGAGCGAGTCCGCACTTAAGAAGAACCTTGGAGCGTCGTTGCCGGAATATATGATCCCTGCATATATTATGCAAATTGACAGCATTCCGGTCACAAGAAGCGGAAAGGTCGATAAGCGGGCGCTTCCAGAAATCGAAGTAACGAGTACACGTGAATATGTTGCGCCGAGAAACGAAACGGAAGAAATTTTGTGTGCTTTATTTAGTGAGATTCTTGGCATTGCCTCATTGGGTATTAAGGACAGCTTCTTTGAACTTGGCGGTCATTCGCTGAGCGCAGTAAGACTTGTCAATGCGATCGAAACTAAAACTGGCTATCGCATTCCGCTTCAGGAAATCTTTGCAAATCGGACGCCGGAATGCTTAGCAATTCGATTATCCGAAAAAGAATTGGTATCCTATACACCGATTACAGCAGCAGAAGAAAAAAAATACTACTCCATGTCATCTGCGCAAAAACGGGTTTTTGTTGTTTGCCAGATGGGTATCGACAGAACTGCTTACAACATCCCACAAAGCTTTAGGATTAAGGGTCAGGTGAACATTGAATCCATTGGAATAGCTTTGCAAAAAATGATTGATCGTCATGAGATTTTGCGCACCAATTTCTTAATGGTTGACGGAGAGCCCGTGCAAGAAGTAAGAAAAACGACAAAGGTTGACTTTGAATTTCTAGAAGTCAAGGATACGTCCGAAGCAGAACAGTTCAAGGAGTTTGTAAAACCATTCGACCTTGGGCAAGCTCCGCTTGTACGGATGAAGCTCGTGAAGCGGGAAGAGGATCACTTGTTGATGCTTGACATGCATCATATTATCAGTGACGGCATGAGTATGGGGACGTTCATCCGTGAATTTGTAGCACTGTACAATGGCGAATCTCTCAAACCTCCGATGCTTCAGTATAAGGATTACAGTGAATGGATCAGCAAGAAAGACTTCTCAACGCAAAAGGCTTATTGGGTTAATGAGTTTTCGGACGAGATTCCTGTGCTTGATTTGCCCCTTGATTACAGACGGCCGCAGATGCAGAGCTACAATGGAGCCATTATCGATACGACGACTGGCCGAGAACTGGGGAAAAGAATCAAGGAGATCGCACGGCGGACCGATACGACTGAATATATGGTGTTCCTTTCAGCAATTATGATCCTGCTGAGCAAGTATAGCAGGCAGGAGGATATTATCGTCGGTAGTCTGTTCAGCGGACGAACGCACAAAGACACCGAGAATATTCTAGGGATGTTTGTTAACACCCTGGCTATGAGAGGGAGACCGGAAGGCAATAAAACATTTGCTGAGTTTTTGAGCGAAATGAAAGAAAAATGTCTGCACGCATACGACAACCAGGAGTATCCGTTTGAAGAACTGGTTGATGCGGTACAAGTTAGACGTGATATGGCAAGAAACCCGCTGTTCGATGTCCTGATGGTACTGCAAAACAATGAGCAACCAGAACTTAAGATGCACTGCGCAGAAATAGAGTCTGTCAGACAAGAAAGTACAACTTCCAAGTTTGATCTTAAATTTGACATTGTTGAAACGGGCACTGGCTTCTGTATCGAACTCGAATACTGTATGGATTTGTTTAAAGCAGACAGCATTGAGCGAATGCTTGTACACTTTATCGGCCTGCTGGAGCAGATAACCGCGAATGTAGAAATAAAGATCAGTGAGATCGAGACCATCACCAAGGCCGATAAAATATTGATTCAACAGACTTTTAATGATACTAGTATGGCGTTTCCACTCGACAAGACGGTCGTAGATCTGTTTGAAGAGCAGGTCAGAAACAAACCGGACAACACGGCAATCATCTTCGGTAATGAACAACTTACGTATGAGGAACTGAATCAAAAAGCAAACCAGCTGGCTAGACAGCTTCGCGGCATTGGCATCAAGCCTGACGATTTTGTAGCCCTCATCGCTGAAAGATGCACGGAAATGATTGTGGCAATCCTAGGCATCTTGAAGGCAGGCGGTGCTTATGTGCCGATCGATCCGACATATCCTGCAGATAGGATCGAGTACATAGTGGACGATTGCAAACCAAGAGTTATTTTGACAGCAAAGGCCGAGGTACCGTTGGTAACAAAGATTGACTGTATCGATCTCAGTTCTGTTGATCTCTATACAGGTGCTCCAACAAATCTGGACAAGAACGTCTCCAGCAATGATTTAGCATATAGCATCTATACTTCTGGGACGACAGGGCGTCCGAAGGGCGTCATGATTGAACACCATTCACTGACTACAAATATGATCTATTCAGCCAAACGGTTCCTGCTAGGGAATGAGATTCTGGTGCCTTTGTTCACCAACTACAGTTTCGACTTGACGGTACCATCTATTTTTCTGCCGCTCTGTTTTGGTGGCACGCTTGATCTGATTCACAAGGACAAAGAGATGGACATAAGATTCATCATGAATAATAAAGAATACACATTTATCAAGATGACGCCGTCACAGTTGAAAATGCTACTCGGCGACTATAACTACAAGCCGCTAGAGAAACTGTGCTGCCTTGTAGTCGGAGGCGAGAAGCTGGAAAGCGATGTGGCTAGCGAGATTCTAAATACTTACGGCCATCATCTCGTGATTCTTAATGAATACGGGCCTACGGAAGCAACTGTCGGAAGCACGTTGTATCCGTATTCCGCAACGGATGAACGTACCTTTATGCCGATTGGCAAGCCGTTTGCCAACACGCAGATCTACATCATGAACGGGATGAACCTTTGTGGCATTGGAGTTCCCGGAGAACTTTGCATCGCGGGTGAACAAGTTGCACGTGGTTACCTGAACAAGCCAGAGATGACTGCGCAAAAATTCATTGATAATCCTTTTGGTGATGGGAAGCTATACCGTACAGGTGACCTTGCAAAATGGTTGCCGGACGGGAACATCGAATATATTGGTCGAATTGATGAGCAGGTCAAAGTCAGGGGATTCCGGATTGAGCTGGATGAAATAATTCACGCGATTCGCAGTATCGAATCCATCCGAGACAACGCAGTAATTGTCCGGGAAGACGAATTCGGTGACAAAGTGATTCTTGCGTATTATGTATCGGATGAAAAAATCAGCACATCTGAAGTGCGGGAAGAACTCAGAAAGATTCTTCCTGAATACATGCTTCCAACCTCTTTCATGCAGATAGACAAGCTGCCGACCACGAAAAACGGCAAGCTTGATAAACGGGCACTGCCGCAGATATTCATCGATAACACAAGTGAATTCGTGATGCCGAGAAACAAGATTGAAGAATTATTGTGTCAGGTATTCGGTGAAATGCTGGGAGTAAAAGCGGTAAGTGTCAAAGATAGCTTTTTCGAGCTTGGTGGGGATTCTATCAAGGCGATCCGTATCGTTTCGAAATTAAGAAGCCTTGGTTATGAACTATCTGTCCGCGACATCATGAGCCAATATACCGTTGAAGCAATCGCCCGCACCGTTGTTGTTACTCATGAGAACTACTATGAGCAACAAGAGGTAACCGGAAGCATCATTCCGACACCGATTCTCAAAGACTTCAAAGTGCGCAACCTTAAAAAGCCGCATCACTACAATCAGGATGTGATGTTGGAAATCGACACGGATAACGTAGCGCACATTCGGAAGGCACTTGATGCGCTGGCTGTACATCATGATATCATTCGATCTATTTATCGGGATGGTAGATTGGCGATTTTGAGTAGCTGCGACAGCAAACTATATGATTTTGAAACGTATGATTTCCGAGATGCAGCTGCTGCTTCCCTCCAGATGGAAGCAGCTTGCAACAAGCTCCAGAGTAGTATTGATCTGGAGAACGGGCCGATGATAAAAGCCGCTTTCTTCCAAATAGATTCCGGTAATTTTCTCTTCCTGTGCTTGCATCATCTCGTTGTGGACGCCGTTTCGTGGCAGATCCTGTTGGAAGACCTGCAGACTGCATTGAGACAGGTAGAGAATGGAAAGCCGGTAAACCTACCACCGAAGACTGCTTCCTTCAAGGATTGGGCAGAAGCTTTAGAGGAGTACAAGTCTAGTAGCCTGCTTAAACAGGAGCAGCAATATTGGGCAATAATAATGGCGAATATGAAAAATGGCAGAATTGACTTGGAAGATAACGGGACGGAAACGGGATTTGGTAATGTGAAGATCAGCTTCGATGAGGAACAGACGGAACATCTGGTGCGGCGCGCAGGAAAGGCGTTCAATACGGAAATCAACGATTTGTTAATCAGTACCATTGGTCTCGCGGTTCGCGGGCTTACGGGTCAGGTAAAAGTTGTCGTCGGTCTCGAAGGTCACGGCCGGGAAGAAATTCACAAGAAGATTGATACCGATCGCACTGTTGGCTGGTTTACTACAAAGCATCCGATCGTTGTTGAATGCCATGAGGAGATCCGGAAAAGCATCATTTCGATCAAAGAAATGTTGCGAAAAGTACCTTCACACGGTTTGGGTTACGGCCTGTTGTATGAGCTTCAGGATATTGCGGCTAACATTTATTTCAACTATTTAGGTCAGATGGACACTGAATCGAAAGCTGCCTTCTTCTCAACAGGAAAGAGCATTGCAGAGGAAAATGGAATGTCTGGGATCATTGACATGAACGGATACATCGCAGACGGCAAGCTTAACTTCCTGATTCAATACGACAGAAGCGGATTTTCTGCTGTAATGGTTGAACGGTTTGCCGAGCTATATCAACAGTATTTGATAGAAACTATCAAGTATTGCTGTACTCAGGGAGCAATAGAGAAAACCGTGTCAGATTATTCTGCTTATGACCTGACGGAGGAAGATTTGTCCGAACTGCATCGTCAGTATGCAGAACCATCTGTATTGGAAGACATATTCCCGCTTACCTCTTTGCAGGAAGGAATCCTCTATCATAGCATCGCTGATCATCAATCGACGAGCTATGTCACACAGCTTGTTTATGCGTTCAGCGGTGGTATAAGCGAAGAAAAGGTTCAGCAAGTGTTAAAATTGCTTGTTATGCGGCATAACGTGCTCCGAATGGCGATTGTGCACGAACAGCTGTCTAAGCCGAGACAGATCCTGTTGACCAGTCGGGAAGTAGACTTTGAAACAATTGATCTCTCGGGACTCGGAAAACTAGAGCAGGAGAAAAAGGTTGCCGAACTTGCTGATCTGAACATCCAACGCGGATTCGATTTGCAGTATGATCCGTTACTGCGGGTTAAGCATATTGTGCTTAGTCCTGATGAGTACAAGATTCTTTGGAGCTATCATCACATTGTATTTGACGGCTGGTCTTCTAACATGCTGTTTGGCGATTTCATAACTTATTGCAACAAATTGAAGAACGGCAGTATTCTGTCTGATCTGGAGCGTATGGCGGCAGAGGAAAAGCATCAATCCGCGACCTACGGTGATTATGTCAACTGGCTCAAGAAGCAGGACCGTGAGATGGGGCTGTCCTATTGGAGTGAGTTGCTCTCCGAATATCAGGAGATTGCTGAAATCAAGCCTATGACAAAACCCGAATCTACGGAAAAGCAGATGGAACGAATCGGAATAAAAATTCCGGATGAAATCACTAATCAACTTCTTCAGAAAGCTGCTTCCTGTCAAATCACAATCAATACGGTGGCTGAGGCTGCTTGGGGGATTGTGCTGCAACAATACAGCAACATTAAGGATGTTGTATTCGGCAAGGTTGTTTCCGGAAGGAATGCAAATGTTCGAGGGATAGAGAAGATCGTTGGACTGTTCGTCAATACCATCCCGGTTAGGATAAGATCCAGCGTGGGGATGACTGTCTTGGAGCTCTGGAATGAGCTTCAGGAGCAGGGGACGGAGAGCGATCAGTACTCGTATTGTTCCCTCGCTGACATTCAGGGCTTGACTGAACAACAAGGTGATCTGATCAAGGTACTGTTTGCCTTTGATAACTATTATGTTAACGAAGAGAAACAGCAAGGCGGAGAAAACGGACTTCAGTTTGTTTTAGAGTCGGGACGCGAGCAAACCAACTACGCAATTACCTTGAAAACATATTTTATTGGTGAACAATGGGTCTTTGATATTCTTTATAATCCGAGTCACTTTGTATTGAAAGAAGTACAAAGTATGCTTTCCAGAATTCAAGCTGTCTTACTGTCGTTTGCAGCCAACCCTGAGAGAAGGGTCTCCGAGATCGACATGATTACTCAGCAAGAGAAGGATCAACTCCTTGAGTTCAACAATACGGCGACCGATTATCCAATAGACAAGACCGTCGTGGATGTGTTCGAGGAGCAGGTGATAAAAACACCTGATCATATAGCAGTAGTATTCGAGGATGAGCAGCTTACTTATGCTGAGTTGAACCGAAAGGCCAACCAACTGGCAAGGAAACTGCGTAAGATGGGCGTGAAGCCGGATGACTTCGTTGCCATTCTGGCAGAGCGGAGTAT